>NZ_FQLF01000002.1:926004-1234672 GCF_900120175.1 Oceanicoccus sp. KOV_DT_Chl
GCGGTGGTTATTACGAGTATGCCGCCGACGGCAGCAAACGTATTTGGCCACAAATTTACACCCTGTTCCACAAACCTGAAGTCACACTGCCGCATCAGGATATCAAGGACCGCCTCATTGTTCGTCAGGTTATTGAAAGTCTCAAGTGCTTACAAGAAGGTGTTTTATCCTCTGTAGCCGATGGCAATGTAGGCTCGCTGTTAGGTATTGGCGCCCCACCTGGACAGGTGGCTTCCTGCAAGTCGTCAACACCTACGAGCACAATAACATGATTGGTCTGGAGGCCTTTATTAGTCGTTGTAGCGAATTGGAAACACTGTACGGTGAACGTTTCGCGGCACCAAAAATTTTGCTTGATAAAGCCAAAGCGAACGAAAGTTTCGTCTAATTCTTATCAAGATCGATTAAAGGCTCAGCGCTATGTTAAAAAGAGAGTTTACCGAAGAGCAGATTATGTTCCGTGCCGCCTATCGGAAATTTCTGGAGCAAGAAATCATCCCGCATATGGAAGGCTGGAGAAACAACGGCATTGTTGATCGCGAAGCATTTCTAAAAGCGGGTGCGCAGGGGTTCTTGATGACCTGGCCGGACGAGGAATATGGGGGACTCGGTGATAATGATTTTCGCTACGAGCAAATTATTATTGAAGAAAACCAATACGCCATCACCGGCGACTGGAGCTGCACATTACACAGCCGCTTGGTCGGCCCCTACTTCCAACGTTTTGGTAATGCCGAACAAAAAGCACGCTTTCTGCCCAAGTGTGTCAGCGGCGAAACCATTTTAGCTATTGCCATGACCGAACCCGATGCCGGCAGTGATTTGGCCGCCATGCGGGCAACAGCGATTGATCAAGGTGATCACTATTTGCTGAACGGCAATAAAACCTTTATATCGAATGGTGTTAATGCTGATGTGGTGATCGTTGCCGCCAAAACCGACCCAATCAATAATCCGCGACAAATTGGATTGTTTTTGGTGGAGCGTGGTTTTAAGGGTTTTGAACGCGGCGAACCGTTAAAAAAACTGGGGCAAAAAGCACAGGATACTGCCGAGCTATTTTTTCAAAATGTAAAAGTGCCGAAGGAAAATACGTTAGGTGATCCGACCAAAGGCTTCTCTTATTTAATGGAAGGCTTAGCCGAAGAACGTTTAATTGCCGCAGTTGAGGCGTTGTCGGCAGCGCAAAAAGCGTTTGACATAACCGTTGATTTCACCAATGAACGTAAACTGTTCAAGAAAACATTAGCTGAATTCCAGAACACGCAATTTAAATTAGCGGAGCTAAAAGCTGAAATTGATATGCAGCAAATCTACATCGACCAATGTGTAAAAGCGCTTAATAGCGAGCAACTGACCGCTGTTGATGCTGCCAAAGCCAAATTACTCACCAGTGAATTATTGTGTCGTGTAGTCGATGAGGGCGTTCAGTTACATGGCGGTGCAGGCTATATGGATGAATATCCCATTTGCCGCATGTATGCAGATGCACGGGTAACACGGATTTATGCCGGCACGTCAGAAGTGATGAAACTCATAATCGGCCGTGATATTTATCAGGGCGAAAACACCGCATTTATTGATCGGGATATGGCGTAACACTCAACCTACTCACCACACTTATTATTAAAGAGGAAACACTATGGATATCGCAGGAAAAACAGCCATTGTCACCGGCGGCGCATCTGGCTTGGGGCAAGCAACTACCGAACTGTATGCTGAACTGGGCGCCAATGTCGCCATCTTCGATTTAAACGAAGAAGCGGGCAACGCAATTGCCAAACGTCTGGGTGATAACGTCGCTTACTTTAATGTTAATGTCAGCGATGAGGCGTCGGTACAAACAGCCATGGACGCAGTAATCGAAAAATTTGGCGCGTTGCATATCGTCAATAACTTCGCCGGTATCGGCCCCGCTTGTAAAACCTATGGTAAAAATGGTCCACACCCACTCGATACCTATATGAAAGTTATCATGGTCAATCAGGTAGGCACGTTTAACGTTGCGCGCTTGGCCGCCGAAAAAATGGCACAGAACGAACCCTTTAATGACGACGGCGGTCGTGGCGTCATTATTAACACCGCCTCTGTTGCTGCTTATGAAGGTCAGATTGGCCAAGTCGCCTACTCTGCCTCGAAGGGTGCCATTGTCGGCATGACACTACCGATGGCCCGCGAGCTCGCCAGTTATGGTATTCGCGTCAACACTATTGTCCCCGGCCTGATCCACACACCGCTGTTCGACACTATCGAAGAGTCGTATTACAAGTCGCTGGAACAATCTACGGTTTATCCAAAGCGTCTTGGCAAAACCAGCGAAATTGCGAAACTTTCAGCCCACATTGTTGATAATGATTACATCAATGGTGAATGCATTCGTATGGATGCAGCTATTCGCATGCAACCACGTTAAGACGATTGGGCAACGGTAAAAGGTTGCCCTGTTTTATCCATACCGATTTAGATAAAAACAGATACAGCATCGTTAATCTTGAAACCTCACCGTGCAAGCATTAACGCTTAGCTGAACGATATAGCAATAATTCAGAGCAGCAGGTTTTCTTATGGGTGCGTTAAGCGGTTATAAAGTTATTGAGCTAGCGGGCATGGGACCCTGTCCAATGGCGGGTATGTTATTAGCCGATATGGGTGCCGAAGTCATTGTTATTGACCGCGACGCTAAAGCTAATCCGCTTTACGCTAAAGACATGAGCCGACGCGGTAAAAAATCCATTATCGTAAATCTTAAAAGCGAGCAAGGTCGCAATACCCTTTTACAATTAATTGCTAACGCCGATGTATTAATTGAAGGGTTTCGTCCCGGCGTTACTGAAAAATTAGGTATTGGCCCGGAAGATTGTTTGGCAGTAAACCCGGCGTTGATTTATGGCCGTATGACCGGCTGGGGACAAACCGGCCCGCTCGCACAAACTGCAGGACACGACATCAATTACATCGCGCTAACCGGCGCACTCCACTCTATTGGCGTGAAAGGTCAAAAACCGGTAGTGCCGTTAAATTTTAATCGGTGACTTTGGTGGCGGCACCATGTTTTTGGTGACGGGAATTTTAGCGGCATTGCTAGAAGCAAAAAACTCTGGCATTGGCCAAGTCGTCGATGCAGCCATGGTTGATGGCGCTGCCAACTTAATGTGGATGTGTCATAGTTTTAGCGCTGCCAAGCAATGGGACCTGGACGGTCGTGGTGTCAATATTTTAGATGGCGCTGCTTTTTTCTACGACAGCTATGAAACCAAAGACGAAAAATATATCGCTTTAGGCCCATTGAACCGCAGTTTTTTGCCAAGCTGGTTGAATTAGCCGAATTGGATAGCGAAATTTTTTCACCACAGTCTCAGGCAGACATTAAGCAATGGCCAGCACTAAAAGAACAATTAGCCAGCGTCATCAAACACAAAACCCGGGACGAATGGGATGCCATAATGGGTACTAGCGATGCCTGCGTCTCACCCGTGTTGACCGCAACAGAAGCCCCCCATCACCCCACAACAAAGCCAGAAATGCCTACCTAGAAATTGACGGCTATCCGCAACCTGCGCCGGCCCGCGGCTTCAGCCGCACCCCTTCCAGCGTAGAACACGGCCAACATGCCGCCGGTGATGACACCAAGCAAGTACTCGCTAAGCTTGGTTTGAATACTGACGAAATTCAACATTTAATCGCACTAGGCGCCGTTAAGTAACTACCCTTTTTATCAGGTATATCCCTATGAATACTTTCGAGACAGTCAATTATCAAGTGAAAAACTCACTTGCTATTATCACCTTGAATCGCCCAGAGGTTCGCAACTCACTCAACCGGCAAATGCGTATGGATATCGCCGCGGCTTTAGCCGCAGCCAGTGCCGACAAAGATGTTCGCGTCATGTTGATAACTGGCGAAGGCAAAGGCTTTTGTGCTGGCGCTGATTTAGTAGAAAAACTTCCCGGTGATAATCAGGATGGTTTTATCACCAAACAATTAAACAATGAGTACAACCCCATCATTCAGGGCATTACTGACGCACCCAAACCTGTTATCGGTGCAATCAACGGTGCTGCTGCAGGTATTGGTTCAGCCATCGCATTAAGTTGTGATTTAGTCATCATGGCTGACAACGCTTTTCTCTACTCGGCTTTTGGCGCCATTAGTTTAATCCCGGACGGCGGCAGCCATAAACTATTCCAAGATTTATTGGGCGCCAAAAAAGCCTATGAAATGATTGCATTTTCGCAACGCTTAACAGCGCAGCAATGTATTGAACTAGGTGTCGCTAATAAAGTTGTCGCTGCTGACAGCTTGCTATCAGAGGCAACCGAATGGGCACTGCAATTGGCCGCACAGGCGCCGCTAACCTTACGCTATTCAAAAGAGCTATTGAAGAAAGCAGCGACATCGCCTTTAGCCGAGGTACTGGCTGCCGAAGCTGAAATACAAAATACGTGTTATCGCAGCGAAGATTTCCAGGAAGGAGCAGCGGCATTCTTTGAAAAACGCGCGCCTAAGTTTCAGGGAAAATAAACAACAGCGATAACTTGCTTACAACAAACACCAACAAGGTAACCTGGTATGAAAACACGTATAACAGAAATGTTTGGCATCAAGCACCCCATCATCCAGGGTGGCATGATGTGGGTTGGCCGTGCAGAATTAGCTGCCGCCGTTTCCAATGCCGGCGGCCTGGGTATTTTAACGGCGTTGACTCAGCCAACACCGCAAGCATTACGCGATGAAATCGCGCGCTGCCGCACCCTGACCGACAAACCATTTGGTGTAAACCTCACTATACTTCCATCGATCAAGCCACCCCCCTACGCCGAATATATAGAAGTCATTATTGACAGTGGGATTAAAATCGTTGAAACAGCTGGCCGCAGCCCTGAAGAGTTTATGCCCGCTCTCAAAGCAGCGGGGGTCAAAGTTATTCACAAATGCACATCGGTACGCCACGCATTAAAGGCAGAAAAAGTAGGTTGCGATGCGGTCAGTGTTGATGGCTTTGAATGTGCAGGCCACCCAGGTGAGGACGATGTTACTAATTTGGTATTGCTGCCTGCAGCTTATGCAAAACTCACCATCCCGATGGTTGCCTCAGGCGGCATTGGTACCGGGTCACAACTAGCTGCCGCATTAGCCCTGGGCGCAGAAGGCATCAATATGGGCAGTCGTTTTGTTGCCACTCAAGAAGCGCCAGTACACGAAAACATGAAGCAGGCCATGGTAGATGCCGATGAACGCGCGACAACGTTAATGTTCCGGTCACTGCGCAATACTTGCCGGGTTTTCAAAAATTCAATCTCGGATGAAGTTGTTAACATTGAATCACGCCCCGGTGAAACGGACTTTTCTGAACTACAACCCTTAGTCGCCGGCGTACGCGGTCGTGAAAAATGTATCGAAGGTGGTGATATAGATGATGGTATCTGGACTGTCGGGATGGTGATGGGGTTGATTGATGATATTCCAAGCTGCGAACAATTAATTGAACGTATGGTAGATGAGGCCACTGCAATTATAAACAACCGTTTACATAATATGGCAAACGATTAATCTCTTGCTAAGCGATAGTGGCTCAAACCCCAACAGAAATAATTCGATATTGAGGCTTAACTAAATCGTGAGGTCTGTTTTCAATAAACAAGCTGGTCTTTTACTTATATATGTTGAGATTTAAAGCTGTTGATGAGTGCCAGCAGAGGATCCTCTTTTTTACGTCATTCCCGTATATGGACTCCTTCTATTCTGCAAAAGGCGGGAACCCAGTTGCGATTAACGATCAAGATTGCTCGAGCTTTTTTATAAACTGAAAAAGCAGAGTATTTTACAAGTGTCGACTGTATTCGAACCCTTAGCGCTCCGTAGCTCTGGATCCCACGCCTACGCGTAGGATGACGACCTGTAAATTAAATCTCAACTTTGTATTTCATAGAATTGACAGTGTATTTATAGATTCAAACGCTACAAAGTGACATTTAATTCCGGACAGCAATGCGCCTGCGGGAGTGATGTTTACTATATAACTTCTGCTTAGTGCCATTAGCGTACAGCGTGCATGGCCTCATACCTTCGAAGAGCCTGTCCTCGAATAATTGAATCGGGAGACCGAGCCGAAACTCAGCTTGTTGCGCACACCAGTGTTGGAGGGCTTTCCACACCAATCCATGTACCTGGTGTATCCATCAAACAAAAATGTGTCACCAACCCCCACACCAATAACGTAAACATTAATTGACGTTAAGTAAACTTGTATTGACACTTAGTTTTTACCCACATAACCTATGCTCAAATAAACCGCACGGGGCAGCACAGTGAATACAAAACAAAAGGTTGGCTACATTGGTTTAGGCAATATTGGCAAACCCTCCGCCGAGCGACTCATTAATCGCTTTCAGGCACACGTGTATGACGTCTACCAACCTGCGGTACAGGAGCTGATCGACAAAGGCGCTATTGGCTGTACCACCACCGCCGAACTCGCCAAGCTCTGCAGCCACATCGGCATTTGCGTGCGCGATGACCAGCAAGTCGAAGACTTGCTCTATGGCGACGGCGGACTGTTTAAAAACGTTACCGCCGACACCATTATTGCTATTCACAGCACTGTCACCCAAGCCAATTTATTGAAATGGGCCAGCGACGCGAGTGCTCTCAATATCCATTTAATTGATGCGCCGATTACTGGCGGTGCCCACCGTGCAGTTGAAGGCACGCTCTGTTATATGGTAGGCGGTGATGCAGCGATTGTGGCCCGCGCGCAACCGGTATTTGAAACTTCTGCAGAAAAAGTGGTTCACGCCGGCGATTTGGGCACAGGTATTGCGCTAAAACTGTGTAATAACTTTATCCAATACGGTGAATTTGTGTTGTTGGCCGAGGCCACCAAACTTGCCGACCGCTGCGGCCTTTCAGTCGATGTGCTGCGCGAAGTTGGCCGTTCCAACGGCGTGATAAACGAGCAGATGCATATGTTTGTTTCGGGTCGCAATAGCATGGCGCCATCCTATAGCAATGAACAGATGATCGAGTACTTCGGCACCATGGGCAAACTGGCACGTAAAGACCTGGAGTGCGCACTAAACACCGCTAAAGACCATAATGTGGTACTGCCAACCGCTGAATACTTATGCGACCGCATTGAAGATGTATTCGTCGGCAAAGATGAATCGCGCCTTGATTGAAATCAAATAGCAAAATAACAACCAAAGAAATAATTCCCGGAGACAGTAATGAACCCAGAGAGCAACTTATTAATTGATGGTGAACTGGTGACTGCCAGCAGTGGTAAAACCTATCCCAACATCAACCCGGCAACCGAAGAAGTTATTGGTCATGTCGTTGATGCCGGCCCTGAAGAAATGGATCAGGCCATCGCGGCTGCTCGCAGAGCTTTTGACCACACTGACTGGTCAACAAACCACGCCTTCCGGCTCAAATGCCTGCAGCAATTAAAAGCCGGACTGCTAGCAGAAATGGACGATTTCAAATTACAAATTGCTGCCGAAACCGGAGCGCCGCTAGGCATTTGTGGCAGCGGCGGTCCGCACTGCGAAGTGCCCATCAGTTTTATGGATTTCAGTCTTGAGGCATTACCCAAATTCGAATGGAGCCGGGACATTGGCCAGTATGAATTAATGAATATCAAAAGCCGCCGCTTGGTAGAGAAAGAAGCCATCGGCGTGGTCGCTTGCATTACCCCCTGGAATGTTCCACTGCAAATCAATTTGGCCAAGTCTATTCCGGCACTGGCAGCCGGCTGCACCGTAGTATTAAAAGCCGCACCAGACACCCCTTGGTCAGCCACCACTCTGGGCCGCATTATCAAAGAACACACGGATATTCCCGCCGGTGTATTTAACGTGATCACGGCAGCAGACCCGCAAATCGTCGGCGAGCAATTGGTAACCGACCCACGGGTAGACATGATTTCTTTTACCGGCTCCACCGCCGTTGGCAAACATATCATGGCACAGGCGGCTAAAACCGTTAAAAAAGTGTTTCTGGAACTGGGCGGAAAATCCGCCAATATCATGTTGGATGACGCTGATCTCAGTAGCAGCTTATTAAGTGCACTGGCCGTTTGTTTTCATGCCGGCCAAGGCTGTGCACTCAATACCCGCCTGCTGATCCCCAAAGCCAAACAGGCAGAAGTCGAAGAGCTGTTAACAAGTTATTTTGGCTTTATTAGCTACGGCAATCCCGACTCCGATGAAATTATGGGGCCGTTAGTCAACGCCAAACAACGCGACCGCGTGTTGAGCTATATACAAAAAGGCAAAGACGAAGGCGCCCGCGTTTTACTAGGCGGCGGCAGGCCAGAGCAACTGGAAAAAGGCTATTACGTACAACCCACCGTCTTTGTCGATGTTACTAACGATATGACTATAGCGCGGGAAGAAATTTTTGGCCCGGTACTCTGTGTTATCGCCTATGAAGATGAAGCCGATGCCATTCGCATTGCCAACGATTCTGAATTTGGTTTATCCGGCAGCGTCTGGTCCGCTTCAGAAGAACGCGCACTGGCTGTTGCCCGGCGCATTCGCACTGGCACCATCAACGTCAATGGCGGTAATTTCTACGCCGCCGACGCACCTTTTGGCGGTTACAAACAAAGTGGTATTGGCCGCGAAATGGGCCCTGAAGGCTTTGAGGAATATCTTGAAACCAAAACCATCGCTATTGGGATTTCGTAGCAACGCCACAAACCCATACCCAAATAAATCAGTCACTTAAAAAGAGAACACAAGATGAACAATGTACTCGGCTATGAAAATAAAAATGTGGTCATCACTGGTGCGGCTTCCGGCATGGGGCAAGCGGCAGCTCAGCAACTGGTAGATTTAGGCGCAAATGTCTTTGCTCTGGATATTGCTTCTATTACCGTACCCGTTCACAAAGCCATCAGCGTTGATATGAAAAACGCCACCTCAATAGATGCCGCTGTCGCCGAACTTCCCGACAATATTGATGCGCTGTTTAATTGTGCCGGCGTGCCTTCTCCCCCTTTTTCAGCTGCAGACACCATTTTGATTAACTTCAGTGGCTTGCGCTACCTGACTGAAAGTTTGTTGCCACGCATCAGCGCAGGTGGCGGTATCGCCTCTATCGCCTCTACCGCAGGCATGGGCTGGAAACCAAAAATTGAAACCGCTAAAACCTTCCTGGCACTGGACAACAGTTTAGAGGTTGCCGCGCAGTGGATTGCGGATCACCCACTCGAGAGTTCAGATGGCTATGGCTTTTCCAAGCAATGCATTATTGCTTACACCATGACCATGGCAAAAAAACTGGCCAAGAAAAATATTCGTATTAATTGCATTTCACCGTCACCAACCGCCAGCGGCTTTATGGATACACTTAAAGGCGAAGGAAAAATGCCAGCAGAAGCAATTGATTTATTTCTTCCTTCCAATGGTCGTTATGCCACCGGCGCAGAAATGGGTGAACCGCTGGTATTACTCAACAGCAAAATGGCCAGCTTTGTTAGCGGCGTTAATTTGCCGGTAGATTTTGGTTACTGTGCGGAAGTCTTTATCGGTGATCGCGATGATCTGCTAGGTATTAGCTAATTTTTTCAGCTAGCGATTTCAGCCACCAGAATATTGGCAACTCCGCGGTAAATTTACCTTGAAACCAAATACACCAGCAGCACTGATATGAGCCAAAAAAACAATCAACAAGCAGCCAGCATCGGGATAACTTAGCCCGTAATATTCTGGATATTACGCTATTGCTGGAATCAGAAATCATGACTGCATTGATCAACACCTATGGTCATAAAAAACTCAAGCTGAGCTTTGAACCCTATATATTTATGGCCGCCAATGGCGAGGCCAAACTTAGCGATATTACAGAGCGGTTAGGCATCTCCCGTCAGGCGGCAAATCAAGTAGCCAAACAAATCGAAGCGGCTGGCTATATTAAACGCTCAGAAGACCCATTAGATAAACGTTCGAAGCGTATCGCATTGACAAAAAAAGCTAAACAATTAATACATGATGGCGCTATCGAAACCGGCAAACAACAATCCCTGTTCGCCGATATCATTGGCCAGAAAAGCCTCAAAAATATCACGCAACTAGTTGAAAAACTGAATATCAAACTCGGCCTGTTAACCAGCTTTAAACCCCCTTCAGGCATCCCATCGCCGCTCGCTGCTACCCTGCCTCGACTATCCGAATATATCAATCAACGACTACGTGAAATCACCAAAAGCAAAGGTCACCCTGATTTAAAACCCCGATATGGCTCAGTGCTAAAAAATATCGGGCCGTTAGGTGGGCACATTCAAACCATGGCAAGAGAACAAGGCGTGAGTAAACAAGCCATCAGCCTGATCGCCAGCGAACTGGAGCAATTGGGTTATATCGAGCGACAATCCGACCCACTGGACCCGCGCCAGCATGTATTTTTTTCACAGCAGCCGGGCATCGCTTGATTAGCGATTCCAAACAAGCCATGCAGGAACTGGAAGTGGAACTCGCGGCACTTATCGGTCAAAAAAATCTCAACACGATCAAATCAGGATTAACCACGCTGGCGATAGCACTCTGCGACCAGCAAGATGAAGAACTTACTCTGCTGGCCAAAAAACTTAGCCAACAACTCGGCCCCGATAAAGCACTGGCGCTGGGAAAACTGCTTATTTCAAATAATGACTAACCATCAAAAATCAAAGAGGTTTTACCATGAGCAATGACGAACGCAGAAATACAGGTAAAGAAAAAATAATGGATGTCTATGCCGGTGACGTTGTCGTCCCGGAGCAAGGCTATGCCTTTTCCGACATTATGCTGGAAACTTTATTCGCTGAAATATGGACACGGGACATTATCTCCATGCGCGACAAACGCATCCTGTTGCTCGGTATGATAGCCGCCCAAGGGGAAGCTACGACCTTCAAGATACAAACTAAGGCAGCGATTAAACGCGGTGACTTAAACGCCGAAGAGATTCGTGAGCTCCACCTTTTTATCGCTCAGTACTGTGGTTACCCGAAAGCGGCAGCAATGCTTTTCCCTATGGAGGAAGCTATTGCTGAAGCCACTAAAGATCTTGAAAAAGCCAAGGAATCTGGTGCTGAGTAACCCCGCACATACATTCAGAACTCGCTAAAGCTATCAGGCAATTATTATGACACTTGCATACAACTGGCCCGCCGGCCTTATCACCGTACTACTCGTCATCGGTATTATTACGATCAGTAAATTTCTTTTATTTCGTATTCCTGCGCTAGCTAATAGCCGGGAAACCGACGAAGAGAAAAACAAAGATAAATGGCGCAACAAGGGCAAAAAATACCATCATCGCGTCAAAGCCAGCCAGAAAATCGGGCTCGGTTTTTCTTTAGCATTTTATCTCGGCGTGCTGCCTTTTTTAGTCACACTAGAGCCGCAACCGATCAGTAAAATACTCATTGACTCCGTGCTGATTCTGATGGTTTATGATTTTTTCTATTACCTCACGCACCGTTTTGTATTTCACGGCCAGGGTTATTTTCGGATGGTACACGCAGTACACCATCAAGCCCGCAGCCGGGTCAGCTCCATAGATTCTTTTCTGTTGCACCCCTGGGAAATTTTTATAGGTATCGGCCTATTTTACCTTGTGACTTCGATTATTTGTTTACTCAATGGCGAACCTTTCCATATTGCCACCATCGTTTTTTGCAATATCGTCTATACCCAATTAAATCAAATCAATCACTGCCGGATTGATCTCAAAGGCTTCCCATGGAAAACCATCAACTGGATTGCTATGAAACACGATGCCCATCATCTGGACATGCACCGCGGTAATTACTCCACTATTACCCTATTCTACGACTGGTTGTTCCGCACCATAGAACGTCACCCTAACGAAGACCTGACGATAGAGAATACTCAGAGTAACTGATAGCGATGCCTATACTGATACCAACATTAAACTGCGGTCTCAGCCAATGAAAAATACCTTTGTTGTTTTGCTAACTGCATCCCTAACGCTGGCAGGATGCAGCCCAAAACAGGACGGCAGCCTATTCCCGCCTATAACAAAGAGGCCGCCGCCCCGATCCCGGCAAAACCCGCTGTGACTTTTAACGCCAATAAAAATGTATTCTGGGGTGATTTACATATCCACACCAGCTACTCCACCGATGCCTACACCATGGGCGTACGCACCACACCGGATGATGCCTACACGTTCACCCGCGGCGGTGAAATTGCGCATGGCGCGGGTTACGGCATCAAAATTAAACGACCACTGGATTTCGCCGCCGTCACGGATCACTCCGAATACCTTGGTGTGTTGCGCGACCAGCAACCAGAGTTACTGCTGAGCAAGCGCAGTTTACGCCAGCGGCTGCTGGAAGATAGCCGGATCCGCAATACCCTCTTTTTTATTCGCTCGCTGGGTACCTTTGACTTAAAAGACGTCGATGCTGATACCACCCCGCAAGCCAGCTATAACGCCTGGCAAGACACTATTGCCGCCGCAGAGCGCCACTATATTCCCGGCGTTTTCAGCACCTTTGTTGCCTATGAATGGTCGTCACAACCCGATACCCGCAACCTGCATCGCAACGTTATTTATCGCGACACCCACGTTCCCGCCTTTCCTTATAGCTCACTGGAATCGTTAGACCCGAGAGATCTTTGGCAAGCACTGGAATCACAGCGCGAACAGGGCATGACGATGATGGCGATCCCCCACAACGGCAACGTGAGTGACGGCCTGATGTATGACGCAGTCGCTTTCGATGGCAAAAAAATGGATGCCGGCTATGCCCAACAACGGCTGCGCAACGAACCTTTAAGTGAAATATTCCAGGTCAAAGGCTCGTCAGAAACTCACCCCGAGCTGTCGCCCACGGATGAGTTTGCCGGCTTTGAAATTTACGACACCCTGCTGTCTCATTCATTTGAACTGTCACAACCAAAGGGCAGCTATAGTCGCGATGCCCTGAGACTAGGCCTTGAACTGTCTCATCGCGAAGGTTTTAATCCCTATCAATTCGGTGTGATCGGCGCCTCCGATGGCCACAATTCAAGCTCACCAGTAGAAGAAGACAATTACCACGGCAAGTTACCACTACTCGATGGCAGTGCCGGCTTGCGAATGGCCACTGCAACTTTTTTACCTGACGATATGCCCGGCGGCAGACGCTGGAGTGCCGCTGGCTTGGCAGGCGTCTGGGCAGAGCAAAATACCCGCGAATCCATCTATGATGGCATGGCCAGCAAAGAAACCTATGCCACCTCCGGCCCTCTCATTACCGTCCGCTTTTTTGGCGGCTGGGACTTTTCTGATCAACTACCTCTAGAAAATGATTGGATAGCCACAGCCTACGACACCGGTGTTGCCATGGGCAACATCCTCAAACCGCACCAAGAGCAGCTACCAGAAAACGCCCCCCGCTTTGCCATCGCCGCCAGTCGCGACCCTGACGGAGCCAATCTGGACCGTATCCAAATTATCAAAGGCTGGATTGATGCATCAGGACAAAGCCATGAAAAAGTTTATGAGGTCGTCTGGTCCGGCGAGCGCAGTATCGATAAAAACACCGGAAAACTTTCTGCGGTTGGCAATACCGTTAATACCAAACAGGCGAGCTACCAAAATACTATTGGCGCATCACAACTAATGACCGTATGGCAAGACCCGGATTTTTCTAGCGAGCAGCAAGCATTTTACTACGCTCGCGTATTGGAAATACCTACCCCGCGCTGGACAACGTTTGATGCAAAAACGCTAGGTATTGACGCGCCAGAACCTTCGTCTATTCAGGAGCGGGCCGTTACTTCGGCGATCTGGTATCGGCCTTGAGAGAAGCGACGCTTAAAAAAACACAGGGACTTAAGGTCGACTGCTAAAAAATTGAATTAACACTGTGGCCTGCACCCGATTTTCAAGAAAGGTATTCAGACACCATCAATGACGGCAAAGGTGCCATCGCAATCGAATAGTAAACATTCATCTCACTCTTTGTACATAGACAAAATTACGTCTAAGTATCAATACGTCACTCGGGAAGTCGAATTTTGACACACAACCCTGGCTGATTTTCACCTAAAGATATGGACCCATCATGCCATTCTATAATGGCCTTCACTATAGCCAAGCCCATTCCAAAACCCTCACTACTTCGGCTTTTATCGAGCCGATATAATCGTTGGAAGACTCTATCAAATTCCTCTACAGGAATGCCGGGACCATTATCCGCAATCAGCAACTCACACCCATCTAAACGTAAATTTATTTGACCACTATGCGGTGCATATTTAATCGCATTCTGAAAAACATTATATATAGCTCTGAATAATAAATTTTCATCACCTAAAACTTTAGCATTATTAATTATATTGATACTGATTAGCTGATTTTTTTCTTCCGCAAGCGGCTCAACAAGATCGACGACATCCAGGCAAATCTTTTCTAAATTACATTCTTTTTTCTCAATTAATTGCACACCTTTCTCTAACCGTGATAATTCCAACATGGCCTCAAAGGTATCAACCAACTGGTCCAGCTCTAGCAATAACTGTTCGCGCCAAACCTCCCCATCCAATTCAGTCGGATCACAGCGATGCCGATCAATCCCCATCCGAATACGCGACAGAGGTGTGCGTAAATCATGGGCAATGTTATCTGTTACACTAGCAACTGAGTGTACCAACTCATCAATATCATCAAGCATCTCATTAATTTGAACGGCAATAATATCGTACTCATCCTTACGGCGACTGACCGGCAGCCTTATTTGTAATTGCCCTTTCTTTACCTTGGAGGTGAGTTCACCAATATCTTTAACACGCTGCAATACTCGTCGATTAAATAGCAGCCCGGCTAACAGGGTGATGATTGACGCACCGATTAAGGTTGCCAAGGAGGCAGTCGCAAAGGTATTTTCCAGCTGCTGATTTTCGTCAAAGAGGCCAACGGTAAGCTCACCAAAACGGGTATCCACACGGGTACTGACAACTACTTTTAACGTTGGCTCACCCTGGAAATCCGCTACTGCAATGGGAAAACGCTGAACTTGAGGGTAACCACTGACACCCCCGCTAAACCGATCTAGATTACCAATGCTGACTTGGTTTGCATTTAACATCAAAATTAATGAATTTGATCGCCGACCTCTATCCGTAACTATCTGTTGAAATTCATCGGCGCTCATCGTACTTGCACTAGCCAAATCAACAAAACTCATCGCGGCGACCCTAACGCTCTGTTCAAGCTGCTGCTTTTGTGCGCCAAGAGTTAACTGATAAACTACAGCCAAGATACCGCTACATATCAATAATACGATTATGGTAAAGGCTATAGTAAAACGCCAAATTGATGTTTGAGTAAAAAATTTAAGGCGCTCTAACCACATAGCCAGCACCTCTAACAGTATGAATTATTTGGCTTTGGCCATTCGCCTCTAATTTTTTTCGTAACTTTGCTACATGCACATCAATGACATTTGTCTTGGGGTCAAAGTGATATTCCCAAACTGTTTCAAATAGCATGGTACGGGACACGACTTCACCTTGATGCTCAAGCAGATAGCGTAATAGTTGAAATTCTTTTGGCTGTAATTTTATTTCATACTCAGAGCGAGTAACTTTATGGCCGACCAAGTCCATTACCAGATTATCGACTTTTAACTCTGTTGTTTCGTACTGTGGTTGCTGACGCCGAACAAGGTTGTTGGCTCGGATTAACAACTCCTGAAACGAAAATGGCTTAGCAAGATAATCATCACCGCCTGCTTGCAGCCCTTTAATTCTTTCATCAACATGGGTTAGCGCACTGAGAATGATAACCGGTATATTTTTTCCCATTGCACGCAGACCGGACAACAAGTCCAAGCCATCCATTTGCGGAAGCATTCTATCGAGAATAAGCAAATCATAATGGCCGGTAGTCGCAAGATATAGCCCATCCGGCCCGGTGTCGGCAACATCAACAGCAAAACCCTGCTCCTGAAAACCTTTTTGAATATATTCCTGTGTGGTTTTATCGTCTTCAACTACCAGTATTTTCATTATGAATAATCTTATTTTCAGGCTATTGCTTTAAAACCGGTATCATTCTTTGTGAATCAATATCGATAAACCATTTTTTCTCACCGCCAGCCCCGTAGGTCTCCAGCTCGAAATAATAAACTCCTTGATTATTCTCTAACTCCGCTTCCTGTAATAAGGCGCTCGCCTCAACCATGCCTGACTTTTCTAACAGCTCTAAAGCGGCAATCAAGGTAAAATTAGACGCTTGCAAATACTTGGCCATTGTTATGTCTTCATCTTCTTTAAACCATGACCAGACTATCTTTTTTTCTTCACTAACGACTTCGCCGGTTTTTACATCGATCTTGACTTTGTATTTACGTTTATCATCAAGGTTGATGACTTTAACCTCATGAACTAAACGGTCATCCTCATCATCGAGCTCATATTGATAAATAAGGCCTGGGTAGTCTTTGCTGACTTTTGCAATAGCCGCTTGGGCGTCAATACCAGATTGCTCTATAGCAAATCGAGCCAGTGCAGCCTCTTCATGGTCATCACCAGCATTGGCTACAGGGTTGAATAAGCTAACACTAGCGATTAAAAAACACAGGGTAACAAGTGATCGATTGTTCATTTTAGTATCTCTTCAGCATAATTAGGAGAGGTAAGCCTAACAATAGTTGGGTAAATCGTAGATTTACCCTGAATTAACTAAAATTCATCTAACCTTTGAGAATAGCTTGTAGCAGCTCAAACACCCCAGCTGCCGCAGCCATTAAGCCTAATAAAAAAAACTTAATGAAACTCTTTTTATTACTGCAACGAACTCTCTATGCCCTTTAACCAAACAGCTTGAAAAATCCGAGGTTTTATTTCAAAGCATCAACATTCTTTTCATCAACGTTATAATCAATGATATCTAATTTAACAGACTGATGGCTACGACGAGGGAAGCTGAATTCGGCTTCAGGTACTAATTCACCGCTTCGGTCATTTGGCGTAGTGAAAAATTTAACGGCTAGGCTATCGGCTTTATTATCCACTGTAATATGGGCAAAACCCCAAACAAAACTCTTATTCCACAACAAATCAAATTGAGGGTACGCTTTTTCTTGATAACGTACCAAACCACTGTGATGACCGCGCATTTTAGAAGCAGCGCCCGTAATAATCAGGGGTAGCTTATTGACATTGCCCTTGCCAAAGTATTTCTCACAAGTATCAGTCATCAGCTCTAGATCATGCTCGTGCCCAGCAATATAGCCATCTGAGTACTTACATAGTGTAGGCATAATCAATCGGCGTAGAACATGGCCTTCATCGTATTTTGACCCGCCAACTGACCAAAGAATATGGTGACCATAAACCAACTTCCACTTAGCTGTAGAATTTTTAAGGCCGTCTTTTAACCACTCAAGTTGTTTAATATCTTCGCCATTAAGAGGCACCTCGTGAGGCTCAACCTCTTCTAGCTCAGCGGTACCCGCATCGATAGCAGCTTGGTCTGGCTGCTCACTACCATCTTTCAACAGAGGCACTTCATAAATGGTTTGGCCGGTTAATAATAAGTTCGTATCTAGAACAAAGAACTCAATATCATTGCCAGCCTCACCTATTGTATAGTTGTAATAACCGGGTTTAGGCAGGGTTAAACGAGGCTGTGTTTCCATCCAATCCAATTGTAAGGCAACACCCTTACGTGAAGACTTCCAATCATGGTTACCCAATGCAGAGTATACAATTAGCTCAGGCTCTTCTGCTAATAACGGCTTGATAGGATCCAGGATCAAATCGTTCATTCGCTGTTGATCATCACGACCGTCTGAGTCATCTGCGCCATTGGGGTATATATTGTCACCCAATTGAATGGCAAATTCACACTCGTCAGTTTTACAGTAAGCTGCCATAGCCGTACCTACCGGATGAGCACCACTCGCTTCAGTTGCGATATTGGTACCAGGGAATAGGACTAAAGGCGAATGAGAGAACTCAGCTTCAGAACGCCCCTCTTCTAACCAATCTTTCCGCTCTCCTTCAATAAATTGTTCTTTAGTGAGCGCATTTTTAAGGTGCTTCGTTTTTGGGTAAGAAGGATTGTAACCACCATCACCAAAAGCAATAAATTTAATAGTAGAGCTATCAGCACCTTTACTAGCTATAGGAGCTGCATCTACTGGAGCTGTATCCAGAGATACGACCTCGTCTTTTTTAGTACCAGCGCAGGCTGCCAATAAAACCAATATAGAAGCACTGTATAATATACTCATATAACGCATTTTCATTTCACCTTTTAAAGCCCGAGAGCTCAACATACTATAAACTTTCATAACGTTGGTTATAAAACAGCTTTAGCCATAAGAAAACCAACCACTCTTTTTACTAAATCTAAATAGTGCTCTTTCGTTTGCTAACCATAAGCCATAAACTCACAGAGCTTTCTGCACCTACCTAATCAATCTAACTTGCTAGCTTTTTCAACTTTGTTAAAGCAGTAACCATTCAATTTCATGGTTGTTAGCCGTGTTAAACAGGCCATCATCAGCCATTAAAAAAACAGGGGGGAAATCATTTTACAATTTAGTATCGTTAGGTGAGACAAGCCTAACAACAGTTATGTAAATCGTAGATTTACCCTGAATTAACTAAAATTCATTTAACCATTGACGATAGCTTGCAGCGGCTCAAACACACCCGCTGCTGCTGCCAGTACTACATCACCTTTAATCAAAGCGTCATCTGCCGCCAAACAATCATTGGTACGGCCGCCAGCTTCTTGTACCAATAACATACCCGCACTAAAATCCCAGGAATTCATATGCGGTTCAAAATAACCAATCAAGCGACCACTGGCCACATAGGCCAAACTCAGGGCACCACTGCCACAACGGTGAAACATGCCATTTGCCCGGATCAAGCGTTCCAGGGGCAATAAAGTGGCCTCTGGCGTTACCCGATTAGAATAGCCAATACCGATTAGGCCATTATCGACCCCGTGAACCTGGCTAGCCTGCATGGGCTTACCATTCAAGGTCGCACCCTTGCCTACCTCTGCAGCAAACAGTTCGTTATTATTAGGGTCATAAATCACCCCAATTTGTACTTGATTATTGACCACATAGGATAAGGAAATACACCAGGTGGGTATGCCACTCACAAAAGGCTGCGTGCCGTCTATCGGATCAACAACCCAAGTGCCGGCGCCACTGTGTCTGGCGTGCTCCGCGTCAAACTGCTCATAACTTTCTTCACCCAAAAAATTATCGTTTGGGTAGTTAGCTTCAATCGCCGCGCGAATCAGGTTTTCTGTATTCACATCCGCTTCGGTGGCCATATCCTGAACACCTTTATCCTGCACCGTCAGTGATGCCAAGTTAGCAAAGTAACTGTTAGCTAGCTCACCCGCTTGTCTGGCAATTTGGCAGGCAAAGTCGAAACGTGTTTGTTTGTTCATTCTTTCTCCAGAAAATTCTAGACAGCTACCTTTTACAACTTGAAAATAGGTTTTTCACACTGTCGATTAATTGCAAAAAATTTGCGCACTGCCGGCATGGTTATATCCGCTTCAACTTCTTCAATTGCAGAAAAAGTATCCAACAATTTAACATCGACCTGTTTAAGTGAGTTTTTATCCTGGCCACAATCGAGCTGGTAACGGGCCTTGGCCACCGCCCCGTCCTGGCTAACATTGCTCGCAATAAGCTCACATGCCTGCTGACCTTGCATAGCTATTACATTATCAACCTGTTTAAGTGCATCGATATCATTACCCAACTTATTTATCGGTGCTGTTACAGTCACTTCAACCGAGCCTTCTCCGGTGTAGAGAACCACGAGCTTGGCAATATCCTGTTGATGTTCAGCGTGATCAATCTGATGATCGTTGCAGTAATTACTAACCGCTTCACCCGTACAAGCGGTTATTAGCAGGCACAATAAACTAACCGCTGCTTTTATAGTTCTCATTGATTTACTCCGATGCCTTTACGCGCCAAAGGCTACTAGCTAAAATAATTGAAACAACCGACGCACCGACCCAAAATATAATGGGTTTACTGTAGTCATAAAAATAAACCGTCGTTTGTTGGCTGGAAACGGCAAAGTTGAAAATAATTTCGCTGTCACCAATAAGTTTCCCGCTAATATAGTCCTGCATACCAGCGCCTATATAACTGAAAACACCAATAAAACCCATGGCCGCACCCGCCACTTTTTTTGGTGCTATGTCGATAGCAAACAAACCACCCAGGGATGCGAGAATACCGCTTAAACCAAACCCATAAATTATCATCGCAGTCGCTAGGATGACTGGATCTCTGGGGCCGAAAAAAATAATGAACAACGGCGCTAGTTCCAACACGCCAAAAATAAGATTGGCGGGTGGCCGCCGGGATGAAAACCATTTATCGGAAACCAGACCGTACACGACGCAGCCTACAATGCCCGCCACGGTATTGAAAAAGATAAACAAATTAGCATCAAATAAGTCAAAACCCCGAATCTCCTGTAAATACACATTACCCCAACTATTAATAGCGTAACGAGTGACATACATGCTGGAACTGGCTAAAGCCAATATCCATATTGAGGGAATAGTTAAGACTTTTAACTGTGTTTTCCAGATACTATCTTGAGATTCAGACCTTACGACCCCGTGATCATTTTTCCAATCAGCAATCGTTGGTAGGCCTAACGTACGAGGGCGATCAGGAAGATATCTATATAATAAATAAGCTGCACCGACACTAATAATGGCGGGTATCCAAAAACCCCACTGCCAGGAAAGACCCAAGCCTTTAGGCGCTGCCGCTACTAAATAAGCAATACCTAAATAAGTCAGCCCTTCACCAATAGAGTGGGCTGTGCTCCACACACCATAATAGCGTCCGCGCTCGGAGTTGCTGTACCACCCCGCCAAAGACACCACGCTGGAAGGCGCTCCAAAACCTTGAAACCACCCATTAAGTAACCACAGCGAGGCCGACAGCCAAACCAAACTGGAAAACCCCATACCGACATTAGCCATCGCCGATAAAAACAAGCCTACTGCAAAAAAACGACCTACATGAGCATGGTCCGCCAAAAAACCATTAGTAAACTTCCCCAGAGCGTAACCATAAAGCATGGTAGAGCCAATAATGCCCATCTCCTCCGGAGTAAAAACACCTGCATCCATTAGTGGCTTTTTAACTACATTCAGGGCAAGTCTGCAAACGTAACCTAAGCCATAACAAAAAGTAACAAGAAAAATAACATTGCGGCGATGCAACCGAAACAAAGCACTGATCTCATTACTATTAGTCAGTAAATCTCGATCATCGCCTGTTGAAAAGAAGTTTTTTATTGACTTCATAAATTTACCTAGCCGTGATTATTTTTCAGAACAAAAACGATTTACTTACTGGCAACCATAGTTGAGCGCCGAGTAACTTGCTGACTGTATTCAACCTGTGTCTCACTAATGCCCGAGTTCGGTGTAGAAATCATATCAATTATTGCGAAGCATTCTTTTGACGTGGCGCCATATACGCCAGCAATGTATAAAATAAAACACTCTAATAAAAGGAGGAGCCTAACAAAAGCTAGGCTCCTCAAGGGGGGACCTGAATTATTAGCTTTTAGCTTAAAAACGTTTCCGTAATGTTAACGTAATAACCGGGCCAGCTGTTTCAACCTCATCTTCAAACTCATCGACATCACCAGCGATATGGTTATCCAATATTTCCTGAGCGCTATCACCACCATAATTGGTAAAGTGTTCCCGCTTTTCTGCATCAAGTAAATTGGTACCTGTTAGGCGTAGCACATAATCATTATCAAACCGTTTTTCGATAAAAGCCTCTAAGTTACCGTCATATTCCAGTTCAACTTCTCGATCAAGGTCGACCTGTAAACTTTTACCTTGCTGCTGATAACTAAAACCTGTCGACACATCCCAGCTTGGAATGTTGTGAGTAATACCCACGTTGTAAACATAATTAGGCTGATCACGGAAGCGCCTGGTTTCACCGGTAAATTGATCTTCAATTTCAGAATCCAACCATGTCACGTTAGCAAAGAAACCGGTTTGATCCGATATCGGGACATTAAAGTCCATCTCTACCCCCCAAACCTCACCATCACCCGCATTGTTATAAGAGTACAAAGTACCACCACCCGCTCTGGTGATACCCACTTCCTCTATAACATCAGATACTTCGCGGTAAAACACATTAAAGCCCGCAATACCTCGGCCTAAAATACGCTGTTCATAACCAATATCCAAACCATTTGAAACCTCATCGTCCAGATCAGGATTACCTTGTTTAGCATCGCCATCTTCTGGCTCATCTTCTAGAATAGTGGGTGATAACTCCGTGAAGGCTGGCCTGCGAACCGTGCGCGCCAAGCTGGTTCTGAACGTGCCGCGATCTCCGACTTCATAGGAAAAATGCGCTGACGGGTTAACATGCGTCTCTGAAGTGTCAGTTTTCGACACTTCATTTTCGATCGTACGGTCGGTACTTTCTACCCTAACTCCCAGCTCTAAAATACCACTTTCACCCAGCGCAGTTTCGCCCAGTAAGAAAGCATCTAGCCGATCTTCTTCGACTTCATAAGTTTGTAATAAATCTACACCGTTAACAAAACCATCAGACTCAACATCAAACTCAGTATATGTTTCTTCACGCTCTTTCATGGATGCTACTAAACCGGTCTTCAAAGCTATACCGCTGTTTAATTCTGTACCCACAGATGTCGCGACAATAAATTCTTCATCAGAAATATCCAGGTTCTCGATCCCATCATATTCTTCAATTGATTCATAATCATCTCGCTCAAACAAATCTGCATCTTCCGTCTGCTCGGTTTTACTGTAGTCCGCCGAGATTTCCCAATTTGAAGATTGGCCAAATTTTTGTGTATAGAGTGTTCCAAGCGTAAGAGTATCTTCCTCAATATCTACAGCATCGCGCGCCAAACCATCTAACTCCAAATCACCATCATCATTCACTTCACTGGCTTCTTCAGTTTGATTTTCGGTACGCTCGGTGATTACTTTATTGGCAGAGAAACCTAAAGTGGAATTTTCATCTAGCTGAAACGTGACAGCCGCACTCAAAGAAATATCATCGCTATCACGAACATCATGTTCTATTTCACGGGTATCCAACTCACCTTCGGGTGAAGTCACTGTTTCTGTTTTTTGTTTGGCTACGTAACGCTCAGAAAATGTTGCCGAGGTTGACCAGGTGACATCATTGGTTTGAGCGCCGTAACTCAACGCCGCACTATTACGATATTTATTGTCATCAAAACTTAACACGCCTAATCGAATACTGCCGCCCTGAAGGCTCGCACCATCTTTTAAGATAATGTTAATCGTACCGCCGACACCCTGGCTATCCTGGTCAGCACTTGGACTACGAATAATTTGTATGCGATCTACCATCTCAGCAGGAATACGGTCAACCGCTGCAGAACGGTCAGCACTACTACCTGCGATACGTCGACCATTAATCAACACTTGGGTATAACCTGCGCCCAAACCTCTAAGCTGTGGCGAATCATATTCACCCACATCACTGCTAAAGGCTACACCGGGGGTACGCTTTAACATATCCCCTACTGACGTAGGCTCGAACTGCTGAAAAAACTCAGTATCGTATTCAAGCTCTGGCGATACCGACGGTGTTCTATCACGATATACTGGCGCGCCTTGTACAATCACCTCCTCTAACTCGGCGCCCTCGTTAGCAGCACTAACCGACAATGGCGCTATGGAAACTGCAGCAATTACGACAGCCTTATGCAGCGCCGTCCTATTAAATTGTTTCATTTTTTTCTCCAATTCTTATTTTCTTAATTAGTCTGCGGCAACCATTAACAGACAATACTGACCGACTAGGCTCGAACGCTAAGCAGTTACCTTATTAGTACTTCCCGACATCTCAAACCCATAATAGAATAAATATTTCATAATAACAATAAATAGAATAAAACATTTTAAATTATTTTAGCATGCATATAAGTCATTGTTATTAAAGAATTAATTACAAATTAATTCGATATAAACTACGCTTTTATGACTACCGGAATACCACTTTTATAGGATTCGAACGCTGCATTAGCTAAGCGCAAAGCCTCAAGCCCATCGTTACCAGTAACCAGCGGCTCATCCCCCGAGCGAATGGCACTGACGAAATCTTCCAACTCCTGACGATAGGCTTGCGCGTAACGCTCAAGGAAAAAATACAACGGCTTGTCGGCGATCACTCCCGTTGAATCAAAACACTCCAGCCGATTGGATGTTTCATTTTCAACCCGCAGCATTCCTTCGGAGCCAAACACTTCAACGCGTTGGTCATAGCCATAACTGGCACGCCGACTATTACTGATTTGGCACAGTTTCCCGGAGGCTGTTTTTAGAATAACCATGGCGGTATCTATATCACCTGCAACAGCTATATCTGGATCGACTAGACAACTTCCAGTGGCAAACACCTCCACCGGCTCTTCTCCCAGCAACCATCGCGCCATATCAAAGTCATGAATCATCATGTCCCGAAACAATCCACCAGACACCTTGATGTATTCCAACGGTGGTGGCGAAGGATCGCGACTGGTAATGGATACCATCTCCAACTCACCAATACGCCCGGCCTTTAACTGTTGCTGCAGTGCGCTAAAGTTGGGGTCAAATCTACGATTAAATCCCAGAGCTAGTGGCACCTTCTGCTCTGCTACAACTTTTAAGCAACGCTCGACTTTGTTGAAATTAAGATCGACCGGCTTTTCACAGAAAATCGCTTTACCACTGTTCGCGGCTAGTTCGATTAAATCTGCATGAGTATCGGTCGCCGTGGCAATAATGACGGCATCAACTTCTCCATCTGCCATTACCGTATTAGTATCGGAAAAAGTTGCATTTAATTTTTCCGCCAATTGCCTGCCAGCCCGCTCATTCACATCGACTACATAACGCAGCTCTACATCATTTTGCTGCGCGACCGTGGTCGCGTGAATACTGCCAATTCGGCCAGCACCTAACAGCGCCATCACAATTTTTTTAGACATAATCTATAAACCTTTTAAGCCATTGTTGGCATAACAAAATCCGCCCCAGCGCGAATCCCCGTAGGCCATCGTGATGTAACTGCTTTCAACCGAGTATAAAATCTAACGCCTTCTGGCCCATGCATATGGTGGTCACCAAACAACGAATTTTTCCAACCACCAAAACTATGAAAAGCCATAGGCACAGGTATAGGTACATTGACTCCCACCATGCCAACCTCTATACCATGAGCAAAAGTACGCGCTGTATCACCATCGCGAGTAAAAATAGAAACACCATTGCCAAATTCATGTGCATTAATCATATCCATAGCAGCCGAAAAATTTTCTGCCCGAACCACAGCTAACACCGGTCCAAAAATTTCTTCCCGGTAAATACACATATCAGCTTTTACATGATCAAATAATGTGGCGCCCAAATAAAACCCTTGCTCGTAGCCTTCTTGCTGCATCACAAACTCACGACCATCGACAACCAGCTCAGCACCTTCCTCAACGCCAATCTGAATATAGGAGCGCACCTTCTCTAAATGTTGAGCAGTAATCAGCGGTCCCATATCCGCACCCGTCTCAGTGCCTGGCGCAATTTTCAGTTTTCTAATTCTTGCGGTTAAACGCTCGACCAAGGCATCTGCAACCGCATCTGTTACCGGCACTGCTACAGATATCGCCATACAACGCTCACCTGCCGACCCGTAAGCCGCACCCATTAATGCATCTACTGCTTGATCCAAGTCAGCGTCAGGCATGATAACCAAATGATTTTTCGCACCGCCTAAAGCTTGCACCCGTTTACCATTGGCCGCACCGGTACGATATATATGTCGCGCCACAGGAGTTGAACCAACAAAGCTCAGCGCCTTCACTAAAGGATGAGCAATCAATGCATCTACCGCCTCTCTATCACCTTGCACTACATTAAAAACACCCTCCGGCAACCCAGCTTTGCTGAGCAAGTCCGCCAACAACAATGAGGAAGAAGGCACTCGCTCAGAGGGTTTTAAGATAAAGCAGTTACCGCACACAATAGCGACGGGAAACATCCACATCGGCACCATCGCCGGAAAATTAAATGGCGTTATACCGGCAACCACACCCAGAGGCTGGCGCATACTTTGGCAATCAACACCTGAACCAACACTTTCACTTAGCTCTCCCTTTAACAAGTGTGGTGCGCCGCAGGCAAACTCAACAACTTCAAGGCCACGCGTCACTTCACCTAATGCATCTTCAAAAACTTTGCCATGCTCTTTTGAAATAAGTCTGGCTAATTGCTCTGCATGCTCTTCAAGTAACGCTTTAAATTTAAACATAACTCTAGCGCGCCTTAATGAAGACGTTGCAGACCACTGAACAAAGGCCGCACTCGCTGCTGCTACGGCAGCATCTACTTGAGCGTGATCTGCCATCGCCACTTTAGCGATCACAGCACCTGTAGCAGGATTAAAAACATCACTGCTACGGCCCGCTTGATTTGTAACTAATTCGCCATTAATAAAATGCGTAATACTTTCCATCTGCTCACTGCCCCTGAAATAATTAGATAACCGGCGTATTAAAGTCCGATTTTGGTGACAAGATTGTCTAAATAGTTGTAACCCAATGTTGCATATGTCAGCGGGGTAGCCTTGCCTGGATCCTGCTCAGCTTCAACGACTAACCAGCCACAGTAATTAATCACCTTTAACGCGCTCAATACCGCCGAAAAATCAATACTGCCGTCGCCAGGAACAGTAAACACACCCTCCAATACCGCTTTTAAAAAGCTGACATCTTTTTCTTTAGCCCACTTTAATGTCAGTGACCGAACATCTTTGCAATGCACATGAACAATTCGCTTACCATGTCGGGAAATCACCTCAACGGGGTCAGATCCTGCATAAGTTAAGTGTCCAGTATCTAATAACAACCCAACAGACTCGGCTGTATGTGCCATTAACAAATCAATTTCCTCAGCCGTTTCAACCACAGTCCCCATATGATGGTGGTAAGCTAAACGAATGCCTTGCTGATCCATGTACTGAGCAATCAGAGTCAATTTTTTCCAAATTCTAGCCATTCGTTGGCAGCTAATGTAGGTCGCTTAGAAAGTGCTGAATTTAAGTTGCCGTGAATACACCCACTGACTTCAGCAAACACCATCACCTTGCACCCCATACCTTTTAGTAAGGCAAGATGATCCTTCATTGCTTCAATTTCGTCCTCTACAGAACGTTCTAATAACCGCGCGCTATACCAACCCGAGATAATTTCTAGTTGAAAGGGCTTAATAACTGCTTGTAACTGCTCCAACTCTCTGGGAAATTTCTGACCCAACTCAAAGCCTGCATAGCCCGCTTTTTTTCCTTCGGATAGACACTGCTCCAATGAGATTTCTGCACCCAGCTCTGGCAGGTCATCATTAGTCCAGGTCAAAGGATTAATACCTATATTTACACTCATTACTTAATTATCCTTTAGCACTTTTACCACAATAAAATTAAAACCAAATGCAGAAGTTACTGATGCTGATTTTTTTTATAAATTAAATATTCGCGATGTTTATTCACGACCTGCTCGCGCTCAGATACTTCAGGCACAGCAACGTCCCACCAACATCCACCTTCTTCGGTTGTCACCGCAGGATCAGTATCTATAACAATTGCATAACATGTTGATGATGCTTTAGCTCTAAGCAAAGCCTGTTCTAACTCGCTAATAGATGCCACTTTTTCAGACACAGCACCCAATGAAGCCGCATGCGCAGCAAAATCGATGGCGGGGACTTGATCACCTTCATAGAATGAATCTTTTAATAAATTATTAAACGGTGCGCCACCACAGGCCTGTTGTAACCGATTAATACAGCCAAAGCCTCGGTTATCAAGAATGACTAGAATCAGTTTTTTATTCATCATCACTGCGGTGGCAATTTCAGAGTTCATCATTAGATAACTACCGTCACCCACAACAACAAATACTTCTCTCTGTGGCAGAGCCATCTTTACGCCAAGCCCACCAGCAATTTCGTAACCCATGCAAGAAAAACCATACTCAACGTGATAGCCATTAGGGCGAGACGCGCGCCATAATTTATGCAACTCCCCTGGTAAACCTCCCGCAGCACAAACCACCACACTATTGGTATCAGCGGCGCGATTTACCGCGCCCACCACTTGCGCATCTGTAGCTAAACCAGCACCGGAGTCAGCGGTATTTTTTTCAACCACGAGATTCCAAACTTCCATAGCTTTACGCGCCTCGTTCATCCAACTAGCTGCCGCAGCCCAGTCGCCCAAACTGTTTGATAAAGCATTCATCCCTAATGCTGCATCAGCAACCAAAGGCAATGATCCGTGTTTATTAGCATCAAAAGGAGCAACGTTTAAAGCTATTAATCGACATTGCTTGTTGGCAAATATGGTGCGCGAACCAGTAGTGAAATCCTGCAATCGGGAACCAATGACCAACACAACATCAGCTGATGCCGCTAACTTATTCGCCACACTGGAGCCGGTAACACCAATAGCACCTACATTACAGGCATGATTCCAACTTAAAGCACTTTTTCCTGCCTGCGTTTCTGCTACTGGAATACTATGACGTTCAGCAAACTGTGAAAGCACCTCACATGCAGCAGCATAGTGAACACCGCCGCCGGCAATAATGAGTGGTTTCTCTGCATTTTTTAATATTGCTACCGCCGCCTGTAATGCTTCAACATCAACGGCTACTGGGCGTGGCTGATGAACACATTCAGCAAAGAATTGTTCCGGAAAGTCATAGGCCTGCGCTTGAATATCCTGAGGCAATGCCAAAGTTACTGGACCACAATTAACGGGGTCCAAGAGCACTTGTATAGCCTGGGGCAAACTCGTTAGTAATTGCTCAGGGTGAATGATCCGATCCCAGTAACGTGACACTGGTCGAAAGCAATCATTAGCGGTTATCGTCGGATCAGAAAAATTTTCAATTTGTTGTAGCACAGGGTCAGGAGCACGTGAGGCAAAAGTATCTCCAGGCAACAACAATACTGGCAGTCGGTTAACATGCGCCAACGCCGCCGCGGTTACCATATTAGTGGCACCCGGCCCAATCGATGTAGTACAAGCCATCAGCTGCTGACGATTGCTCGATTTTGCAAATGCTATCGCCGCATGCGCCATAGCTTGTTCGTTATGAGCGCGATACGTTGGCAGTGTATCCTTAACCTGATGCAGCGCCTCTCCTAGACCCGCAACATTGCCGTGACCAAAAATCGCCCACACCCCGGGTATTAAAGGCTCCAACCTGCCATCAATGCTAACCTTCTGCGCCATTAAAAACCGCACCAGCGCTTGCGCCATCGTCAACCTTCGCGTACTCATAATAATATCTCTGCGTGCTTTACTTTTATGCTTCACTATTAACCAAACTAATTACTGTGAACGGTAGTGGCGCCACTGACTGAGGATGGAACTAAACTTATCCGCAATCCGTGACACAGTGATTTCATCATCAGCTCGATTAGAAAACCACTCTTCTGCAGGCTCAAAAAATATACTGCGTCCTATTGCAAAACCCTTACAGCGTGGCTCCGAACCAGCAGCCTTAAATCCCTCGACCAAAACTTCTTCCGTTTGGTTTAGCCCCAAAAGAATAACCCCCGACAATGAGGATCATATTTTTGAATACTGGTATTGATAGCTGGCCACTGGGTTTGTGTTGGCGCTGGTAATTTCCACCATTCAGGATAAATACCCAGCTGATAAATAGAGTTCATCGCCCCTACCAAAGTATCGTCCTGCTCGGGCATATCCTCTGGCAGAATTACTTCCAACAAAAGTTCATGACCACTGTGCAAACAAGCTTGATATAGATCGATTAATTTTTGATTTTGCTGACCAAGAATAGGCTCATCGTCGTCAGGGTGATAAAACACCAGACATTTAACAATATGTTCAGAGGGCCAGCTCACAAGCTCCGCAGTAATATTATTACCCACCTCAAACTGTAAGGGCCTGGATTGTGGCAATTCAACAGGCCGTGCAATCCAAAGTCCCTGACCAGAAGCCTGCTCTAATACCTGCTCGGCGAAACGGCCATCGGCTAATAAACCCGCATGCCCCTGCAACCCTTGCTGTTCAATAACCTGCCGCAAGGCCCTGGCAACCAAATTTTTGAATACTGGAATTTTGCTACTATCGACGCCTAAGCGCTCTACCATTTGCTCAAACTGAATACGGTGATCGAAAGCAAGTGCGTAGATATCGGGCCATTGTTTTTTCGGCACCGTGACACGGTGGAGGTATTGTAAACGCGCATCCAAATCTGGCCGATTAACGGCGTCAGCTCTATCAAGATAATCATCCAGCTCAATACTGCTAGGAATAGCCGGAGCACAACCGTGTCGCGAAACCACCAATGCACCACAAGCGTTAGCATAGCGACAACAATTTTCTAATGGCTCACCTCTCACCCAGCCACGCATAAATCCGCTAATAAACGCATCACCCGCACCCAAAACATTGAGCACTTCAATAGTGACACCATCAGTTGACACTCCCTTTTCAACACGATCAGGAATTTCACCTTCAAATACAACACACCCCAAAGGACCACGCTTAAGCACAATGGTTGCAGTCGATAACTCGCGAATTTTATTCAAGGCTAGCAACGTATCAGTGCTGCCACCAGCAATATGCACCTCTTCTTCGGTACCGACAATCAAATCGAACAGCGGCAAAATACTCTGCATATGCTCACTAACTGTATCGGAAGATACAAAACGACTTTCACCGTCACCCAGACCTGTCACTCCCCATAACACCGGCCGGTAATCAATATCCAACACAGTTCGTGTACCATGTTTACGCGCAAACTCTACCGCTCTGCGACTTGCCTTATTAACTGAATCAGTAGAAAAATGGGTGCCGCTTATTACCAAAGCTTTGGCCGAAGCAATAAAATTTTCATTGATATCATCTTCGCAAATAGCCATATCTGCGCAATTTTCCCGGTAGAAAATTAACGGAAATGTATCTCGATCCTTGATACCTAGTATCACTAAACCGGTTAATCGTTCGCTGTCAGTGGCTACATGCTGAGTATCTACGCCATTTAAAGCTAGCTCCTCAGTCACAAACCGCCCCATATGCTCATCTCCAACACGCGACAACATTGCAGTTTTCAACCCTAAACGCGACATACCAACGGCCATATTGGCAGAAGATCCACCAATATATTTTTTCATGCTACGCATATCTTCTAACCGCGAACCAATTTGCTCGCCATAAAAATCCACACAGGCACGGCCCAGGCAAATTACATCTAATGTTTTATTATTCATATCCACCTTCAAAACATTGTACTCAAGATTTTATTTGCCAATATTTGGCCCCAGGCTCCATCACCCAACGATGCTCTTCAGTGAACTCGGGTACGTCATAACGATCATTTTCCAAATGGCGAATTACCCAGCTGTAGTACATTCCGTAGCCCGGTGCAGAACATTGGGCGTGATCATTTAGATCCAAAATTTTTACCGTATCGTTTTGCTTAACTTTTAAAACATCATCACCTAACTCTGCATGACCAAAACCCTGAGGCTCAGTAAAGCGGTAGTGATATATTTCTGGCTGGCTGTGGTGATGCGGAGGGTAACTAGACCAACGCCCCGGTAAAGTAATCACTTCACCCAACACCAAATCTGATGCTTCATTACCATCCTCGACACCAAAAATAGTTCGCACTACACGCCAACAGGTATCACCAATCTGGCCCTTGCCTCGATTTTCTGCGGAAACATTTTCTGGCAAATAGATTCGAGAACTAAATAACTTAGTATTGGCAGTTTGATAAAGTGTAAATTCACAATCCTGAATACAAGAAATAGTAAGCTCCGCACCACAAGCACCATGAATACAACTAGGCGCTTCATCAAAAATACTGTCCCGTGACAAGCTGGCATTTTCAGCATTGACGTCGACTTCAACTTTCCCGGTCATTAATAACCAGGCCATCTCTTGCTCAAATACAGTTTTATATAACTCGCCCGCTTTTAACTTAAGAACACCTACCCCTATGCCCGTAACGTATTCTTGATCATCGATACCACAAATCCATGTCAGACCTTCACCGAATCCATCACGGTGCTCACGATTATGCAATCCCATATGACTCCCCTTTCATTTCAATTTACTCGCTGCAATCCAGCTAAACATTGACCCAACGCTGCTCAAGAAAAGAGCGCTCCGCAGCCGCATTAACATTATCCACTGCTAAAGCAGCTCTAAAATCCGGCCATATTGCTCGCTCATTTACGATACCTTCAATGAGATCGCGCACTTCAATAATTTTTTGATCGTTAAACCCCAGACCATGGCCAGGCGCACAACAAAAAGCGGCGTAATCGGGGTGCTCAGGGCCAACTAAAATTGTGCGAAAACCCTGCCGATTACTAGCATCCGCCGCACTGTAAAATTGCAATTCATTTTGTCGTTCCTGATCAAAAACCAAACTTCCTTTAGTGCCAGTCACTTCATAAGTCAGCCCCAATTTACGACCATGTGCCACACGGCTACATTCGATGGTGCCAATAGCACCGGCTGTAAACCGCATCATCATATGGGCTTGATCCTCATTTTCGACCTCACCCATATCATCACTGCCAACGATGGGGCGTCGCTTAATAACGGTTTGCATATCTGCGCAAACCTGCTCGATCCCCCCTACTAACAATTGCGCCATGTTGATGATGTGACACAAATCACCTAATGCCCCCAAGCCTGCCATTTTGCGCTGCAATCTCCAGCTATAAGGAATGCTCGGATCAGCCAGATAGTCTTCAATATGAGTACCGCGAAAGTGGATAACTTCTCCAATCTCTCCACTCTCGATAATTTCTTTGGCCAACGCAGTGGCCGGGTTTTTAGCGTAGTTATATCCCACCAGTGTTTTTACACCGGCAGCTTCTGCCGCCTCAGTCATCTCTAATGACTGCTCTGCACTTAACGATAAAGGTTTTTCACAGTAAACATGTTTACCTTGGGCGATCGCTGCCATCGCCATGTCATAATGCAGAAAATTGGGAGCACAGATATCCACCACATCAACAGCCTCGTCTGCAACCAATGCTTGCCAGTCGTCAGTCCAGCGATTAAAACAAAATTCCCGGCAATACTTCTCTGCTCGTTGTGCGACAGGATCGGCGAGCAATTCACAAATCACACGGGCATCGACAGGGAAGACCGCTGGCATTGCCCGCAACGCTATCGCATGCGCTTTACCCATATAGCCTGTGCCAATTAATCCAACTCTGACTTCTTTCATCAATCTCTTTCCTTCACACCGATAAATACCAAGGCGTAAGCTGAAACTTAAAACCAGCAATCACCAGTCAGCTACCCATACTCGCGGCTTATTAACACGCTCACCAGACATATCTCTAATCGCTTTTCTTAGCAGCTTTCTAGCTAGTGCAGGGTCAGTCAAATTACCCTTTTCTATCCCTGCCTCCAGTAGCTGTCTGGCCTCCCCCCACTCCATCTTATGCAGATGGTACTCACCAAGTAGAATCTCTAAATTACCGCCATCCAATAAAGGCGGCAGTGTCCTGGAATAAGCAATACTCTTTTTCATCGATCAACCTGAAACACCGTCAAATAGTCCTATGCCAGCCAATTACCAGCTAGCCACCGCGGATAAATAGCTCAAACTCAGACACAAATACTTCAATACGGCCAGTATAATCAAATAATTCCACAAGTAAACAATAATAGAATATTTATTCTAAATAGAGGTATTTTCTCTATTGCTAGTATCTCTAAATCTCGATTTAAACTAGCAACACCTGGGCATTAATCCAAAATGAAAAATATATTCCATTTATGAATAGTTTATGGAACAGTAGCCAGCGACAATTAACACATTAAAACCAGCTCAAACTCGCTGGCGTTAAGTACTAAATATAAAAAACAGCTAAAGAGAATTAATTGATGGACCGCACTCCACCCCAAGATTATGAAACTCTGCGCCTTGAGGTTTCAGCTCGCTATGACTCGCTGAGTAAGCGCCTACGCCAAATAGCCAGCTTTGCCTGGGATCACCCCACCATCATGGCAATGGAAACAACCGCCGTGATTGCCGAGCGCGCTGGCGTGCAACCCTCTGCCCTAATCCGCTTTGCAAAAGCCTTCGGCTATTCAGGCTTTAGCGAAATGCAGCGCCCTTTTCAGCAACATGTTTCGGAAAGGTCTGCCAGCTATAAAGAACGTATCCGCTCAGTCAACGGCCCCGGCGGAACAAGTGATAAAAAATCGCCCATGGGTATACTCGACCAGTACTGTGAAGCTAATGCAACAGCCATGAGCAACCTCCGCGAAGGAGTCAATGCCGCCGATTTGGAAACAGCAATAGACTATCTACACAACGCCGAACACATTTATACCATGGGACAGCGGCGCTCATTTCCTGTTGTAAGCTATCTGAACTACAGCCTCAATCAAGCTGAATGCCGCGCCCATTTACTGCATGGTTTGGGAGGCATGTTGTTTGATGAATGTCGGTCAATGACACCGAAGGATGTGCTCATTGCCATTAGCTTTAGTCCTTACTCCGAAGAAACGGCTCGTGTCGTTAGCATTGCAAAACAAAACAACACGCCCATTATTGTCATTACTGATAGCGCGTTAAACGCCATCGCCAGTCAGGCAACCATTTGTTTCGAAGTTGAAGATGCTGAAGTTTATACTTTTCGCTCACTCACCACATCGATGTGCTTAGCGCAAACACTGGCAACGGCTTTACTATTTCGAAATGAAACTGCCGAAGTAAATAATAATTAATCTAATGCAAAGCTAAGCTTTATCAAGCTCCCGTTAAAGTAGATTCAAATTCAATAAACGACTCTATTAAGGAAGCTCACATGAACAAAGCTAAGCAACATTTACTCGGACTAAGCCTGGCTATCGCCAGTAGCGCACTCTATGCCGGTAGTAACAATGTGACGGCAACACTGGAAACACGCAGTCACTTTGATGACGCCGCAGGTCTTAATACTGACGTAGACGACCCAGCGATCTGGATCCACCCCACCGACAAAACCAAAAGCTTTGTTGCCGCGACATTAAAAGAAGGCGGCATGGATGTATACGATCTTAACGGTAAATTACTTCAACATATTGCCGCAGGACCTGCGCCAGCTTGTACCAGCAAACAACTAAAGTGTGAAGATAATAACGCGGGGCGATTTAACAATGCTGATATTATTTATAATTTCCAACTCGGAAAAGACCAGATAGATCTGGTTGTAGTTTCAGACCGGGGACTGGATAAAGTCATTGTATATCAGGTCAATCAAGGCGACTCAACAAAGGCGCCGCTGACTGACATCACCGCTGCTGATCAGACTTTTATTTTCGCCGCCAATCAAGATGAAGTGAATGAAGGCTTTACCGCCTACGGTTTAGCAACGGTTAAAACCGACAAAACCTACGCCTATGTCAGTCAAAACAGCACACCCAAAGTCGCCCAATTAGAGCTGTACGATAATGGCCAAGGCCAAGTCGCTTATCGCAATGTTCAAACGCTAAACTTTCCACACAGCTTCCCATTACCCAATGGCAAGCAGTGGACACCTTGCGCCGATGACGATATCGACAAGCCACAATTTGAAGGCATGGTTGCCGACGTAGAGCACGACATACTTTATTTGGCACAGGAAAATGTCGGCGTTTGGCGCACCTCTTTATCTAAACCCGGCGATCAATCCCAGTGGAAATTATTTGCCAAGGTACAGGACTTCGGCACACCTTACAGCCGCTCCTGGGTAGAAGAAGAACAGGAATATAACTGCGTTCTGGATCATGCTAACGATCCCGGCTTTGGTAATGCTGAGCTCTATGCCGATGCAGAAGGTCTAACGCTCTATCAAGCCAGCAAGGGCAAGGGCTATTTATTAGTCTCAAGCCAAGGCAACAATAGTGTCGCGCTCTATGACCGTGAAAACAATAATCAATATGTAAATTCTTTTACGGTTATTGATGGCGCAGTGGATGGCGTTGATGAAACGGACGGCATGATGGTGGTTAACGTCAATCTCGGTGGAAATTTCAAGCAGGGCTTATTAGTGATGCAAGATGGTCAAAATGATCCCAAAGTATTTAATGGCGAAGGAGAATACAGAGAAGGCAGCAACTTCAAATATATCTCCTGGGGCGGCGTGGCAAAGTCACTCAAGCTGAAAACGGATACTACCGATAACAGCCGCAAGTAAGTTCAGCGCAGCTGGTCAGAGGATCTGATAATTAAGACTAGGGTTAAGGTCATCGTACTTTAACCCTTTTTTATTTCTGGCTAACCCAACCTAATCCAAATTAAAAGCAGATAAGTAATGAAATACTTACACGGAATTTTCATATTGATGGTATTGACGTTTTTATTCGTCGCCCATGCCCAAAGTTTTACCCTGCAAAGCACTCAACTGCCCATCACTGTAGATGCCAAGCTTGATGATATTGCCTGGCAGCAGGCGGAAGTGCTGTCATTAAATTATGAAACCAAACCCGGTAATAATACCCGGCCAGCCGTTGTAACCGAGGCTAGGTTACTCACTCATTACAACACACTGTATATCGCCTTCAAGGCCTACGACTCGCAACCAGAAAAAATTCGTGCCTTTTTAAGGGACCGCGACAGCAGCCCTGACGATGACACGGTAACGATCACCATTGATACCTTTAACAGCGCACAAATCGCTCATCGATTTACCGTTAACGCCCTGGGCGTACAAACCGACATAGTCCGCAACGAAAACACGGATGAAGAATCCAGCAGCTGGGATACAAGCTGGTACTCCGCTGGCCGTATAACCGATTTTGCTTATATCGTAGAAATTGCAATACCGCTAAACGTACTTCGCTTTCCCGACAGCGACATTCAGCAATGGAAAATTAACTTGGAACGCAGCTAATCGGTAGTTGCGATAAGCATAATCAAACAAAAAGGAAATAATTATGAATAGACTATTATTAGTAAAAATCCACACCATCCTGGCTGGTTTTTTCTTTACCACTGCACTGCTATTTTTGCTAACGGGTGGATTGATGAACCTGGGCGTTAAAGGCGACTATGAAAAAACCAGCGAAGTGCTACAACTCGGCCAAAGCTTACCCGACGACATTAATAGCTTAAAAGCCATTATCGGCGGCGAACTATCAAAACGCGGTATTGCACCACCCAAAGGAAAAGCAGATCTGGAAACGCAAGACAATGAATTAAGTTTTGAATGGGAGGGTAGCCAACACACCGTTCTCTTAAAAGGCGACATTGACACATCACAGGCAACGCTCACTATAGAAACGGCTGACAAGTTCCGATTTCTGGTTAACCTGCATAAATCTGAAGGCAGTAACAGTTTCAAAGTATTGGCAGTGGCATGGTCTCTGGGATTACTGGCACTATTGATCTCTGGCTTGCTAATGGCTTGGCAAGCACCAAAATATAAAACCTTAAGTCTTCAGGCAATGGGGGCTGGGGTTGTGGCTTTTATCATAGCGGCTTATTTCAGTTAATTAAAAAGGCGGCTGTGTATCTAGCAATATAATTATTCTAACAAGCATGCAACAAAGAGGCCGACAGAATCGTTTGGTATAAAAAATAAATCTGCAGCAGCTCAAGCTTAACGTTATATCAGGCCTGGACAAAATCATACTTTCTTCTAAGCAGAAATGTGATTAATTCATCCGTATATATTTAGATCCAGCGGAGTTGTGCCAATTCAGGACATTTTAAAAAAAGAAAAAGGCCCATCAGGAGCCTTGATAACTTATCTATTTACGGTTATTTTTTCGCTTTAATCCAAATAGCCCTATCAAAGCAGAGCCAAATAACCAAGCCGCCGCTGGCACAGGCACAGAAGAAACTGTTATTAAGTTTGTATCAATTATGATGCCAGAACCTGTGATCGTGGTTTGAAAGTTGGTGCTACCTCCAATTAAAAAGTCAAACACTAATGGGTCGGCATTACCCACCATATACAAAGCATAGGTACCCGGATAAGCGTAAAGTGCTGCACAACCATTAATAGCAATACCTTCAGAAGAAGAGCCGTTATCTGAACAACTTTGAATAATTGAATAGCCAGTTACGTTTGACAACACATTCCCGTTAATGTCACCTGTGAGATTCGTGTCATAGGCTATCGTTACATTAATTAAACGTGTAGCGTCGGAAGCAATAATATTATTATAACCTGTATCGACATAACTACCATCGCTAGAAAGAATGGCTGCACCTAGTGAAGAACTATTATAAGTTGACCAGTATGCGCTTTCATCAGAAGTTGAAACGGAATTAAAAGTAGCGACAGTTACGGAAAAAGCTGATATTGACAAGCAAGATAAAAAGATAAGACTAGAAATGGCTAGCGTTTTTTTCAGCATGGGATAGTACTCCTTACAATTATTATTATGACGCTTTATTTTTGTACAACAATAATCACAGCTATAAGTGATTTAATCAAGGAGGACTCCGTAAAGAGTTTCGACACTTAGGTATTTATTTTATTGGCAGCTAATTATAAATATCGACAAACTTATGTTTTATGTAAAGTAAATATCCTAACAGCAGCACTAACTTTAACTACAAAAATACATGCCGCCTTACCGACAACCTCTCAGGTTTTAGATAAACAAAATTAACCGTAGTGTCAGATCAAGCTTGAGTTATATACCTCATAATGCCTGACCAGCTGTGATCGTTATTGAATTTCTCCGCGCATAATATCCCATAGTAATAATATGGATATATATGAATCATATAGCTTTTATAAACGTGTTTAACGGATCACTGCACCCATTAAACACGCTACTACCTTGCTTCCTATATTCCCCGGTAAACACCTTTAGCGATCACTCAAACCGGTAAGTCACCGTAGCACCAAATTGCCGTGGATTAAGCACCCGAAGATGTGGAATTAAACTATCTACCGCAGCCTTGTCATTCTGCACTATCGCTTCTTTATCGGTCAGGTTTTTCACCCACAATTTCAAATCCCATACCTCATCCCTGATACCGGTAAACAAGTCAAATGTGGAATAACTTGCTGACCTGCGTTGGGTATTAGGCGCTATGCGGAACGAATCAAACTTCATAAATGCATCTACATACCAGTCAAAACCAGTATTCATAAAGGATTGTGAATAGCTGGTCGAGACAACTGCTGACCAGTTACCGGAATCCCCCCCAAACGCTGGCCAGTGTATTCACAGGTAGCATATTCACCTACAGCCAGTGATGCAGAATTACCATCATCACAGGCAGCTCCGGTAAATTCTTCATATTTGGTATCGTTGTAAGCAACCGCCATGTTCACCACCAAGTCTGCTGCCAACAAATAGTTCACTTCAACTTCCGCGCCCTGAGCGATAACCTCTTCGGCATTCTGAATGCCGGAAAAGCTAGTCAAACCCTGAATGGCATCATTAATAGGCGCCTCCAACTCAACCTGATAATCTTGATAAATCTGGTAATACACTGACGTATTTAATCGCATCCGGCCATCCAGTAAATCTGACTTATAGCCAAACTCAAAACTGGTAGACGACTCAGGATCGTAAAGCGATAAAGCCTCGGGAACAGTCCCTTTAACATCGATACCCTGGCCACCAGAGCGGCCACCAAGATCAACCGTAGCGTAGACCATTTCATCCGGCGACAACACATACGATAGTTTTGCGGTACCGGTCCAATCGATATACTTGGTGTTGGCATTTTCAACGCCACCACCTACAGGTATTTCTGTTCCACCGTTAACCAGATAAAAATTACTATTAGAAGAACCACTCCGCCTTTCTTTGGTCCAGCGACCACCCAGTGTCAGTGTCATCTCATCCGTCAGAAAAATACTGTTGTGGATAAAGACACCATAATCTTCTGCGGCAGAAAATAAATCCACGTAGGCATTAATATCCAAAGCACCTCGGGTTTGCTTATTAAAGGCATGAGTCAAGGCACCGGATTTAGCATAATAGACACCAGCAATCCAATCCCAAGTGTCATTACCCTCGGAGCTAAGACGAAACTCATTATTAAAGAGATCAGAAAAATTTATATCAATCGTCTGGTAGGAATCATCAACCGGCGTATAGTCTTCATCATTCAGCTGGTAATTACTCGCCTCTGAATAATACGCCTGATACGTTAATATATAATCATCCAACTCATAGTTCATTTCCAAAATAGATTGGCCAAAACTAATATTCTGCTCTTTCTCCCGATTCGATAGCGACTCTCGATCATAGGGCGACAACTCAACACCCCAGCGATCATCTGCAGTCTCCGCCACATACAAATCGACGCCACTGGTTTTATCAACATAGGTATAAGAAAAACGCAGATCAAAGCCATTACCTGGCTCCCAGTACACATTGGCACGGCCAGAACGGGTGCGATCTATAGGTTCGCTCGGACTCGAATCCTGATACTGATAATCCTTGTTATTATTTTCATCATATAAACCGGAGATACGCACGCCAAGTTCATCTTTAATAATCGGCACACTGGTACCAAACTCAGTGGTGCTCAAATTGTGTTGACCTACAGTCTGACGGACATAGCCATCCGCATGCCCCAGCGTTGGGTTTGCCGTATGGATAACAATTGTGCCTGTAGGCGAGGCCTTGCCATACAAGGTGCCTTGTGGTCCACGCAGCACCTCAAAACGCTCCAGGTCATACTGCGAGAAAAAAGAATTTTGCTGCTGCATCTGGTAAGCGCCATCAACATATATATTGGTTCTTGGCGATTGCGGTGCGCTTATTTTAGTACCGATACCACGCAGGGTTACATTCTGGTTATTACCGCTACTTTCCAGCGATAAGCCCGGGGTTAATTTGGATAAATCCCGAATATCATTGCTGACGGTATCGCTGTATGCCCTCCCTGAAATAGCATTAACGGTTACCGGTACAGTCTGTACACCTTCAACCGCGCGCTGGGCAGTTACCATAATTTCTTCCAGCACCAGCCCGGGTTCAGCCTGAACCCATGAAGCCGCACTAACAGACATCATCATTAGCAGCCGTTTTTTATTGTTAAGCATACTCTTCCCCGATCTAGTTTATTGTTATCACCTTTAATCATGAAAGCTTATAAGTAATACGGCAGTCGCCAATAAAATAAATTCTAAAGACCGACAAAACTTATAGCCGCAGCTATTTTTTAAGACTACAAGCTAAATTATATAGTTGCAACTATATTTAAATTACAAAATAAAAATACTTATACAGACAAAAATATTATTCCTCGATTCAATTTTGCTATATAGACTGCAGTAACTGCACATGATCTGTGAGCTTTGCCTGATAAAGCAAAGTGCCCTTGGCAATTTGCACCGGCACGGGCTCCTCCGCAGCCTCATCTATTAATTCCGCAGCATTGGCCAATGTTATATTCCAGCTCATTGCACCACAGGCGGTTATGCTGGCGTGCCTATCAATGCCTTTTACCAGTGCGTCCAAGCCTTCCGTTAACCCTGCCGCTAACAAACCATACCAACCAAAACCATTCAACTCCGATGCCGCAGGGGATTGCGCAAAGCTAATCCGCAAACACTGTTCATCGCTGCGGTCTAACTGGATATCAATATATTCACTGGGTTGCAACGCCGGGTGAATGGCCAGCACATTGGCAATCGCATCAAGTCCGCCACCGGTTTCATCCATCGCTTCACACAAGCGTTCACTGATTACCCAGCAACTGCCAGTCATCTGAAACAGTGCAATGGTCAACGCAGCCTCGCGCCCATAGCGGCTTTCAATCGCCAGCATCAGGCTAAGGATTAACATATGACACTGGCCCGCCAACTCCTTGCAAATGACGACTAATGCCGCATGGGAAAATTGCTCCAGCTGTACCTGTTCCACCACCGGCCCATCGTAGTAATCCATACCCCCGGTTCGCTACTTCGCGGCCGTTTAATGTGCAGGGAAGCCAACTGCGAACCACGCATGACACCAGTCACCGCAGTTTCGACCAAGGGTTCAGCCTCATAATCAATAAACACATCCCATTCACAGTGCGAACCTTGATGAGTAGGTAGCCGTGGGGGACGATGCACTGGACGCATCCGCGCTCGCGGATTCGTCGCAACAGCAGTGGCATCAAAGGTCGGGTCCTCAATATCATGGCACATGGTTTTTACCGCTACATCCCCGCGCGGCTCAGTTTCGAGCAAAGGGCCGCAACTCGCTAACCAGAACCGCCCTTTATCTGCCGACAATATTTCAAAGTGCGCATCAAAATATTGATGGGATAAACCACACTCCAGTTGCAAGCCTTTAAAAATAGTGGCGACATCTTTTTTTCCGGCAAACCCCATCGCTTTTTGCATGCGCTGGGTATACACCGGACTAACAGCCATCCAGTTTTCTATCGCAACATCCAAATACGCTTCCGGACCATGATTCATTTGTAATGCAGCATAACCGGTGCGGCTATTAAACTGCGCAAACAACATATACTCCCGCCCCAGGCGAGCAAGCTGCTGCCGACTAAAACCGTCCCATTGATTATTATTCATTGACTCAACCTCTTTTTTTATTCACTAGCGCTCAAACCAAGCCCCATTAAAATTTACTGAATATTTGCTACGGCCTGCGCGGCATCTCTGGTCGCCCCTGCAATCAAACCCAAGCCGCTACAATCGCCAATCGCTTGCACGGGTAAGTTCTTTGCTCTTAAATTATCAGCCAAGCTCATCTCAGCAACGGGCTTGCCAGCGACAATGATATTATCCGCACTGATTTTAAGCTTTTTAGCCAGTACCGAAAAAAACACTGTTTTGTTCTCTATGCGCTGAATCGAAACCGAGGTATTAACCACAACCTTCAGCTGATCCAGGCGATCCATATGTTCATTGCGGCGCTTTTTACCCACTTCGGGAATCAGTTTTTTGCCTTCATCCAAAAGATAAACTTTGCGACCGCGCTCAGCCAAAAACTCTGCCAGTTCTACTGCCACCAAATCAGCACCGACAATAACAATCACTTTACCCAGAGGCAGCCACAGCTTGCTCAACCAACGCAGCTGTTGTGGCGATAATTTTTTTACCAACGCAAGCAATACAAACAGTAGCCGTTGCAGCCACATAGAAACACGCCACAGCTCATCGCCATCCGCATTGCCAGACATTATTTGACGAATTAATCTTCCGGTTAGAATATGCGGCTGTTCAATGCCAGGGATAGGCGGCGCTGTCACTACGGCACCACTTGCCACTAAAATATGATCAGGATTTTCAGCGATGATGGTGTCAACACTGGCGGTTACACCCAAACGGAAATCAATGTTCAGTAATTTCACTTCGGACAATAACCAGTTAAGAAATAGTTCATTATCTTTGTGCACAGTAGAGGCAAGCCGCAATGACCCGCCCAATTGTTGCTGCTGTTCAAACACAGTGACCGTATGCCCAGCGACTGCTGCCAACCGGGCTGCCTCCAAACCGGCAGTACCTGCGCCAATAATCACCACTTTGCGCTTACCCGATGCAATTTCCTGCTCGGATTCACAACCAGAAAAAGCATTTACCGCACAGGCCAGATTGTCATTCATTTGCATGGAATCAATACAGTTTTCACAGGAAATACAACGGCGAATGCGATGAGCCTGGCCGCCGGTGACTTTTTGCGGAAAGTAGGGATCGGCCAATAACGGCCGCGCCATGGCAATCAAATCAGCCTGACCATTGGCCAGAATCTGCTCCGCCAACGCGGGATCATGAATACGACCTACCAACATCACCGGCACGTCGACGACATTTTTATCGCTTCAGCCTGCGCAATATTGTGTGCATCACCATATTCACTGCGCCCCCCATCATCGTCACTAACGCATCGGATATGCCGCCACTGATACGAAAGCAATCCACCCCTGCTGCTACTAACAGTGGCGCCAATCGCTGACTATCGTCAAGGGCACGCCCTCCGGGCGTGCGTTCATAACCGGACAAACTAAGTGTCACCGGAAAATCCTTACCGGCGCGAGATTTTATTTCTGCTAACACCTCTTCAATTAAGCGAGTACGGGTTTCCGCCTTAAAGGCAGAATATTCATCTGTGCGTTTATTGCGTAACGGTGAAAGAAAAGAACCCAATAAGTTGTAACAATGGGCAGCATGTAACTCGATGCCATCATAACCCGCCTCTCTAGCCCGGCGCGCCCTTCGCCATATTGCCGCGCTATAGTTGGCAACTCACTTATCTCCAGTGGCCGGCTGTGCCAACCCCACACTGGTGAAACACTAACCGAGGGCCCCACCGGTTGCGGCCCACCGAACAATGGCGCCACACTTTCCGGACCGGTGTGACTTAGTTGCGGTTGTACTTTGGCGCCATGCTGGTGAATACGGTCGGTAATACGACGATGGGCATCAATATATTTATCCTCCGCTAGAGTCATCGAGCGATGCATATACCGATGGCTTTCATCAATGGTAATTAATTCCATCGTGATCAAACCCACACCGCCTTTGGCGCGCTCTTCAAAGTAGCGAATCAAGCGTTCACTGGGGGTTTGATCATCATTACAATAAGCGGTAGTCATCGGCGACATGACCATACGATTTTTAAGTGCCATAGCACCGATAGTGGCGGCAGATGACAGTAGCGGAAAATGTTTTTTTGTCGCCATAGCCATTATCTATCCACCCTTAAAAACAACACCAGATACACTAATTACGATCGGGATTTTTTTTCATCAAAGAGCTGGCCTTAATACTAAACACCGCCTCACTGTTTTGATTAAATAAAGTGGTGCTATAGGTTACGATGCCACAGTCCGGTTGGCTTTTTGATTCACGCACCATACTAATCACGCTTTCACACTGTAATGTGTCACCAGCATAAACCGGTTTCAGCATCCTCATCTCATCAAAGCCCAGACCAGCAAAAGCCTGTTGTACCACACCGTTTTCCCACTGCTGACTGATAATAGAAAAAATAGAAAAAATATGTGCCGAGCACGCAGTTAAACCACCAAAGAACGAAGCCTTAGCCTGCTGCTCGTCAATATGCCAGGGTTGTGGATCCCACTTGTTAGCAAACTCGATAATCTCTTCAGCTGTCACCGGGTACTTTACTGTTAAATACCTATCACCTTCATTGCAATCTTCAAAATACAGCCGCTTGCCTTTATTTTTATTTGACATAGATAACTACTACCAACATTTAAATAACTAATAGAACACTTAAAGTTTGGGGCATAAGCCCGCATCAAGATGACCTGCATGGACCATCCACTGCATGGCATCTGCAAAGGTTTGTTCCGGGTCGCGCAGATCAATGTTTCTTTTGTTCAATTCTTCGGTATTGTTTATATTCGGCCAGAGCGTGGCATAACGCATGGTTTCTGCAGAAATCGGCGTATCAATAGTTTTAAATTTTCGCAAGACATCGGTGATACTGCCGATCAGTCTCAGCTTCCAACCTTTTGCAGGGATTCGTTGCAAGGTACAGCCAGACACCGACTCCACAATATCCGCTAATTGCACCCAGCTACGATAGACACCGGGAATTAAAAAACGACCACTGCCCCCATCGACAATCAAGCTATTAATTAATGCAGCCAGGTCACGCACATCGACATGTTGCATACCGCCGTCATCAAATAAACGAAAACCATTTTCCACCCGATGCTTCAAGGCTTTAAACGTATCAGAAAAGCCTGGGTCTTCCGGACCAATAATACCGCCGGGATAGACTATCGCAATCGGTTTACCCTCTGCCTGCAATTGCCGCAAATACCATTCTGCTTCAACTTTGCTTTGACCATAAGGCATTTTAGACGGTACTGGCTCAGCATCTGCAGTGACCTTGCTACCATCGGTATTAAAAATAGCAGTGATGCTGGAGATACAAACAATACGTGTAACCCCTTGAGCCAAAGCCGCCGCCACCACATTTTTTACCCCACCCACATTGATTGCAAACAGCGCGTCAACAGAGTCGATATTAATCGGGGTGCCCGCTGCAGCATGCACAACTGCCTCGCAACCAAGTAACGCTTTTTCCACTGACAATTTATCGGTAATATCACCCTGAATGTAGGACGGCGCAGCAATATCAAACTGTGCATAGTATCGCTGCGCTTTCTCAACACTGCGCACCAACAAACACACGTCGTGACCTGAGGCCAATAGTTGCCGTGCCACATGGGAGCCTACAAAACCCGTACCGCCAGTTACCAATACTTTCATAATATTTTGAGTAATCCCGTTTTTTGGCCAACAAAATTAGCACAAGCCCTTTGGTATTTTTCAGCTGTATTCAAGTTATTACCATACGTTAAATATTTTATAGCCTCAACTATTTTTCATTGACAGTAGCAACTACCATGGCAGAATCAATACCAACTCATACCTATCAAATGATACAGGCGCGCCAGTGACAACTGGTAATCTACATTAGCCCTAACCGCAGGAGTAGCACATGAAATTTTGGCAATCTTTGGCTTTCGTAGAAATGGATCAAATGGTCGAACTTGCCTGCTTCTGTGAAACGCTGGGATTTCATGGCGTGTCTTATGGCGATCATCTGGTTACCACTAAAGAGCAAGTCGATGAATATTTATATCGACAAAGCGGCAATATTTTCTGGAACCCTGAAACTCATTGGCCCGACCCCTGGGTGATTACTGCGGCACTGGCACAAGCAACTACACGGCTGCATTTTCTCACCACCGTTTTTATCCTGCCTTTGCGTGACCCGATCAGTGTTGCCAAAGCAATTTCCACAGCGGCATTCATGTCGAATGATCGCGTCACGTTGGGCGCAGGTGTTGGCTGGCAAAAAGCTGAATTTGAAATGGTAGGTCAGAATTTTCATACCCGGGGTAAACGCGCCGATGAAATGCTGCAAATTATTCCCGCCTTAATGCGCGGTGAAATCACTGAATACCACGGTCAGTTTTACGATATCCCTGCGGTAAAAATGGCTCCCGCTACCAACCAGCCAGTACCGATTATGGTTGGTGGCTACGCGCCTGCAGCTATGCGTCGTGCGGCAACGGTCAATGGCTGGATGGCTACCAGCCATGACGAGCAAGAGATTTATCCCTTACTCGACACTTTGAATGAGATTCGCCAACAACAAGGCAATGCTGATAAACCTTTTGATATCTGGACCGGGGTAAAAAATCCCGGCGATGGCACCCACGAACGTCTTAAAGCCGCGGGTGTCACCATGGTTAATGGCACTAATTTTCTTGATGAAAATGGTCAAGCGACACTTTCCAGCATCGACGATAAAAAAAGGCGACTGGAGCAGTTTGCTAATCAGTTTTTAAAATAACAGCTAACAATTTCTATTCGTCAATCACAGTAATAACATGGTTCGGACAATACTTTGCCGCTTTCATTACTTTTTCGCGAAGTTCTTCCGGAGGATTTTCCATTAATACCTTAACCATTGGATACCCTTCATCTTCCTCGACCACATCGAATACTTCGGGTACCTCGCCCATACAGACGCTATGGCCCTGACATAAATCCCGATCAATAATGATTTTTAATGCCATAACACACCTCGATTATTAACGGCGCCGGTAACGCAAGCGGCTGGGTGATGAAGGTTTTAATACCATGGCTGATAAATCATCCTGATAACTATCCGATGGATCTACCAATTCAAAGGTATAACGACGCAGTAACGCAGCAAAGATCGATTTAAGTTGCATCAAGGCAAAAGCATTGCCTGCGCACTTGTGCGGCCCGCCACCGAAGGGAATAAATGCCCACAGGGTATCGGGTTTTTCACGATGAAAATCAAATTTTTCCGGATCGGGAAAAAAATCCGGATTGCGATGGGAGCCATAAGTCGAAGCTGCGACTGTTTTACCTTCAGCAATCAACGTGCCGTTGTAATCAATATCTTCCATCACCCGGCGCATTAACAACACCAGCGGCGGATGTATGCGCAATACTTCTTCAATAAATCGTTCCAGCTTAGGGATTTCACGCAGCGATTCAAAGCTCAAGGGCTGATCATCTGTAAATAGCGCATCCACTTCGGCGACCACTTCCGCCGCCTGTTGCGGGTTGCGGGCTATTTCAATCAAGGTCCAGGCCGCAGTACCGGAACTGGTATGGTGGCCGGCAAACATGGTTGCGATAACCAAGCCGGTGACTTCATTGTCCGTTAAAAAAGAACCATCCTTGTAAGTGCCCGACATAAAGGTTTCCAGGGCATCCCCATAGACTTTGTCGCTATTGGCACGACGCTCGGCAATAATGTCGCTGATCAGTTCCTGCAATCGTGCGCGCGCATTATCCCGCGCCTCGAAAATCGGTTGTTGCATATAGGGGTCAACAAAAGCTATCGCCTGTAAACCTTTTTCCAAATCATGGTAAAGACGCTTAAATTCATCGGTCATGCGCAATCGAAAATCTTTACCCAATAAACAGTGACAGGCGGTGTGCAAGGTTAAACGAATAAATTCATCAGCAAAATCCAGTTCGCCTTCATCGCCCCACTCGGCAATCCACTGGTCAACTTCTTCGGCAATCACGGCGGCGTAATTTTTCATATTCTGGTAACGCAGTGCATCCACCTGAATTTTAAGCTGCGTTTTCATTTTTTCTGGTGGCGCATCAAAAATTACGCCACGGCCAAACACCGGCACGGTGGCCTGATACGATGCCGCGCGACTCAACTTACTATCCAGCGTTTTAAAAAACGCTTCCTGTGCGTCAGGCCCACTCATCAACACCGTTTGTTGACCACCCATATTGAACTCGGCCAGCTCACCGCACTCCTGGTTACAGCGCAATAAAAACTTTGCAAAGTTGACGCCGAACTCCTCCATATGACCGATATCAGGTTTTTCACCACTAACCTTCGGTGGCAACTTTAAATCTACATGCGCAGCTTCAGTCATTGTTTATTCCTCACTCGCAACCATTTCAGTGGACATGGTTGGCATTTTTTCCAATACGCCGGTTTCTACACACTCTTTAATCAGATTAGTAATATTGGTGTAGTCGTACATATCCAGCTGCTCTGACCACTGATAATCACCCCCATACTTAAACCAGGAAGCGCCAATCACTTTCATCTCACTGCCATCGGCACGAACCGGTGCGCCGGGTGGTGTTTGCCACCAGGTAACAAAGGCCTCGCCACGGGTCTCATCAATAACAATCTTGTCATAGGGATAAGTCCAGCCTTTGTAGGGGTCCATGGCCGCACCAACACAGGTTTCACGCACCGTTTCTCGACTGGTGTATTCATATTTGCCACTCGGCGTATCCCAGCCATAAATAACATCTTCTTTATAAAAATCAGCCAGATGACGCCAATTACCTTCTTGCTCGGCTTTATCATTGACCGCCAACCAGCGGCGCATCATTTCTTCCATTTCTTCACGACTATAAGCAGACATAAGGGCTCCTCTACAATGGTTCATCCTCACAGACGCAAGGACAGTGATTTGAACGCCACAGTAACCAATTTTTTTTATAGTTTCAACTATAAAATATTACATATCGCTTAAGTGTTCACTACGGTTTTTACTGCTAGCTTAAATCTCTGATTGTAGGAAGAGTGTATATTTGGCAAACTCACTTTTTTATTGTTGAGAGTATAAATTGAATAGCCCAAAAACCAGCAAACGTGAACTCACTCGCAAGAAAGTCATACTGGCGGCGATCAACTGCATTTACAAAGAAGGTTTTCACGAAGCGCATACCAATAAAATAGCCGAAGCAGCGGACGTATCATGGGGTGTTTTGCAATACCATTTTGGTGATAAGGATGGTTTGCTGCAGGCTGTCCTCGATTATATATTTGAAGATTTTGCCCAAACCCTCAGCACGGCTGAAATTGACGACAGCGATTTGCACAACCGCGTACGCCAATTGATCGATGTCGTGTGGTCACTGGTCAATAAAAAAGAATACCGCGTATCCATTGCCATCTTGCGCAATGCCGGCAAAAGCCAAAAATCGACTATCGATGGCCAGCGCCAAGTCGCCCAGTGGGCAAAAAAACCTCCACACTCTGGGACGAATTATTTTCAGCAAGCGCCACAACCCAAGCAAAGCCAGGTCGCCCGCAGGCTATTGTTCGCAACACTGCGGCATGGTTGACGAGATCAATCCGAAAGGCAATATCAGCAAGCAATCGATTGAAGAGGAATGTGCGGCATTGGCTGACGCCATTACCTACTTGCTGTCAAAACCGAACTGAGCCCTCCGATCAAGGGGCGATCAAGGAGTCTGACCCTTGATTTAACGTTAAATAATCCATTAGAGTAAAGCCTTAATTTCAATATTATAAGGAGGCGTATAATACGCGCAATATCGGCATTGCATCCACTATAGAATTAGAAGAAAGCAAAAGAAGAAAGCAAATAGCTAAAAGCTTGTTTGCTATTTTTGCCGTGTCCTGCTCGGGATTGAGAATTTTAACTTCACGTTGAGGAAAGGGTATTTCGATTCCATTTTCTCTCAAGGTTTCTAGAATAATCAGCATTAGGTCTCCGCCTACCCTGTTTTTACCATCGTCAACACCATACATCCAAAACTCGACAAACATGTTGATACCTGAGTCGCCAAAACTGTCTATCTCACAATCAGGCCGCTCTTCAAATGGTACATCTAAACCGCTTATGACTTGCTCATGTTCGGCGACCGCAACTTTGATCAATTCGACCATACTACGAACATCTGTGGCATAAGGTACCGAAAAATCGACACACGGTATCTTTGCTTTGGGTCTTTGTGAGTCCAATTGACCATCGAAGAAGAAATGAACTTTTCATTTGGAACTAAAATATCTTTACCGTCGTAGGTTTCTAATACGGTATAGCGCATTCTAAATTCTCGGACAAATCCTTTTTGCCCATCATCTAATTCTACAAAGTCACCAACTGTCAGTGAGCGATCGAGCAAGATGATGATCCCCGATATAAAATTTGAAGCGATAGACTGTAAGCCTAACCCTAGCCCTACACCGACAGCGCCACCAAATACTGCCAGCGTTGTCAGATTGACCCCCATAACATTTAACAGCAGCAGAGCCACTATACAGAAAAGAACAACCTCAAAAAGCTTGCTAAATACTTCCTTAGTAGGTACATCAAGAGAATCGTGATTCCTTATCACCGCTTTACCAAAATTGTTTGAAACGCGACCCAGCCAAAATAAGAAACTACCAAAAATGAGGACCCTGGTAACACCGTAAGCAGAAATATTTATATTACCGACCTCCAGTGATATTTCTTCGAGGGCCTTAATAACAGGCAGTAACCATCCTAGTAAATGTAACAAAATTATGGGCAACCCAACCCATCTAAACAAAGATGCTGGGAATTTACCGTGAACAAAAACGCGTATTAAAGAATTAAAAAATAATAATACTGCAATGGCTATTGCTGATTCGATTAGCCAAGGAGTGAACGCTAGACTTTCACCTGCTTTAGTTGATACCTGAAGTATCATAATTGCTAATAATGGGAATAATATCTCACCAATTCTAAAAGCAAGTTTGCGAACTGGATGGGCACCCTGTAATGGCTCATTATGAGTTAGGCCGAAACTATGCCTTATTTTATAAGCAACGGTGAAAGAAAAAATGTAAATAACGACGAGAACAAGTAATTGAATATAGGTGTTGGCATCACTGATAGCGAACTGAGCGGTGTGTATAAAGTCATCTGCAATGGTCGAAACTGATTTTATGTCCATGCGATATAAACTCTTTTATAATTAGTTGGCGTTTAAAAACCAGGATCTGATTCTTGGGAGGCTTACTTTTTCGAATCGAATTAAGGTAATAAGTTGCGTCTTCTTAATGAGAACCGACATTAGCTGCTAACTGCTGCCCCAACTTTTCTTTCATCGGAATAACCCACTGCACTTTTAACTGCGCTGATAATAATCCAGCACTCTCCAGCTCATCACAGAGTTTCATTTGGTGGGCGAGGTCAAACATATCCAACTGGCGACAAATTTTAGCATCATCATTGAGCGTGATAAAGGAAATCCCTGGTGTCTGAAAATAACTGCCGTCGGCACGTTTGCCGGGGCCACGATTCAACCAATGGGTAATTAAATTATTGTCGGTGCCGGTATAAACGCCCTCATAGGGAAAGCTCCAACCTTCCCAGCCAACCTGCATATCGCGGCCATAATGGGTCGCCTTAATCTCCTCAATACCATTGGCGGTAACTTCCATCACCCCGGCATATTGGCAGGTATAAATACAATCTTTCGCGTACAACTCATCGACAAAAAATAGCCAGTCGTTACTCTGACTAGCGGCTTGATGAGCGGCGATCAGTTTATCCGCAGTGACGCGTAATACCGTATCCGATAATGTAGCCATCACCCTCCCCTATTATTTTTTACCTTGGTTTAAGCTTTTAATTCCGGAATCACTTTAGCAAACTCATCAATCATCGGCATCACGGACTCTGGCTTATCCCATAAATCCATAGACACACCGATAGTAGCCCGCTGTACGCCCATATCCCGATAGGATTTTAAAATATCGAGGTCAATGGCATTCATAATTTGAATATTAATTTCCACATCCTGCGGGTTGCGCCCTGCCGCTTTCACTTCTTCCTTAAAAGCGGCAAGGGTTTTGGCTACATCCCCCATCGCCACATCAACTGGGTACCAACCATCTGCCCACTCGGCCGCATGTTTTCTGCCCAACGGTCCCATCGCCCCCATAAAAATTTTGGGACCGCCGGTTTGCACAGGCTTGGGTTCTGCCCATACCGGATCAAACTTAATAAACTCCCCCTGATAAGAAGGCTCAGCTTCAGTCCACAATTTACGCGTTGCGGCTACCGTTTCACGCAATACACTGTAGCGTTTTTTAAACGGATGTGGGTTCGCGTTTTCAAATTCTTCCTGATTCCAACCCACACCCGTGCCAATCATCAGGCGGCCATTAGACAAACGATCCAATGTCGCAATGGTTTTTGCCTGGGAAAAAATATCACGCTCCATTAACAGCGCGATCCCTGTACCAAAACGTAAAGTGGTGGTTGCATTCGCCGCCGTCATTAATGACAAATAGGGATCTAACATCATTTTATAGGGATCTGGCATTTCACCACCGGGCGGGTAAGGTGTTTGCCGTGAACAGGGGATATGGCTGTGCTCGCCATACCAAAGCGATTCAAAACCTCGCTCTTCCAGTGCCTTGGCAAGTACTGCCGGGTGTGGATCGTTGGGGGTATTCATTGAGCTAAAGGCCAGATGCATAAAAGTGTCCTATTTATTAAACCGGAACGTTCAAATTATTGTATTAAACTATTACTGCTATCGTTTTACCTTAACCCTTATTTTTAAGTGCGCGGTAAGCATCAATAACAGGGGCAAACTCTGCTGGCGTCGACGCATGAATGCACACTTCATCTACCCCATGCCCAAACTCCTGCTGAATCCGCAAAGCACATTCCTCAGGGCTGCCTACAGCAGCTGCAGCTAACCACTCAGACGGAATCAATTGTTCAATTTCCTCTAATTGTTCCAGCGTTGCAACACTATCAATGCCACCCAACATAGAACTTACCAGTGGATGCTCCCGAAAAGCGGTTAGCACCGCGGGATCCCAACCATTCAGTGCTACCAACATTTCAGCGTAGCCAGGCGCCTGCATATAGGTCGCCATTCGCGCTACCCGTTTTTGTAAATGGGCGGTCCGATCCGGATTAATCAATGTTGCCATCACACTGCATATTTTTATCTCAGCGGCATTACGGTTCGCTTTGGTAGCGCCCTCAGCAATCGCCTTTCGCACCCGACCGAGCCCGGCCGGAGTAATAAAGGTGTGCAGATGTACACCGTTAAAGTGCTGCCCGGCGAAAGCCAAACTTTTCTCGCCAAACCCCACAAAATAAATAGGTATATCAGCATCCAACCAATCCCCCATATTGAGGTAAGGTAATTGACCTAACGGGCCCTCATAGCCCATAACCTTTTCCCCTCGCCATAAGGTACGCAACACGGTTAAACCATCCACCATCTGCTGATTGTTGACATTTTCAAGACCCATTAACTGATTGCGAATGGCGACACCCCGCGCCAAACCCAATTCAAAACGGCCGCCAGATAGGCTGTGCAGCGAACTGCACATGGAGGCAAGGAGTAGCGGATGGCGTGTATGAATATTGGTGGCGGCGGTGGCGACCTTAACTCTCTCAGTGACCGCCAGTGCCGCCGAGCAGATAACCCGGCCTCTTTGACGTCAAAGCGCTCGGACACCCAAACCTTTCCCAGTCCCAGCGCTTCTGCCTCTTTTGCTTCAAGCATTGCATCTGCTGGCGTTTGGGTATGGCCCGGTAGTAAGTAGCAACTAAGCTCCGGAAATTCCTGATCAGACATAATGATTCCAATGGTTACTTTGATTAACTCAACATTCAGCTCATGTCGATATAACAGCAGCCCGAGTCATTGGCTGGCTATTGTTTGACCCTCTACCACTGTTATAGCGCCAACTATTATCCATGGCATGCTGCTACTAAACCATTAACATCTAATGAATTAACGCTACTGACCAATGCATCAGCAATAACGCTATGGCCTGCAAGGTCTTTATCCTGTGTTGAAATCCGCTTTATAAATGGCCGCAATGCAGCCTAACCCCGCAAAGTCTACTCTAAGCAAAAGCACAAAGCCGCCTAGCTGGAGTCTCATAGCATTTTTGTGACCTGGGTCAATTTGCGGAAATACCTTACTGCTTTACCGGCGATGCGAAGATATAATTCAGCCCGGCAAACACTTGGACAACTGCCCTATTGCATGAGGTACAAGCGATGAAAGACATCACAACCGTGATCGTCACCATTCTTAAAGCTGATCGTTTTCGCTATCAATGGCTGTCATCGCCTTGGGAAAATGTGGTTTCTACGGTATGCCGAAACACAGGGGCTGAATTGCTGCGCTATTATTATGCTGATGTCAGAGGCGCGAAACTGAGCATGGAAGATAAACTGGTTGCCGCCAAAGTTCCCTTTGACAAAGTATGGGAGCCATCAAAACGATTTGCCGGCGGCAGTGAATTTCATCGTATTAACGAAGCCGGTAAATCCTTGCACAGGCACCTGGAACATCCGTTGATCGGCGCCCCCTCCTCCAAACAATTAAACGAAGTAAAAAAAGGAATACCGGATTGGCGCCAGCAGCAACAGATCCTCGAAGCCATTGGCGTAGCCATTCCAAAGCGAATCGTTTATTTTGCCGAGAAATTTTATTGTGCCCCCCTTGCTGAACCTGAACCAACCATGGATGCCCGTCAGCCAGTCATCGATGAACTTGAGCCGATCGGTATATTGGACTGATAACAGCACCTCCCTGAATAATACCGTTAGAACAATGCCGGGAGACGGCAAGCAGACTTATTAACTAGTTGTCTCTAACTACTGCTGGGTCAGGAGCAGGCTAGTGGCTGTGAATGGGCTTACTTAGGTAGTTGACACTGCGCTGACTCGAGCAATTAAGTGCGCATTCCAGCTGGCAGGAAATCGGATAGGCCGATCTTCTCGCGGCACAATGTGGGGTCAGACCAATAATTTTACGTTGTTTGTAAAATTTTGCTCTGACCCCCGTTAGAAACCGTTGGCACGATGTTGTTTCGAAGTATCTGCCAGAATGGCAAGTTGATAAATCGGAGTGACCTGAAAAAGGTTTATTTAGGGAAATCGTGCCAACGGTTTCTGTCAGGGGTCAGAGCCACTTTTGTAAACAGCACAAAAGTGGGTCCGACCCCGCGCCGTGCCACTGCAAGATCGTTTCGATCCAGCCTCGTGCTAATGTCTCAAGCTGGCACGTCAGCGACCGAAGCCGCTGGCGTTTTTAATGTCTCAAATCTCTATACTTTCAGACATTTCAAGCGCGTCATCAACTTCCACGCCTAAGTACCTAACAGTGCTTTCAAGTTTTGTATGTCCCAGTAATAACTGAACAGCTCGAAGGTTTTTGGTTTGCTTGTAAATGAGCGTAGCCTTAGTGCGCCTCATTGAGTGTGTACCGTAGATGGATGGATCTAGCCCAATCATCTTCCCTTTTAAATTTAGATAACATTTCAATCCGGCTACTCGAAGCCGATAAGCGTAATAGTTATAAATTAGCAGGCTATTTTCAGAATTGTATTTAAACGATGTTTGTTACTTCGTAGCGAATAGGAGCCCTGTGTTAATATTCCTATAGCACTAATGCAGTATGCTATAGTTAAAACTTCACAAACGGTTAGGAGATCGAAAGATGATTGTATTCATGCCTAACTGGGCAATCGCATAGGTTTAAAGTCAACCTCGACTTAGCCTACCAGTTTTAGCCCGGTTTTTAGCCGGGGCTCTCAGCCCTGAATTTTTTCTATTGGTGCAATGCGCCAGGGGTTTACCGTGAATAATTTATTATCTTTAGCCAGCCTTGGTTGGCAGCCTTTTTTTCAACAACAACTGCACCTCGATGAGTGGGATAATGCTATCCCGGCGAGAGTATTAGAACACCACAAATCTGAAATTGAAGTCGCGTCAGAAGCAGGCAGGCAGTCCATTCAACTCACCCACTTGTGCCCGTCTTTAACCGTTGGTGACTGGATATTACTGGACGGAGAGAAACGTATTACTCGGGTGTTAGAGCGCAAGAGTTGTTTTCGACGCAAGGCTTCTGGTAGCAAAGTCTCAGTGCAACTAATTGCCGCTAATGTTGATACCGCTTTTATAGTTTGCTCGCTGAATGACGACTTTAATTTAAATCGCATTGAGCGCTACTTAAGCCTTACCCACGAGGCGCAGGTAGAGCCGGTTATCGTACTCACCAAAGCCGATCTTTGCCCTGGCGCTGATGATTTACGCAATCAGGTGCAGCAATTGGATTCGCTTCTTTGTGTCGAAGCGCTCAATGGGTTAGACCACGAAAGCAGTGGTGTTTTATTAAATTGGTGCACACCGGGCAAAACGGTGGTTATGTTAGGCTCATCTGGTGCGGGCAAATCAACGCTCACCAATACACTACTGGGAACACCATTGCAGAGCACATCTGGAATTCGTGAAGATGATAGCAAGGGTAGGCATACCACCACCCGTCGCTCATTACTGGTAATGCCTAATGATGCCATGATTTTAGATACGCCCGGTATGCGTGAGCTGCAATTGACAGATTGTGAGCAGGGCGTGGCTGTAACCTTTGCTGACATCGAAGCCGTCGCCAGGCAATGCCGATATGGCAATTGCCAACACGATAGCGAGCCTGAGTGTGCGGTTAAAGACGCTATAGAATCAGGCGAGCTGGAGGAGCGCAGACTATACAGCTACCGCAAGCTACTCCGAGAGCAGGAAATCAACAGTGCAAGCTTGGCGGAACGCCGTGCCAACGACAAAGAGTTAAGCCGCTATTACGCTAGAACTCAACAACAAGCTAAGCGGATAAAACGCGGTTAGCCAGATCTTATAGTTGGCTACTTCGGTAGCCTTTTTTGATTTTGCTAATGACCGCTATTGGTACGGCAGCGAATATTGATCCTTTTATCGTTATAGGCGCAATAGTGACCCGAAGCCGACTTCTCAAACTAGATTCCCTGCGCTCTCAATAACCCTCCCATTTCTCTTTATATCAAGCTGAGTGCGACTCGTGAGTCAATCAATGTCGCCTCACGGCTGGACCTCCACACTGAGTGCTTCGACTCATTATTAAGACGTTAAAGCGTCCATGTAAATAATTACGTTTGATGCAGCGACAACGATTACGTTATCATTATTCTAAGGGCTCGGCTTGTAACCGTTATACTGTTACTGCTTTAGCCAACAATAGTAAATACAATCATCAAGGATTGATCTTCATGAAAAAACTGTTATCCCTCATTGCAATCGTTTGTTGTGCCAGCACTGTAAATGCTGCCCCCTATCTATTGGAACTGAACGCAGTCGTTACCAGCTTCGGAGGTGATGATGCTGCAAGTCGTGTGACAATCGGTGAAACTGTCTCCTATACCGTGTTGTTTGATTTAGACCACCCAGGCGAAGCCCGTAAAGATGATCAGATTGAATACCGATATGATCAATATTATGCCGAGCTCATTGATGGCCCGAGTTACAACCTGAATGAAATGAACTATGACTGGATCGACGATTTTTACTTCTTAGGCGAAGTGAACGAGAATAGAAGCGTCTTCGAGATTGGTAATTACTTAACACTGTTTATCTATGACTGGGTACCGACGGAGTTACCAAATGCAACACCGGGCATGTTAGAAGACATCACCTACGGTTTTGGCAGTTGGCAAGTGGATGGCAATAGAAATCACATCAGGCTCGATGAGTTTGAACTAGTAAGCGTGACAGAAGTGCCTGTACCGCCAGCCTTTTTGTTATTTGGAACGGCTTTAGTTGGATTAGCAGGCTTCGAACGTAAAAAATAATTTACCAAAAAATCTTTATCTCAAGGCTCCGTTTGGAGCCTTTTTGTTTTCGTTAATGACCGCTTTTGGCACGAAGCTGACGCAGCGGGATATTGTGAAAGCGTTAACTATAGTGGCAGCTTTGAACTAAAAGTTGCCGATGTTTTGATTTTAAGTTTCATATGAATGAAAAATTGTTTTCGGCTGTTGATGACTCAAAACAGAAGTATTTACAATCATCGTCATTCCCGCGCACGCGGGAATCCATTGCTACAGAGTGCTTAGTAAAAATTTTAGCTCTAAGCTCGTAAATTTCCTGTGAATCCAGTCTAGGCATATTGAACTACGTTAGTATGGTTTTTCGCAACTGGGTTCCCGCCTACGCGGGAATGACGCCAATTCGCTGGACGCTCTTGGCACGTTAGCGAAGATTACAGATTGTTGTGGTTCTGGTCGCTACCTGACCCCACAACGGACATTAGCTTTTTTACTCATTCGGGTGATTTATTCACTTATTTTCGCAAAGTGACGGAAGGCTTTACAGTTTCGATTTGACTAATTATTCAGTGAATTAGAAAATACTAACCACAAAAAATAATAAAAGGGGTCGTATCGAATATTTAATGACCGGTTTTTTCTAAACACTCTCGTTAGTAAGGTCTCTTAATGGCACGTTAGAGATGTGTGAGGTTTGTTGAGCTTGTGGTCGCAAGGTGACCCATAGCCGTCATTAGTCATATAACCGTAAGTCTTAGCCTCCAGTGGAGCTGGCTGAACCTCAGCAGAGCTTTCCTGCTATATTGTTTCGGTACTATTACTCAAATAGCTTCTGTCTGTCGCGATTCTTTACATGACGAGTTTGACTAAGGGCGAATATGACTGTGATAATTCAGTTACATTGGATAGCTACACTATATGGAGCAACCCTCATGCTAAATAAACTTTTTATTCTCACGTTCCTAGCACTGACTCTAAATAATGTGGCGTTTGCCGATTTTATTTCAGTTGAAGCGGTTGACCTCTATAGCACTGGGGATGAGCTAATCACCAAAGTTATGATTACAGAAGAGGATGGTCAAACTGAAAGCAACGAATGGCTTGATATAACCCAGACTCTAGGTATTTCATATAACAATATGATTCCCATGTTACAGGAAGGAGGCGCTTTTGAAGGCTGGAGATATGCAACGCATCAGGAGGTCAGGACGCTGATAAGGGCGTTCGGCCTACCCGAATGGCAAAGCATCGGGATCTGGCCGAACGATGGTTTAAATCAAAATACAAGAGAATTAACAGATTATCTTGGAAGTACAATTCCAGACAATTCATCAGGAACAAGGTTTGGTATATCAGGGATTACGGGCACCTTTACTGATGAAAGTAATCTGATCTCTATGAATGCTGTTTATAATGGGAGTCGGCGAGAATTAAATCTTGATGGTTCAACCACAAGAAGTGTTAATTACACTAGTGATTATTCCGGCTCCTATTTAGTGCGCACAGTTCCTATTCCAGCAGCAGCATGGTTATTCTGCTCAGCGTTAATTGGCTTGGTTGGCGTTAAACGCAAAAAATAATTATCTAGAAGCTGTACATCAAGGCTGCTTCGGTAGCCTTTTTTGATTCTGCTAAGGGTCTGTTAATGGCACACAAGGGTACATCGCTCCTGATTGCGCTCCAGGTCGCTACCTGACCCAAATAAGCCCTAATCAATTGTTCTTTTCTAGCTCCCGAAAGCCGACATAACAAGCTGATAATATCCACAGTGGTGATATTGAATGAAAGTGCACCTATTAAATGATTATGTAAAATGGTTTTGAATGCTTTATGATCAATAAAATTAATAATAAATGGGCTGTGGATAAGTGTATGCTGGAAAGTGTTTTTCTACAGTCTCGTTAGCGGCATTATGAACCGAAAAAAAATTCTCTTATTCATAGTCTGGGCATTCGTCATTGCCGGATTCATTGGTTATATGTCCCCTATGTTTTTATCCATGGGGCCGAGTAAATTGGCTGAAGCTAAGCTACCTCGTATATATATCGGTGACCTTAAAAGTGGAGAGACCAGGCTAGAAAAACATCCAATGTACGGTGACCATTACAGCGATCATATTTGGTCAATTCTTTTCTATAAGCACGTCAACGGTAAAATATATGCATGGGACGTACCTTCAAAAAATAATGAAGTTGGAATGCCTGATTTCCACTGGTGGAGAACAAGTGGTTATACATGTCCAGATTTCTATCCAGCACAGGAATCTGATGGTAAATACGTTTTAAAATGCCATGGACAAGACAATAACAATCAATGGTGGCATAGAGATTGGGCATGGTATATTAACGGGGAAAATGTGTACGGCATGTTTTCTGATATGCTTAAAACAAATGGCCATGTAAATAATGAAAACTTCATTGTCGGGAAGTCTGAGCGCTAAAACGTGTTTAACGGACCATGGAACTGGACCCGATAAAACGGACACGGTTTTTATGTCTGCTTTTATCTCAAGCATGATAGCCAATAGGTCCGCTTTTGGCACATTCAAGACGTAAGCCTCGACTTTCACTGGTCTTTTATTATGTCCGCTAAAAGAAGTATTACAGTCGTCGAAAACATCAAGATCTGTGGTGACGGTTTTTACGCGAAAATTGTCACTTTATGTGGACACTATCACTACGCTGAATTTAACTGTTCAAAATAACTGCGTAAGGTTGTAGTTCCGCGCCGGGGGCCGACGCCATCAATTTCTCCAGCGGTCACTATAAAATCAGCCAGATCGCCAAACTGGGTAGATAACAGACCGATAAATTTTACCAAACCTCTGGCAAGCCACATTGGAATTACCGTGACTTTCACCGGCTTACCAACCACTTCAAAGGCTAAATCCACGACTTCACGCTGGGTCATAATATCCGGACCACCCACTTCAACTTCCAGCTCATCACCTGCAGTAATTTCAACACAGGCCTGAGCTAAGTCACCGCCATAAATCGGATTCATCTTATTGGTACCGGCGCCCACCAAAAAAGCGCGACCCTTTTTTGCCATATCAAACACAGCACCCATATCCGAAAAGTATCCGCACGGGCGCACAATTCGGTATTCCAAGCCGGACGTTTTTAATGCACCGACTACTTTTTCATGCGCTTTGGTGATGGCAAGCTGCATAATATTTTCTGCACCCTGCATGGAAACGTAAGTAAAACGGGTAACTGACGAACCAGCACACAAGTCGATTAAACTCTTATTGCACTGATAATCTACCTGTTCAAACGTAAGGCCATCCCTTTGCCGCGAAATACCGACACAGGAAAACACAATATCGATATCGTCTAACATACCAACCAAGGTGTCCGGTTTGGTGACCTCACCCAGAAACACTTCATCAAAATCAGCTTTGGTTAGCGCTGGCGCAGTAAATGGTCCAGGTTGATACAAGCGCTCTTCACTGCGAGTAAGCACACGCACGTAATACCCCTGTTGCTTAAACGCCTGTACAGCAAACTTACCAAGATAACCGGTAGCACCTGCGACTAAGACTTTTTTCATGATAAGCATTCTCTTAAGACATTACATGGCCAGACTCTTACAATATTTAACGTCTGGCGCTCCAGCTAGAAACGGTGCCATAGTTTCCATCATACCGGTCGCGATACGCCACTCAGTATACTTTTTATAACAGGCCATTGACTGCCAACGCTTTACAAAGAAAACCCGGGCAGTCTGGTTTTGCTCCAACAAGATATCAAAGGAAATACAACCTTCGTCAGCACCTGTATTCGGTGCAACACCACGCAATAATTCCAGTTACGCTGATAACTTTTCCAAAATAATGGGCAGCTGACTAAAATTGAAATTTCCAATATCAATATCTCCTTAACTGGATTTTTCTTGACCAGGAACTTGACCTTCATAAGAAGTTTTGGAAATACTATCACCATCAAACTTGATTGCTTTTTCTGGTACCAGCTCTAAAACCACGCGCAATGGCGTATCAAGATGCTCAATAGCCGCCTCAACCGTAGGTGCAGGATAAGGTGAAATAATTTCGGCCATCGCTGGATAAAACCAATCTTTAGTTGCCTGATCATCATGGATTGTTACGGTACCCATATAAGTCACTGTTTTACCTGGGCCCATATCAGTACCCATACTCGAGATAACGACTGAAGCACGTGGATCACGGCGCAACGCTTTAACGCGTGCCCGTTGGCTGGTAGCCGTCAACCAAATAGAACCATCTTTGGCAATATAATTCATGATCACACCCAAGCCATGACCACTTTTATTGGACCACACAAAATTACATTCGATTTGTTTGTCGAGTAGTTCCTGTTCACGCTCAGGGGTTAGACCATAAAGCGTAACGTCTTCATAACCTTGCAATTCGTTTGACATTATTATTTCCTCTTGATTGATTAACGCTAATAGTTAGCGATTAGTTTATAATTTTTTTCTTTCAGATTGCTCCAGTTTTCCCTGCCTGAAAAACAGGTATAAAGGAAAAGCGAAAGCATAAGCAATGGTAAAGGCCAGTACGATATAGACCCAAAAAAATGGCATCTGTAAACGCTTGCTCTCAGCGTAAATCCAGATCAAACCGGCTAGACAGGCAATAGTTAAATCCCAACTCAAAGAACTTGACGCTGCATTGCTACTGCTAGCGGCGATAAACTCCGCAACATCAAAGCCTCCTCCAGATTCAGCGATGAATTGCAAGTTGAAATACCACGGTATCACCAACCCGGCTATTGCCAACAATAAATACACGCCACGCAAAGCACTCATAACATTCCTCCAATTATTGTGGCGCAGCTGCTAAATCTTCTCGCAAGGTTTTAGCAGCCATCCAATAGTGAAACACCGACCAAAGTCCGGCGCCGGAAATAAGTCCGATCATCGCATAGCGCAAAGATGCCACGCCGTAATCCGCTTGCAAGTAATCGCTACTGACACCAATTAAAAACGGTCCCATGCCCAGACCAATAATATTAATAATGAAATAAAATATGGCTGAGCCGGTTGCTCGCATATTCACACCCAATACGCCGTGGATCATCGCCACACAACTGCCAACATAAACTGTCGATAATAAAGTAGGAATAATATTCAGCAGCAATGTTGCTTTTGCGGTTGTCGCCATCATCGTGACCACAAACGCAGGCATCGCAATCGCGGCAGCAATAGCAGGCAGCCACATATACCAGCGCTGATCTTTACGACCTAATTTATCGGCGATCACGCCTGAAGCCAACGTGCCGACGGCACCAAACAAACCCATGGTTAAGGCTAACCAGGTACCCAGTTCGCCGGTGGCCATACCATAAGTGCGAATAATATATGAGGCCATCCAGCTTGAAAGGCTATATCCGCTGAAAGCGGTCAGCGAGCCGGCAACAATTAAATGCCGCAAACTGGGGCTAGCCCAAAATAAAGCTAACACTGCTTTTACGCTTGATTGCGGTTTAACTTCATTAGACTGCGCGCGGTTTTCTGAGTAGCCTCGAATGGGTTCCTTCACAGTAAAACGAACCACCAACGCCAACAACACCCCGGTAAACCGACCACAATAAAAGCGACCCGCCAGCCAAAATATTCATTTAGCCAACCGCCCAATAAAAAGCCAAATAAAATACCAATATTGATCCCGGAGGAATATATCGATAAAGCAGTAGCGCGGAACCCCGGCGGAAACACATCCGACAACATCGAATGCGCTGGTGGACTACATCCCGCTTCGCCTACACCCACGCCGATTCTGGCGGCTAATAATTGCCAATAGTTTTGAGCAAAACCACTGACTGCGGTCATCACGCTCCACACACTCAGCACAACGGCAATAATATTGCGGCGGTTTGCGCGATCGGCAAGGCTGGCAATGGGAATACCTGCCGTGACATAAAATACAGCAAAGGCAAAACCGGTTAACAAACCCAACTGGCTATCACTCAAACCTAGCTCTTGTTTAATCGGCTCTTGTAAAATGGCCAGCAATTGCCGATCGATAAAATTAACAGCGTAGATAAGCGTTAAAATACCCAGTAAATAATATCGCGATGCTGGCCGACTATAGGTGTCGGGCAACAAAGTTGGGTCATGTGAATCTGAAGGCTTGGTCATAGTAGCAACATTAAAAACGCGGTAAGCGCCCCATCTGCTGACCACCGGCCAAATCCAGAACCTGGCCATTGATATAACCTGAACGGGAATCATCGGCCAGATACAAAGCAGCTTCTGCCATATCGTCCAGCGTACCCATACGTCCGGCAGGCGTTTCTTCAAGATGGGCGTTAATAACCGACTCCATCGCAAAAAAACCATCGGTCATATCCGTTTGAATTAGACCGGCAGCAATAGAATTAAAGCGTACTTTATTGGCCGCGTACTCAACCGCAGCTATCTTCAATGCATAATCTATTCCCGCCCGCGCGCCAGCATAGACTGACAAACCAGGTCCCGGTAAACGAGCGGTTAATGAAGAGATAGTCAATACAGAACCACCATTAACCATCACTCGAGCAGCGTGTTTAAAAAATAACAACGCGCCAATAAAACTGATTTCCAGAGTGGGACGAATTTGATCAGCGCTAAGTTCTGCGATAGCACCGGCAGCATGGACACCCGCTGAAAAAATGGCAATGTCGACTTGGCCGTATTTTGTTATCGACGCATCAAATAAGGCTTCTATCTGCGCTTCATCGGTAACATCACAGGCGACAGCGAAGCCATCGATTTCAGTCGCAAGATCTTCAAGCGCTTGTTTACGTCTGGCTGCAACAACCACATTGGCACCTTCAGCCGCCAACCGGCGAGCAATTGCCGAACCAAAATTACTGCTACCTGATGCACCCAGTACTACGGCGGTTTTTCCTGATAAAGTTCCCATCCAACACCTCTTATATTTTTCTAATACAGTAATTTCTCTAGCGAAAAGTTACTGTGCGGTAAGTACACCACTGCGTTGCCACAAAGCACTGGCGGTATTTTCATCCTGAGCTAACTGATACGAAGGCTTCCACTCGCTGCAATTACCAAAATACAAACCACCTCGGTCTGCATAGTCAGGCGCTGTAGCCACATAAACACTGGTAGCAGCGCCTTGTTTAACATTTTTTGCAAATGGCAAAGCTAAAACCCCTAACAACATAAAACCTAAACTTTGGTCTCGCGCTAATTCAGTCGCCACTACGCCTGGGTGAACCGCATTAGCAACAATCCCCTCTGTCGAAAATCGTTTGGTCAACTCTTTGGCAAATAACAAATTCATTAATTTGGAGTCACCGTAAGAGCGCATGCCGCTGAACTTTCTTTGTTGCCAGTTTAAATCTTCTAACTCGGGAGTGAGGGTAGCCATAGCCATCGCCCCCGAGGAAACAACAACGACACGAGCGCCCTTGGCTGCGATTAAAGCATCAACTATAAGATTGAAAAATAAAAAATGTCCGAGATGATTAATACCTAAATGCGCCTCAAAACCATCCTCTGTTCGACGCTCCATAGGGATCATAATACCGGCATTATTTATCAGCAGGTGCAGCGGCCGATCCCAGGACAAGAATGCATTAGCAGCATCTTTTACCCTGGCCAACGAATTTAAATCCAGTAACAATATATCCAGCTGCTCAGGCCGTATAGCACCCTGACCTTTATTAATTATATTGGCGCGGGCAAGCTCTGCTTTTTCCTGATTTCTACACGCCAGAATTACGTTGGCACCACGCAGCGCCAACACTCTCGCTGTCTCTAAACCTAAACCCGTGTTAGCACCGGTAACCAGTGCGTTTTTACCGGTTAAATCAACACCTTCAGAAACTTTTTCCGCTGTCGACCAGCGATTAAACCTTGTCATATTTTTCTCATTATTATTAGTCCACCAACGCAGCCCTAACAGCTGCGTTTATGGAAAACGACACTGCATTTTTAGCTCATGGCTGAATCAGGCACCCACACGCCGTGAAAACCAACGGGCACTCGTACTGGTAATTTAACTTTGGCAATAGGACCAGCACTAACATTAGTCGCATCCAGAATACAAAAATCACTGGTCCGGGTATTCTTGTCATAGATAAAGCTGACTAGATAACCCTCGTCTTCACCGCCGCCCGATTCCTGTGCAGGAATAAATATTGCCTCGCCAGGCGTATATTCAACACCCGGCATATAGGCATCAACTTCACCGGTTTGTAAATCATATTTACGAATCCCCCCTTCTGACTGCTCAATTAAATCCGGGGTGTCATTCACTTCATCGACTGCCAGGCTATAACCGTAACGATAAGGCTGTGTCCATTTCTGGCGATTGACCTGTGGAAACTCCATCGCTTTTTCATAAATTTGATTCACTGATGCCTTACCGGTTTTCATATTCATACTAAAACGGGTGAGACGAGCAGGATGAAAAAAGTCATTGGAATCTTTGACCCACAACGCATCGTAACGTGCAGCATCAAATACCACTTCATCACCTTGCTCAAAGGAGTTCATGATATGAAAAATAAAGCAGGAAGGAATATCAAACCACTTCACATCAGCGTCAGTTCCCGTGCGCGGCATTACGCCAAAACGGGTAACGTGGCCATCATCCCATTTAAAGGGTAAACCACTACCAGCGACAGCAGAAAACCAGGAAAACCGCACCGGCATATCCATAAACACAACATAATTTTTTGTTACCGCAAAATCATGAATCATACTGGGACCGGACATAGTGATTGGCTCAACCTGCAGCATATTACCCGCAGCATCTGCGCGCATATACGTAAGGTAAGGCGCCATGACGTTGTACCCAAAGAAAATCAACTCACCGGTCTCGGGGTCAATTCTTGGGTGCGCTGTCATATTCCCGGTCAGCTTGCCGTCATAATTAAACACACCCTTGGTCGATAAATCGTCCGCATCCAATAAATACGGATAACCAAATTCACCCAAGGCCATTAACTCACCACCGTGATGAATCACTGATACTGCGCTGGTAGTATGTTCCGGCTTGGGCGCGCCAAAACCTGTTTTTTCTTTGCGGTATACCGGGGTATCGATATAACGATTGCGATACCACTTGGCTTCGCCATTCTCCAAACGCACGCCATGTACCATACCGTCGCCACCAAAAAAGTGATCAGCAATACCAGTAGATTCATTGGTGCCATTGCGAATATACAAGCCGCTCAACTCTGGTGGGATTGCACCTTCAACCACTAACTTGGTTTCAGTGACTTCTTCGCTGACAGGTCTGAAATTTCCCTGTTGCCAAAACTTTGTTATCGGCTCCTCTTTTGTGCAACCCGTCATTACCGAGGTGGCAGCAACGCCCATAGCACCTAATCCACTATATTGAAGAAAATCTCTACGTTTCATCAGTCACACTCCAGTTCTTTTGACAGCTTGTTAAATAGTCTTTTGCTAAATTTTCAGTACTGCCATGGTTAAACGGGATGCACAGACTTTTCTATCTGCGGCATCAAAGATATTAATTTCCCACACTTGGGTCGACCGTCCAATGTGTATCGGCTTGGCGATGGCGGTAACTAATCCTTCACGCACACTGCGCAAATGATTAGCATTAATATCCAAACCGACACATCCATAGCCTGGCTCTGCAGCCATTTGTGCAGCAAAACTACCTACCGTTTCCGCTAGAGCTACGGAAGCACCACCATGCAAAATACCCATCGGTTGGTGATTGCGATGATCCACTGGCATGGTGGCTACGACATAATCCTCACCCACTTCGGTGAAATGTATATCAAGTGTTGCCGCCAAAGTATTGAGCGAAAAACCGTTTGCTTCTTCAACAGAAATCGGACTTTTCCAAATCGACATCAGCTTACTCCTGCAATCAATTCTTCAGTTTTATCCCACAAGGCTTTAGCGTTATCACTATCAAGTGCATAGTCACAATAACCTGCCAGCGCGTGACTTTGATCCAACTCCACCCCGACATGACAATCTTCAAGATAATATCCGCCCTGCCCTTGCAACTGCGGACTTACCGCCGCCCACACCGTTGTTGCCGCACCGACTGCTACCGGTTTCACTTTCATCCCCGGTGCCGCCATTGCCGATAAATCTTCCGGTTTTAAGTAGCGCGCCAGATCAGTAAATATCACACCGGGATGCACAGCATTTACAGTAATATTGAATGCTGCTAATTGTCGGTGCAGTTCTGTAGCAAAAAGCGCATTCGCTGTTTTCGACGCGCCATAGGCGAGCCAATTATTATATTCCCGCGCTTGCCAATTCAAATCGGCCAAATCTACATTTGCTAATTTATGCGCACCGGACGTTAATACTACGATGCGCGCGGGCGCTGACGCTTTTAATCGTGGAATAAGCGATTGCGTAAACACAAAATGGCCAATATGATTAACTCCAATCTGCGACTCAAAACCCCTGCACTGTTTGACTATAAGGACAAGCCATAATGCCTGCATTATTGATCAACACATTGATCACCGGGTAAGTTTCAAGCAGCGTTTGCGCCGCTGAACGCACAGAATCCAAATCCGCTAAATCCATTACCTGATTAAAGACCTTGGCGTTACCCGTACTGCTAATAATCTCTTGCGCTTGCGCAGCTAACTTGTCAGCATCTCGCGCCACCAACACCACCGTCGCCCCTTTTGCGGCCAACGCCCGGGCAGTTTCCGCACCCAAACCGCCGGAAGCGCCGGTGATGATTGCCACAGTAGAGCTCAGCTCTAAATCAGCGACAACCTCATCGGTAGTTGAATGAACGGTAAATACCATCGGTATATCCTCGTAGGGCTATGCTTTCTACATTCGACAACAGCTAAGCTCTATTCCCACAAACCAATCTGCATCGCGGCAATTATCTGCATTGACTGCTGTACCCCCAACGGCACAACAGTTAACGATTTCACCTGATGCTATTTTGATAAAGCTTCAGCAATCTGTTTACGTAAAATATCTTTCTTAACTTTACCGCTAGCGGTGCGCGGTAAATCATCAACCAATTCGATATGCTGGGGAATTTTTTGCTTGGCCAATGCCGCTTGATCTGCGAAAGCAGCGATAACGGCCAAATCCAGACCATGATCTTTGCTCGCGGGAATAATATAGGCGCAGACACCTTCGCCCAAACGTTCGTGAGGCATAGCAACCACAGCGGCTTCTTTTATTTGTGGGTGGTCGTGCAGAACATCTTCAATTTCTTTAGCACTTAAATTTTCGCCACCGCGAATAATTATGTCTTTTTTGCGATCAGTAATAAGGATGGCATCATCTGCTGTGCGCACGCCAATATCACCGGTATAAAAATAACCGTCACTGTCATGCGCTGCTGCATTTTGTTCTGGATCGGCATAGCCCAGCATCATACCGGCACCCCGTGCAGCAATTTCACCATCAACGCCAATTGGCAATGCACTGCCTTCATCATCAACAATTTTTACATCATAAGCGTAAATCATACCGTCAGTTTCAGCAGCTAATTGCTGCTCACCTTCACGCACAAAGCCTTGAGTGATAACCGGCGCCTCGGTACTGCCATACACACGGAACGCGCGACAATTATCCAGTTGCTCATAACATTGATGAATTAATTGTGGTGGCACCGCAGCCCCACCACAGGCAAATAAACGCATGGTCGGCAAACCGGTGTTATGCCGCTTGGCCGCAGCTAATAACTCAACCAAAAAAGGGGTTGCCCCGACACTGGCGCTGGCACCTGTGCGCAAAATAAATTCAACTGCGGCATCCGCATCCCAACGCGCCATCAAGGCAGATTTCACTGGCGTAATAAATGGCAGCACCATACCCGACCCGTAACCAGTAATATGCGTCACCGGTGAGGGCATCAACATAATATCGCTGCCATTCATCTGCCAGCAATCAACGGAATTTTGAATAACGCGGCCGAGTGTATTGTGGCTATGTAAAACAGCTTTAGGATTACCGGTGGTACCCGAAGTGTATAAAATCGTTTTGATAGAATTGGCATCTACAACGGGCAAAGCTTTTATTGCTGCAGGCTTATTATCAATCAAATCTTCAAACCGCAACATGCCTTCGTGATGATGCTCGGCACGGACAGTAACAATATGTTTCAAATCTGGCAGATCAGCTTGTAGCGCCTCTATCATCGCAGGAAATTCCAGACTGCGAATTTTCTCGGGTATATAAATTAATTTTGTACGCGCATCTTTTAAAATAAACCGCAATTCGCGATCACGATAAATTGGAATAATCGGATTAACAATTAAGCCCATGGCAGAAGCAGCGATGTCGAGCACTACCGACTCACGCCAATTCGGCAACTGGAAACTCACCACGTCGCCCTGCTCCATGCCCAGTTGTTGTAAGCCGGTAATCAGCCGTCGTGCTTCTTCTGCGATAGACCCAAAAGTAATGGCAGGTTCATCTTCTAAAAAGATTGCCACATCATCAGGAATAGCTTCAGCTTTACGCCACGCACAATCTGCGATAGTCAAGTTTGACCACAACGCTCCATCACGTTCAATTCGAGCTTGAGTCAATGGATTAATCATTACAGCTAGCCTCAATTAAATTAAGTGGCGAACAACACGTGCCGCCGATTGCAGAATTATTCTATAACTCAGATAAAACATGGCCACCATCGACGGTGATATTTGCACCCGTCATTAAGGAGCCCGCATCGGAAGCCAGCAATAACAGCGGGCCATTTAATTCATCTAGCTGGCCAATACGACGTGTTGGCACCCGCTGTATAAGCGCTTGTCCATCAGCAGTCTTAAACCACTCGCTATTAAGCTCAGTATTAAAATATCCAGGAGAAATAGCATTGACGCGAATATTGTGGCGGGCCAACTCTAACGCTGCCGCTTTAGTAAACTGTACTACTGCCGCTTTTGCCGCCGAATAGCTGGTCAGTGCTTTTTGCAATCGCTCAGCGGTAATCGATGCAATGTTTATAATGCTGCCTGCTGTCTTTGCAGCGACCATACGCTTGGAGGCTTCACGGGTAACAAAGGCAACACCATTGAGGTTAGTATTGATAACACCATTCCAGTCGTCATCGGTTAAATCCAATAACAATTTAGGAATAGTGATGCCTGCATTATTAATGACAATTGTAATAACTCCGTAGGCTTGCTCCGCTTCATCAAAAGCCGCTGTAATACTGGCAGTGTCAGTCACATCCATATTCACCGCAGTGGCTTCACCACCATCGGCTTTAATTTCTTCACACAATGCAGCCAAGCGGTCGCCACGGCGCGCACCGACAATCACTTTCGCCCCGGCTTTTGCTAATACTTTTGCAAAGTGGTGACCAAAGCCGCTGGACGCACCGGTCACCAGCGCGACTTTGCCTGCCAATGAAAAGGGTTTTAATAAATCGTTCATAACATGTCCGACAGTAAACTACTGATTAAAATTATTTAGCGTTAATATATTTATCGAGTGTCTGATGAAAATGACGAATACGTACTTCCTGATAATTACTCAAGCTCACGGTACCTTTCTTGGAGGCCTTTAGGCCTTTCTGTACCTGCGGCAAATTCGCGCCATCCTGATTAAACACATTGGAGAAGCCAGCGCCCATGACCTCGGCACCTTCACTGAAGGGCTGATCGATATTCAAGCGGTAGGTGGGTGCATCAGCAGGCGATTCAGTGCCTTCGGGATAGCGCGTCAACAAGAAAATTTCCATGATGCAGCTTTCAACATCATCACCATTGGGGCGATGGCGATAAGTAATTACCGTGCCATGACCAGCCCATGGTGCAAAATTAGGAAATAATGAATACAAGGTTGAATCCATCAATTCCGACATAGTGGTGCGCTCAGAAAAATCTTCCCCCGCCTGTTCATTAGCAACTGGCAAATTCAACTGCGCATAGACTTCCCGTGCGGTCATACCCGGTGGCACTTGTGGCCGGTCTTCGAGATCAATCAAGGCCATCATCGCATCCAGCGATTGCTGCTCGGTATAAAGATCGGCATGGGTTGGGTTAGCGACACCATAAGCGGTGATGGTGCGACTAACATGATCACCCCACACATCGTACTGGGAATTATCGATTGCCTGAAACGGCATCAATTGTGGATGAGTCGCAATGGCATGGTAAGACTCAATAAAAGCCTCATAAGCCACCTTCCAATTACAGGCAATCACTTTTTCTACATGCATCGAAACAAACCGCTGCTCGTGCTTCCACTGATCCATATGCTGCGGTAGTACCTCCATATACTCTTGCAACGACGGTGCATTTTCATCCATATTGATAAATACCCACCCCCCCAGGTATCTACCCTGACTTCTGGTAATGTATTGTTTTCTTTTTCAATATGGGGAAAGTCCCACTGGCAAGGCGCTGAATCAAATTCACCATCCAGCTTCCAGGTCCAGCCGTGATAAGGGCAGCGCACATTGTCGGCATTACCCGAACCGCGCTTCAAGGCACGCCCACGGTGCAAACAGGAATTATAAAACGCTTTAATTTCACCGGATTCGGTGCGAGTCAACAGAATAGAATCATTGACGATGTCATATACATAATAATCGCCAGTTTCACGCAAGCGATTGACACGACAGGCTGCCTGCCAGGTTTTACGCCAGACTTTTTCTACTTCCAAGTCAAAAAATTCTTTTGAGAGATAACGGTCTACATCAATATCATTCGAGCCCAGGTAAGTTTCTGTGCTCTCGCGCAAGGCAGCGGGCACTTCGACTTTTTCCAAATTCAATAAATCCTGAAATGATTCAGCTGGGTCGCGGGCAGCAATTTGTTCCGGCGTTAATTTCACTTTCTCATTCATGGGGGTAAACCTCGTTCTAAATTTTTTAACTAGCGCTGCAAAATAGTGACGGCACTGATACCCGGCGCACCGTAAACATGGGTGTAGCCTAACTCGGGATTATTAGGCACCTGATGATCACCAGCATCACCGCGCAGCTGCAAACAGGTTTCATACACCTGACGTAAGCCAGTAGCACCAATGGGTTCGCCATTAGCCAAACAACCGCCATCGGTATTAATAGGCATTGCGCCATTGATTTGAGTGGCACCGGACGTAATTAATTGTTCCTGCTCGCCGTGTTCACAAAAACCATTTTCTGCCATGTGCATAATTTCTGCACCGGACTCAGTATCTTGCAACTGTAATACGTCAATATCTTTTGGCCCCACACCAGCCATTTCAAAAGCGGCTTTAGCAGCATCAACCGTTGGACCATCGACTTGTTCCAGTGCCTGTGAAGGTGCGAAAACTTCGAAAGAGCCATAGCGACGCGAACGAAATGCGGCGGCTTTTAAATAAATAGGCTTGGGATTGTACTGCTTGGCTTTATCAGCGCGACACAGCACCAAAGACACACCGCCTTCACCCGGCGCACAAAACATATACTTTGTTAGCGGATCACTGACCATAACCGCATTGGCAATTTCTTCTATTGAAATTTCTTGCCGGCGCCAGGCATTGGGATTTTTTGCGCCGTTAACAAACGCTTTATGCGCCACTCTGGCTAGCGCGTCTTTACTGATGTTATATCTATCCATATAGCGCTGGATTTTCATCGCAAAAAATTGCGTGGTCAGCATCAAACCGGTTTCACCGTACCAATCACCAATACCCAACTCTTTAGGGTCAGCGTTAAACGCACCGCGGTCGTGCTTATCAAAACCCGCCACCAAGCCAATATCATATTCGCCGGACTTAATCGCATTATAAGCTGATAGCATCGAACTACCGCCAGTCGCACAGCCATTGGCAACATTGATAAATGGCAAGCCCGTGAGGCCTAATTCATTTACCAGCGCATCAGCACTACCGGCACTGGCGCTACCGCCAAAACCAAACTGCATATCTTTCCACTCAACGCCGGCATCTTTTAATGCCATCCGCGCGGCATAAGCGCCCTGCTGCAAACCACTGCGCTCAGGGGTGCGACCAAAAGGATGAATACCGATACCGACAATTGCTACGTCCATCTATCTCTCTCTACATTGCTGGGCAATCATTAACGCCCATTCTTTTATTGCTACGCTTTTTTATTACAGCAAAAAACACTAAACCGCTTTAAAGGCAAAGGAGACCACTTCATTACCCGCCTCATCATGGCGGAAGGTATCCACCACCAATTCCATTTCCATACCGATTTTTAATTGCTCAGGGGTATTTTCTACCAGGCGACTTTCTACACAAACCGCACCGGGCAACTCCACATAACCAACACCATAGGGGCGAAAAGTCTCTGGTGTTTCATCGGAATGGTATGGCGTCTTGGGCATAAAACCCTGAATGGTCCAGGTCCACAACTTACCGCGGCGTGGCAATTCTTCAATCACCACATCCTCACTGCCACAGGCCATGCAACTTAACTTGCTGGGGAAATCAGCAATACCACACTGCTGACAACGGCTACCCAACAAGGCCGGATTCTCCGCTGGCCAGGTAAACAAACCTTCAGCAATTGCTACTTTATTTGTCATTCAAAACCTCGTTCTAGCTATGGATGGCTTTATTAAACGCATCCAACACTGATTCATGCATGGCTTCCGACATTGTTGGATGAGCAAATACGGTATGCATCAACTCTTCCTCAGTGGTTTCCAATTTTTGCGCGATCACATAACCCTGAATTAATTCAGTTACTTCGGCACCGATCATATGCGCACCCAGCAACTCACCGGTTTCATCATCAAACACGGTTTTCACAAAGCCATCGGTTTCACCCATCGCTTGCGCTTTACCTAAAGCGGTTAGGTCAAACTTGCCAACACGCACGCTAATGCCCTGATCTTTTGCTTGCTGTTCGGTCATACCAACGCTGGCAATTTGCGGCGAACTATAGGTACAGCCAGGCACCGACATTGGATTAAGCGGCTCCAGATCATCCAGCCCGGCGATTTTTTCAACACAAATCACCGCCTCGTGACTGGCCTTATGCGCCAGCAATGGTGGTGCGGTCATATCGCCAACTGCGTACACACCTTTAACAGCGGTTTCTGACCACTCATTGACCACTACCTGGCCACGATCTAACTGCACACCTTGTTCTACCAAACCTAAACCGGCAGTATTGGCAACAACGCCTACTGCCAAAATAACGCGATCAAAACTACCGCTATGCGGCTTTTGATGTTTATCGGTCCAACTGGCATTGGCTTTGGTTTTTTTCACCTCTAACTGATCAAGCTTGGCACCGGTAAAAAATTTCATTCCACGCTTTTTAAAAGAACGCTCAGCAGCTTTGGATACATCGGCATCTTCCTGCGGCAAAATGCGATTCAGCATTTCCACCACTGTCACCTCAGTACCAAAGCTGCGATAAAAACTGGCAAACTCAATACCAATAGCACCGGAGCCCACCACCAATAATGATTTGGGTAAACTAGTAGGTGTCATCGCTTCTTTAGCAGTCCACACCACTTTGCCATCAGGCTCCATACCCGGAATCACTCTCGGGCTAGCGCCAGTCGCAAAAATAATATGTGGCGCCGCCACTTGCGCTACCACATGATCATCAACACTGACCTCCAGTTGACCTGGTGCACTTAGTTTTGCAAAGCCATCAATCACAGTGATTTTATTTTTTTTCATCAAGTAGCTGATACCACCGCTTAAGTTGGCGGCTATATCACGGCTGCGCTTAACGATTTTTTTAATATCAAAATCAGCTCCTGACACACTCAGACCATAGTCATCCGCATGTTGAATAGCTTGATAAACTTCCGCGCTTTTCAATAAACTTTTAGTCGGAATACAACCCCAGTTTAAACACACACCACCCATATGCTGTTTTTCGATAATGGCGGTTTTCATCCCCAGCTGTGCTGCGCGAATAGCCGCCACATAACCGCCGGGACCTGCACCCACTACCACTAAATCAAATTGCTGGAGGTCTAGCTCTTTAGCTGCCACAGTCACACTCTCTATAACAACATCGACGCAGGATTTTCTAAAAATCCTTTCAACGCCTGTAAGAATTGAGCAGCAACAGCACCATCAATAGCACGGTGATCACTGGACAAAGACACCCGCATAACAGTCGCAACGGTAATATTGTCGCCACGCACTACCGGCTTCTTTTTACCAGCGGCAATCGCCAGTATCGCCGCCTGCGGTAAATTGATAATCGCATCGAACTGATCAACACCAAACATACCGAGATTGGATACCGAGAAAGTACCGCCTTTGTATTCATCCACGGTGAGCTTGCCACTCTGGGCGCGCTGCGCCAGATCTTTTGCTTCAGCTGCAATTTGTGGCAAGCCTTTATTGGCAACATTGCGAATGACCGGTGTAATCAAACCACCCTCAATAGCAACCGCCATAGAGATATCAACCTGATCAAAACGTAAAATACTGTCGCCAGTAAATTGCACATTGACATCTGGTACTTGCTGCAATGCACTGCCACAAGCTTTGATCACAAAATCATTCACAGAAATGGCATGACCAAGTGAATCGTTCATGTATTTGCGCTGCTGCAATAAGCTGTCGATTTCAATATCTACACTGACGCGATAATGCGGAATCGTTTGCTTGGACTCGGTTAAACGCGCGGCAATGGTTTTGCGCATGCCGGTAAGTGTTTGCTCTTCATAATCTGCAACACCGGTTAAGGCAACTGCGGCTTTTTCAATGTCTTCTTTAGTGACACGATTACGACGACCAGTTGGCGTCACATCATTCAAATTAATATTCAGCTTGGTAGCCAAGCGGCGAGCAATCGGCGTCGCGGCAATACGGGAATCATCGGCTGACGAACGCCCCGCCATCGCTGACACTGCAGCTGTTGCTTTACTGGCTGAAGGCGCCGCTAACACACGAATACCAGCAGCGTTTTCAACATCCGCTTTCGATACTCTACCGTGACGACCGGTAGCGCTAACGTTGTGCAAATTAATGTTATGCGCTTTTGCGATACGACGAGCAACGACTGACGCGCTCACCTCACTATCATCAGGCCCTTCTGACAAACCTGAAGTCGCTGCCGGGGCCGCCGCAACGGGGGCTGGCGCCGCTGCAGGTTTGGCCGCATCAGGCGCTGGCGCTGAACCATCAGTTACCGAAGATTTAGCTAACGCTGAGGAACCGGCATCAGGAACAAACGCGGCAATAAAAGCATCAATATCGGCATCGGTAGTTTCGCCGTCTGCCACTATCGCCAGCAACGTCCCCACTAAATGTGTTTCACCAGTATTGGCAATAATACGAACCAGCGTACCGCTAGCAGTACTTTCTGCCGTGTTTACAATTTTAGAGGTTTCTATATCTACAATTTCATCGCCGACGGATATCTGATCACCGACGGCTACACGCCATTCGCTGATCTCTCCTTCTTCCATCGACATCCCCCACTTGGGGACAGTCAAGGCATATAATTTTGTCATTATTTGTACCCCAACACTTCGCGAACCGCGGCTTCTATATCGGCTTCTTGTGGCATCCACGCATCTTCCAATGCTGGCGCAAATGGAATCGGTGAATGGGCGGCAGTGACTTTCTTAATCGGCGCACGTAATGCGTGAAATGCTTTTTCAGCAACGATACTGGAAATGTCCGCAGCGATACCGCAGCGAGGAGTCATTTCATCAACGATCACTAAGCGACCGGTCACTTCTACACTTTCTAAAATAGATTCCTCATCCAAAGGCGAAGTAGTCCGTGGATCGATTACATCGCAACTTATGCCTTCAGCGGCCAAACGATCGGCTACGGCTACGGCCTTATTAACCGTATTGGAAATACCGACGATAGTGACATCAGTACCCTGACGTAAAAAGTTCGCCTCACCAAAAGGAATAGTGTATTGCTCATCAGGCACTTCGCAGCTGGTTTCGTAGAGGAATTTATCTTCTACAAAAATCACACAGTCATTATCGCGAATCGCTTGGGTCAATAAACCTTTGGCATCATAGGCATTGGTCGGGCAAACCACTTTCAGGCCCGGCACCATCGTTACCATCTGGGTTAAATTTTGTGAGTGTTGGGCGCCACCACGCAAGCCGGCGCCCGCCATCGTGCGAACCACCATCGGGCACTGCGCCTTACCACCAAACATATAACGAAACTTTGCCGCCTGGTTATAAATTTGATCGAAACAGACGCCGAGAAAATCCATAAACATTAATTCAGCTACTGGACGTAAACCCGTTTGTGCAGCACCAGCGGCAGCACCCATAATGGCGGACTCGGTGATCGGCGTATCGATAACCCGCGCCTCACCAAACTCCGGGAACAATCCCTTGGTCACCCCCATCACGCCGCCGTAAGCATCGCGATCACCATCACAGCCAGCACCGCCGGCAACATCTTCACCGATAATAATGACGGTGGAATCTCTTCGCATCTCTTGCGCCAATGCTTCATTAATGGCTTGTCTATACGTTTTTATTGGCATGGTTAAATTCTCTGTCGTTCCTATCACTGCATAACAAGTGATTGATTAAAGTTAACGATTTCTAATCGATGATTAATATTCCGAGCTATACACGTCGGTCAACAATTCGGTAACAGCTGGTGACGGTGCCGCTAAACCAGCCTTGGCAGATACGTCGATATACTCCAACACTTCTTTATCAATCTTATCGAGCTGCGCCTTGGTAGCTAATTTTTGTTTAACGGCTTTTTCACGGGCAATCTTTAAACAATCCAGCTCTTCCATCAAACGCTTCACTTCACCCTTACCACGATACGCTTGCGGGTCGCCTTCGAAGTGACCTTTAAAACGGGTAATACTTGCTTCAATCGTAATCGGGCCTTTGCCGGCACGGCAGTGATCAACTGCTTGCTTACAGGTTTCATAAACAGCAAATACATCGGAGCCATCTACCTTCAATGCGGGCATACCAAAACCGGCTGCGCGACCGGCGATATCTTTTGAACCCACAGCGTAGTTAGCGTGGGTACCTTCACCGTAACCGTTATTTTCAAACATAAAGATAGCCGGCAATTTCAGTACCACTGCCAGGTTCATCGCCTCGAAAGTAGTGCCCTGGTTAGAACCGCCGTCACCAGTAAAGGCCACGCCAACACGATCGGTACCTAACGTTTTGGCAGATAGCGCAGCACCCACAATTAACGGCGGCCCACCGCCCACAATCGCGTTAGCACCGAGCATGCCTTTCTCAACTGCAGCAATGTGCATAGAACCACCTTTACCGGCACAGCTACCACCTTCACGCGCCATGATCTCTTTCATCATCTGGCCAACATCACCACCTTTAGCGATACAGTGACCGTGACCACGGTGCGTACTGACGATGTAATCCTCATCAGTAAGGTTCATGCACATACCGGTCGCGATCGCTTCCTGACCAGCATACAAATGCAAAAAACCCGGGATATTGCCTTTACCAAACTCATCACTGACACGGTTTTCAAACTCCCGAATCGTTTTCATCGTTTGATAGGCTTCAAGAAATAGCTTTTTATCTAAGGACATGTTCCGCCTCTTTATTGTTAAAATTTATTGATTCCTGCACACAGGACATTTTTCGTTACAGTGTCAAACCCTGCATCCAATTGGCATGAAAACCATTGGGCACACGGCTGGGTATAAATATTTTTGCTAACGGTCCGCGCTCAATATCACCGGCACTTAAGATTGATAAAAACGCACCTTGTTTTGGATCTGTTACATAGGCCATCAAATAGCCGTCTTCTTCTTTTTCACTATCCGGATTGGGAATATGTACTGGCTCGCCAGCATTAACGCCCTCTCCATAATCGTAAAACGCTGCATCGCCACTATCCATATCATAGCGAATGACACCGCTGTAACCGTGATTAGGTCCGTCCCATTCACTGGCACTGGAAGCAGCGGCAAAACCATAGCGATAAGGCAGACCACACAAGCGATCATCCGCGCGCCCAAACTCACAATAGGTTGCACCTAGTTTTTCGTCGGTGACGGCACCGGTTTTTAAATCCAGCGTCATTCGATGCATATTGCGCAGTTGGCTTTCTTTGCCACTATTGGGATCCAGACCAAAAGGCGGCGTCGCCATCCACACATAATCGACGTATAACTTATCGCCGGATTGAAAACCGTTGGTGAAATGCCAACTAAAAAATGTCGACTTTTCAAACCAAATGGGTTCACCACCGTTACGGGGTATGGCACAAATGCGGGTGGCTTGATCACCATTCCAGATAAAAGGATCACCACCAGTCATACCCGCTTCTAAATTGGTAAACGCCGGCGGATAAAAAATAACAACGTAATCACCACAAATTTGTAAATCATGCATGATGGCACGATCAGGCATATCAACAATTTTTTCGCGTATCTGTTTGCCACTCTTATCCATAATACGCAAGGTGTAAAATGGCGCATCCCAACGTTGGGTGCAGGTAATCAACTCACCAGTGCGGCCACAGATTTTCGGGTGGGCGGTCAAACCATCACCGGGCTTTAGTGCGCCATCATAATCCCACTCACCCACGGTACTGAGGTCGCTATTCAAGGCATAGGCGTTACCCGCCTCCCACAGCGCCATTAACTTACCGCCGTGCCACACGATATTAGTGTTAGCCAAATTTTTTAATGGGCTGGCAGGGCCGCCAGCAGCCAGCGTTTCTTCATCGGGCATATAAATTTTACCGACACTGCCATAACAGGATCTGCCCAGTTTTTCTTCTACCTGAAAGCCCGCGGTGCGCACCCAGCGATTACGATAGTGTACCCGGCCGTCTTTAAAATAGACCGCGTGAATCATGCCATCGCCATCGGCAGGGTAAACATAATGATTGGGTTGCCACGCGATATTGGGACCATTGCGCATGAACGCTCCAGTCAGGTTGGCAGGGATTGTACCCTCAACACGCAAGCCGCCTTCGCCCTCATCGAAAGCGCACTCGTCTAACACAGGCGCATAATTATCCTGTAAATAAGGATAATCGCTGGTATCGATAGCAGGACGTGTAGTCATGGCAATTCACTCTCCCCTTAAGCCAGGGTTAAGTGTTGCATCCAGTTGGCGTGAAAGCCGTTAGGCACCCGGGTTGGTATATACACCTTGGCTACCGGCCCATTATCAAAATCACCGGCAGACATAATCGATAAATACTGTCCCTCACCAGGATTAAACACATAACACATAATCCAGCCATCTTCTTCACGCGGACTGTCCGGGTTAGGCACATGCACCGGCTCACCGGCATTGGCTTCCGGGCCGTAATCCCACAACTTGGTTTCACCCGTTTCAAAATCGTAACGGCCAGTGCAATTGTAACCATGGGCATCCGCCCACTCATGATTGGCAGAGGCCGCAAAACCATAGCGGTATGACTTACCCATATAGCGCTCATCAATACGCGAAAACTCACAGAAAACATCCGAGAACCGCTCATTGGTAACTTGCTTGGTGACTTTATCCAAGGTCATACGGTACATACGGCGTGGCTGCTTCTCAACGCCCGTACCCTGCTCTTGAGTAAATGGAATTGAATTGATCCACACATAATCAATAATGATTTTGCCACCCTGCTCAAAACCATTACAAAAATGCCAGCTAAAAAAAGCATCGGTTTCGTAGATCACATTCTTGCCGGAGCCATCACGCGGAATCGCGATAATTTTGGTGCCTCTTTCCGGCTCCCACATAAAGGGGTTCTCGCCCTTCATCGCCTTTTCTACACTATGAAATGCAGGCGCATAAAAAATGATGACATAATTTTCAGTGATTTGTAGGTCGTGAATAATACCTTTACGCTCCAGCTCAACCGGAATCGTTTTCTTATGCTTGCCATGCTTATCAATAATTTGTACCCAGTAATTTGAGCTATCCCAACGCTGGGTACAGGTGATCAAATCACCGCTATCGGGGCAAATTTTGGGATGGGCAGTCAGCGCATCGCCTGCGGTGAGCAAGCCGTCATAATCGTAAAGACCAACGGTAGTTAAATCGTTATTTAGCTCGTGAGGAAAACCACCTTCCCACATCGCGAATAATTTACCGCCGTGGTAGAGCACATTGGTATTGGCGGTATTACGAACGGGGCTTGGCTCGCCACCGGCATCAATAACGTCCTGCGGCACCTCCAATAACTTGCCGACACTGCCGTAAATCAGGCGATCAAATTGACGCTCGGTTTTTAAATGACTGGTTTCAACCCAGCGATTTTTATAGGTGGCTTCACCGTCTTTAAGGTAGACCGCGTGCACCATACCGTCACCGTCCAGAGGGTAGACATAGTGATTAGGTTGATAAGCCACATTAGCCCCGTCGCGCATAAAGGCACCGAGCAGTTTCTTCGGGATTGTACCCTCAACTCTTAACTCGTCAGGACCAAAATCACTCTCTTCTGTAACCGGCGCATAATTGCCCTGCAAATAGGGAAAAGCACTTAAATCCATGAAATCACCCCGCTGTGTGGTATTTTCTTTATTTATATAGACACAATGATGAACAAGATACTACCAGCTCCACTAACTTAAAAACAGTCTTGTTTGTTTCTTTTTCGGCGATTAGCCGCTACAGTATGAAATATTAACAATTACCTATAGCAACACAGGAAAATGACCATGAACAGCATCAATCATAGCAACCCGATTGAGGACGAGTTTGGCCTGCGCCGGCTACAGGCAAGCTACACCGATGCGGTCAACCGCTTTGACGCCGATAGCTGGATTGATTGCTGGGCCGACAACGCCACCTGGAACCTCACCGGCACTCCCGTCACCGGCAAAGACAACATCCTGAACCTATGGCAGCAAATGATGAGCAGCTTTGAATTCGCCCTGCTGATGCCAAACTCCTATCTATTTGATGTCAATGGCAATACCGCTACCGGTCACTGTTACCTGCATGAATATCTCGGCGACAAATCTGGCAGCACCAGCACCATCCTCAGCCGCTATCTTGATACCTATCACAAAGAGAATGGCCGCTGGTATTTTCAAACCAGAGACTACCATATGATCTATAACGCTGCGGGGAATCTTAACGGGGCGTACCAGGCCCTGTAAATCCAAGGCACCAGACGACACCACAGCATTTTTTCAATCAGCCAGAGACTACCGGATATCACCATGAGCTCAGAACAACTTAAGCAATCGCAAACAACACCTACTATTAAAGGTAATTTTGAAGCGCAGGAAAATGAATTCGAATTCTGGGTGGATGACATCGTCGGCAAAAGTACCCAGCGACTTAACCGGGTCTTTTTTCCGCAATGGCCCAGGCCGTTTAAAACTAGGCGATGAAGAATTCAAGCACTGGTTTGATGGCGACGGCATGGTGGCTCGCACCACCTTTATTGATGGCAAGGTGCATTTCGCCAACAAATTTATTCGCACCCCCAAGTACGTCGACGAGACTGCGGCCGGTAAAATGCTTTATCGCGGTTTTGGTGGCGCCCCCAAAGGCAGCATCCTTAGACGCTTTGCCATGCCTGCACAACCCGCCAATACCGGGTTGATCATTCATGCGGGCAAATTCCTTGCTCTAGGTGAAGGCGGTCGCCCCTGGGCACTCGAAGCCGACACTCTGGATACCGAAGGCGAATACAACTATGAAGGCAGCCTGGGCAAGTCCAATACCTTTAGTGCCCACGGCAAGAAAAACCCCGCTAGCGGTTACTACTATAACTTTGGTATGAAATTCGGCCCCAAGCCCAGCTTTGATTTTTATAAAATTTCGCCCAGCGGCAAAATGGTCGATCGCGCCGTGTTTGCACTGGACCATATGCCACTGCTGCACGATTTTGCGCTTACTGAAAACTACGCCATTTTTATTCAGTCATCGGTGGGCATGAGCACCAACCCCATTCCTATTTTGCTGGGTGGCTCAGTCGCTGAAGCCATGCTCTATGACAACCGCCTGCGCAATAAAATTATTATCATCAACCTGCACACACTCAAGTTGGTAGACGAAATTGAAATTCCACCACTGGCTTCCCTGCACTTTGGTAATGCCTACGAGAAAAATGGTGAAGTGCACTTTGATATCATCCAAACGCAGGAGTCCGCCTACAACACGCCAACCCATAAAAACGAACCGATGAACATTTTCGACCCCAATGTCGACTTCAAAGCCGGTGGCGGTCACTATGTGCGCTTTATTGTTAACTTACGCCAAGGCACCGCGCGCTCCGAACGTATCAACGATGCGCTGCTGGGCGAGTTCCCGCAATGGGACTGGACTCAAACCACTCAGGAAAACCGTTATGCCGTATCCTGTGCCTACCCGGAGAACGGCCCCAAAACCTACTTCACCGGCATTCAAAAAATTGATCGCAATACCGGCAAGGTAGAAGTCCACGACTTTGGTAACTTCCGTTTCACTGGCGAGCCACTGATGGTATCCAAGCCAGGCAAAACGGAAGATGATTTTTATATTCTCTGTTACGTCTATAACGGCAATGAAGATAAAACCGAAGTGGTGGTCATCGACAGCCAGAACTTTGACGACGAAATCGCTGTGATTAAATTGGGCCACCACATGCCACAGGGTTTCCACGGTATGTTCACACCAAAGTGTTTATCTAGGTATGGCTAGTGAGGTGGTCGATAAAATCGATCACCTCTATTTAAGACCGGGCTGCCCGCCAAGCAAACCATCACTATTTATCTAATGTTATACGCATAGAAATTGTCGTACTCCTCAGTATGCGTCCGGGTAAAACCGTGGGCCTTATAAAAGTCATTGGAGCGACTCCCTTTCAACGCCCCCAATCGTATATCTTTGCCTTTTTCACGCGCACTGGCTATGACCTCGGCTAGAATATTTGAACCAATTTTTCTACCTTGGTAATCCGGGTGTACATATAAATGATCAAGCAGCAGATAATCCACTTTATCCAGCACGACATAGAATGCGACCAACTCCCCGTTAATAAACACTTTACGCGTATTAGTCGGATCAAACCGATCAAGAAACCGCTGTCTGGCACGCTCCGGTTTAAACCGGCCAATAGCTTCGAGACTTTCGCGCATTGCCAACACACGCAGCTCCGCCAACGTCTCGCCATCGTCGTCTAATGCCCACTCAAACTCCATGCCCACCCCTGCCATCACCCACCAACTAATCTCATCCACATTCGGACACCACAACAGCGCCCCTCTTCGCCAAGCGCTCATAACAAGTCCAAGCTATTCCTATCTATTGTTCGCGCATAAGAACATACTTGCTATGTGTTACGCATCGACTGCCCTGCCAGTTGATCGCCAGTTACTGCGCAGCAACAGCCCTGGAGCTTAAACAGGCTTTAGGTTTATCCGGCACAACAACAGGAAAGTATCATGAGCAAAGGACAAGACAGCAAGAAAAATGCAAAAAAGAAACCACTATTAACGGCCAAAGAAAAAAAAGCGGCAAAAGTATCCAAGAAAAATACCACCAATGTGTTAGGCAACTAACGAACAAAAGGCCATCGCGTTAATACGATGGCCTTTATTGTTATGCTGCTGCGTGTGCAAAAAATAACGATACGCAAAAATACGCCCCATTAACGCCCAAGCCATAACCGGTAAATACGGCACGTAGTGACCGCCCTCTCGCCGTAAAGCTTTAATCCAGCCAAGAAAAATAGCCACACCCACTATCGCAATGATTGCTAACCCGACATCCGTAGCAACAGTGCTAGCAAATAAAAAAGCTAGCGGCCCTAAAAAAACCAACACAACCACTAACAAGGCAGCAAGTATTGCAAGGTCAGGCCCATGCACCGAATAACCCACCGCCACAATAGGCATCGAAAAAAGCACACCCATAAATAGCAATAAGATCGCACTGCCTTTTACTTGATTAATAACCTTCCGGGTCAAAAATTCGCCTCACCATTTTTTCGAAGATTTATCTGGTTGAATAAAAACAAGGGGCATCCTCACAGCTTTACACAAGTATCAATCGAAACACCATAGATAATCGAAGTCATCCCCGACCTGATCGCACTGCTGTCCGAGATAAATCTAAAACACCATAAATAAGCCTAAGTCATCCTCGACTTGATCGGGGATCCAGAGCTACGGTGTGCAAAATTGTTAGTTTTCTCCGGAGTTTATTCATAGCTCCTTACTCAGCACTTCGTAGCACTAGATTATTCGTTCCACTGAGCCTGCCCCGTGAAGCGTTTTGGGTACACCCTACGGGCCGCCTTGAATAAAACAGGCGTTCAACGCACCTTCGTGCTTTTGTCCCGATCAAGACGGGAATGACGAATATAAAATTGAGTCTCTACCTTAGCGCAACAGGTATCGCACTGCTATTGAAGATTGAAATTTAAAAAAATTACGAACAGTAGTGCTCCGAATTATCGGGCAGCAGAATATTGATTATAAGTGAGTGAGTTTACTACCCCCGTAGAGACATATTCTAAAAAGCCTGCCTCAAACACACGACTATTTGAATACCAACAATTAACTACCAAACTGCAGGATCATACTATTCAGTTTTTCAACACTCGTTGTCAGGTGGTCGCTGGCGCTTTTAATTTCACCACAGCCATCCAGGGTTGAGGTGGCACTGTCATAGATATTAACGATATTGGTATTGATTTCAGAGGAAACCGAGGTTTGCTCTTCTGCAGCGGTAGCAATTTGAGTACTCATATCATTAATTTCATTGACGTTATCGATGATGGCATCAAAAGTCTCGACGGTTTTATCAGAACCCTCCACACAATCATTAACCGCCGTCTGGCTCACCGACATTGCGTTAACAGCTTGCTGCGCGGCCTGCTGCAACGACAATATCATTGCACTAATTTCTTCGGTGGACGTTTGGGTTTTCCCCGCAAGCCCTCGCACTTCGTCAGCAACCACAGCAAAACCTCGCCCCATTTCTCCTGCCCGGGCTGCCTCAATAGCCGCATTCAGCGCTAACAAATTAGTTTGTTCAGCCACACCCTTAATCACATCAATCACACTGCCAATGCGCTCACTGTCAGCAGCCAGCGCCTGTATGACACTTGATGAGTCAGTAATTTTTGCGGATAAGCCAGCGATAATCTCTTTGGTATGCAACACCACGCGCTTGCCATTGTGTACTTGGTCGTAAGCCCCTTGCGTTAATGCCGACGTTCTTGCTGCATTTTGTGCTACCTCTTGCACGGTAGCAGTCATCTCTGTCATCGCGGTCGCGACCAAATCCACCTCCTGATGCAAGCTGCGCATATTATGCTCAGTAGCGGCGGTCATCTTTCCAGCCGACTGAGCTGAAACATTTAACTGGCTAACCTCTTCAGTAGTACGCCAGATAATCGTATTTTGCTGCGCCTGTAAAAACTTGATCGCCAGCTGCAACTGACCCAGCTCATCGCCACGACCGGTATAAATTTGCCGTGCGAGCGGATTATCGAAAACAGCCAAACTGTCTTTCGCAGCTTTCGTCCATGGCAAACTAATCCAATAGCCCAGACCAGAAGCGCTGATTGCACTCACTACTAATAAACTAGCCACACCAGCCTGAGACGATAACCCTACCGCACTACCAGCCAACAAACCCAAGAGCAATGAGAACACACTTGCCATCACCAATTTCACTGGCAGTGGCAAGGACAGCTGAGTAACTGTTTGCCACCAACTTCCACCATTATTAATGGCCTGATAGAGACTAGCTGCACGCGCTACGGTTTCAGCGTCAGGCTTTAGTCGTACCGATTGCAGGCCGACTGTTTTACCCGCTTCGATCATCGGCGTTACAAAAGCATCTACCCAATAGTGATCGCCATTCTTGCAGCGATTTTTCACAATCCCCATCCACGGCTTGTCTTGTTTGGCCGTAGCCCATAAGTCCTTAAAAGCAGCTGCAGGCATGTCAGGATGTCGCACCAGATTATGGGGCTGACCCAGTAACTCCTCTTCGGCAAAGCCACTAATATCGACAAAATCCTGATTGACAAAAGTGAGAACTCCCGTCGGCGTGGTACTGCTGACAATACGCTGGTCCGCACTAAAAACATTCTCGCGCTGGGTAACGGGCTGGTTGTTTCTCATGAGCGGTATCTCCTTACCATATCAATGAACCAAAGAGCTTACGCATTGACGATGCCTCAACCAATAAGTATTCATGCGTAATTAATGCAATAGTAGAAATAATCAATACAATAAATCAAATTCTATTGATTTATATCAACTTAAAAGAAAGGCTATGAAAATAGTAATAATAAAATCGCCACAGATAACGCATTCTAATTAATCGTTAAGCGAATTATATGAATTAGGGAGGTAGATGATTACGGTTAATTTGGGAGATAATGAATGCTTGCAGGCTTGTAACAATAGAGTGTGCCAGTACTAAACTATCGCTCTATAAACGGCTCATTCAAGCGGTTTAAATCTTCTTCAATAGTGACAAGAGCGCGCTTGATACGATCAATAAATTCTTGATTGCTAAACGTGCCGGGAGCACTGATTTTGGTCAACGTGCTTTCCAACTCTTTTCTGTGCTTCCTTAACTCTGTTACGCTCAACCTTATTGCCCTCAGTATTAGCCTTGAAATAAGACGGCAATAATAAATTGTGCGAGCTAGTCTATAGAACTAGGAAATATACCTATCCAAATAGTTAATCACCCGTATCCAGAATTACGACAAATCTAATAGGAATAACGGTTAATCATGGTAACGCCCATGCTTAACAAGCTTCCTGATTACCAATGTAAAAAGGGATCGAAACAACTAAGTGCAGGTACATGGACAGCATTATTGCCCCGCTCTTTAGCCCAAAACAACATCGGGCTTGCTGAGCGCGGCCTACGTTCTGAAGTGGTTACACCATTAGCGATCGATATAATCCATTTTTTCTCTGAGGTTTTGCACATAGGGCCAAACCTCTTTCTCAAAAAGCTTGAGGCCGCGCCATGCTAACTTGGGGTCAAGACCGCCTAACAAGGGATTAATGATGAAGGTTCTATTGCTTCCTAAAGACTGAATCATTGCCACAGCCTTGTCAGCGCCAAGCAACTGGTAGCTACCACTGGCTCGCAAGTCATCGATATCAATACCCTTGGCGAAAGGGCCTGCAGCCTGGCCATAGGCTTCAATGGTCCACTCGGCATAGGACTTCACGGTATGCGCCACATGAGGTGCTATTGTTATCCAATCCTCATCGGGCGTATTGGTAACATGCGTGTAGATGGGGCCAAGCGCTTTGAAGTGTTCTCCCGGGTCAGCCTTACCTAAGCGCAAACACTCTTGACGGTAGATATCCCAGTTTTCACCGGCAGGTGGATAATAGCCATCAGCAATATGGGCAGCACGTTTTGCCACTGCCGGGTGTGCGCCTCCCAATAGCAACCTGGGAGCAGGGTCAGGTTGCGGCGTAATAGTAATGCTTCGCCCCTGGTATTCAAATGTCTCACCACTCCAGGCTTGCCGCAAAAAATTAAAGACATTGATATACAGTGCCTTTCTATCTTCAAGACGTTTACCAAACATTTGAAATTCGTAGGGGCGATAACCTGCGCCAATAACAACCTCAAGTCTACCCGAGCACAGATACTGCGCAACGGAGAGGTCTTCAGCCAGTTTTACCGGGTCATAAATCGGGGCTTGCAAGACATTGGGTCTGATTTTAATTCGCTTGGTGCGGGCACCAATGGCAGATGCCATAGGAATCGGAGAGGGAAGGTAGCCATCTTCTGAAGCATGGTGCTCGCCCAAGCCGACAACATCGAAGCCGATATCATCAGCCCACGCGGCCATATCGAGGGCCGCTGAATACAACTCTTGTGGCTTGGCTCCAAAATCTGGAGCCCTCATATCGAAACAGATTACAAATTCCATAATTTAATTCCTTGGGCACCTTCAACGATCAAGCTTATTGCCCCCAATGCTGCTATTAAAATAAAGGCCGTAATAATACTTGTATTTGTTATAGAAAGCCGTAAAGAAGCTTAAGCCTAACCAGAAGAAAGACCTGGATTCTGTCATTAAAGAACTGATGGCGAAACCAGCACTTGGCGAACAGAAAAAAGGCAATTTGTCTTTTTTACGCGTGCATAAATTTAAGATGAATAAACAGCTTACATTATTGGAATACAGTTTTAATGATGGCACACTGACTCTCGAATTAATGGCACTTGGTTCGCATGAAAACTTTTACCGCAATATCAAACGCAGCACCTAAAGTTGTAACGCCTGTGGAATGTGCCGCGTTGTGGCGAAGCCAAGTCTTTAGCGGTCCAGCCGTAGGCGATCATTGACCGTTTTGTTATGCATTTTACTGCACGGACATTAAAATCCGCCGCTTTTCGTAAGTGAAACCGATTCTTTGGTCTTAAGGGGTCGGTGACAAATGATAATTGTTCGTACTACGTTTTGTCACCGACCCCGTTTATTGGACCCCGTTTATTGCGATTGCAGATGGAGGGCTTAGCAGTCACGGACCCAAAGCACTGCGTGGGGCCGGCCCTGCCCGCTGACCCCGAATATGTTACACCTCGTATTGAGTTCTTGTTCATCGCCCCGCGATTTCGCGTTGGACTTCCTTCAGACCCCGCCTCACGACAACACCCTTGTCCTTTCGCTAACCTTCGGCTCTGCGAATACCTGGTACGAGGACTTTCACCTCGCTAGTTAAGTGCCATGCCCGGCACACACGCCTTGCTAAGCGGCGCAAAAAAGCGCAGCAGTTTTGTGTCCAACGTAAGTTGCGCAGCAACTGTAGTGATGCTTGAGCAACTTGTATGGCTCAGATTCCATCTCATTTATTCTTCTTTTAAAGTAAAGCCCGTAGCTAGAGGCAACTAGTTACCGGAGGTCTAGCTTGTTAAATGCTTTACTATGCGCACTCGAATGCGCACAATGTTGATTGAATTAATCGAGGGCATACACATGGATACTTTATTTGACCAAAATGCACCCAAAAAACCGACAAACCTTAGTTTAAACAGTGACTTACTGAAAAAATCCAAGGCTATGAATATTAACCTAAGTGCCACTCTTGAACAGGCCCTCAAAGACTTGTTGGCCCAAGATAAAGCTGCCAAGTGGGCTGATGAAAACAAAAGTGCAATTAGAGCATATAACGATTTCGTTGATGAGCATGGTTGTTTTGGCGATGAATACAGGGAATTCTGATGGCTCCACAATTTGATGTTTATATAAATCCCAGTAAAAGCACCCGAGCTGCCTTCCCTTATATTGTCGATATACAAAACCCTGTTATCTCTGATATTGCAACAAGGATCGTTATTCCGCTTGGACGGCTGGAAAATTTTAGAAATGAAAAGTTGCAGGGTCTGACGCCCGAACTTAGTTATGAAGGCGAAACCCTTTTGTTGCTTACTCCTCAAATTGCTTCCATCCCTTCAAAACTATTGAAAAAGCCAATTGGTACTTTAAGTCATTTCCGCGATGAAATTATTGCTGCTATGGACTTCGCGATTACTGGCATTTAACGCCGCTATAAAAGGCGCGCGCTCAGTGGAGGCCGTTTTTTGGCCGACCAGAAACATAGCAAGAATGAAATGCGATATCACGCGCTGGGGGTAAGCAATGATGCTAGATTGTTGCATATAACTTTTACCTTGCGCTCCAATGATACGTTGATCCGTGTAATTTCAGCTCGTGACATGCACCGGAAGGAGAGGAACATTTATGAGCAAAGTTAAAGCCATACCCAAATTTAAAACTGAGGCCGAAGAGCGAGCTTTTTGGGAAAAAAATGATTCCAGCGATTATATCGATTGGAAGCAGGCTCGATCAGTTGCAATACCAAACCTAAAACCCTCAACCAAAACTATTTCACTCAGGTTACCCGAAGGCTTGCTCGATAGTATTAAGATCGAGGCCAACAAGCGCGACATGCCGTATCAGTCTCTCATCAAGTCTTGGCTTGCTGATGACGTAAAAGAGAGTCGCAATGCCTGATGGGGTGCTATCGCCTTGCTCAGCTGCGCAGCGGTTGTAGTGGATTTTTGTGCAACAATGAGCGCAGCGAATGCACAAAAAGGAGCGTAGACCGCTGCGTCAGCTGGAGCAAATTGTTAGGAACTTGGCACGCGAAGCTCATAGCTTATATACCTTTGCCCAAACATTTTACTTTCATACACTCTTGATGCAATTTTCTTAAGAAACCTATACTCGGGGCGCGTATTAAATAAGTGTAAAACTACTTCAGTGTGGCCTAATTCGGAAGCCCAACGCATGACATCCCTAAATACACTAATACCTAAACCCCAGTATTTAGCCCCCAAAACTATAGCTAACTCATAAGAACCATTTTCAAACTGAATTCCACACCAACCCGCAACCGCACCATCTAGCTTAATACCTTTAACTCTACAACCTCTTTGTAAGTTAACCTGTACTTTACCTTTAACCCACTCCTCCAATAATACTTCATCAAATATTTCATGGGAAACTAGGTGTTCCCGAACTTTTTCCTGATTCAATATATCTATAAGCTCTAAACAGTTAATGTCTTCAAATTCTATATACTCAATATTTTTCATGGGGAATTTTTTCGTTGCCTAACGCCCGCATTTGTGGCTGGTTTGGTGCGAAGCGGAAAACCAGTCCCACAACATGCGTTTGTTAGGGCTGATATACTCAAAGGCCGATAGATAGAACATTTTTGAGCTCTTCCTTTTCAATAGGACTCAAGAAGCTAAATGTAATTTCGTTACTAATATCTTTTACAGAAGCTTCGAGCTGCGACGTCTTTGCATTTTCTTTAGCTGTTGCCAAATTCTTCTTAACTTCGGAAAAAGCGCCTATTGATTGTGGTTCAGATATTTGTCGTACCACATCGGTCTTGACCGAATGAGCCCTTGCAATGTCGTAATAAATATCAAATCCGTAAGCCTTCCTCAATTGAGTATTATTAAGTAATGCAGCAGCCTCTCTAAGCGGAGCAATCGAATCCTCTTCTAACTCATCTCTATATTTACCTGATGCGGTACGGCGTTGCTCTAAATTCAATTCTTGCCATTCACGAGATACTGTCTCGAGTGTGACCACACCCAATACATTGAGCGGTGATAAGCGCTCCAATGAATCGGTACGTGATGCCTGGCTTTGAATCCAAGCTTCTTTTAGCTTTTCTTTTGAATTTCTTAACTTTTCTGTCCATGCTGGATCTATATCCTGAGGTGGATTCTTTGACGCTTTGATCGTTACCCTAGCAAGCTGATTCGCACTCTTGCTGTCTTCTGGCGACAAATTGAACGCCTTTAGCGCTTTTTCATATGCTAACAAAAGGTAATTATTATCCCAATCGTCGGACAATCTGAAGCTAGCTGGGCGGGCTAGATTGTAGTAAAACCTCGATGATATTCGCAGAACAATTGCTTGCTGGTCCACATCAGCCGTTTTGAACGCCCGAGTCATAACAGCATCACCATCTTTGGCGACTTCTTCAAACTGTTGTTTGTCATTGTGACCAAGTTGAGAAATATCTAAATACAAGGCGGCCTTATCAATCAAAGCTTCAGTAAGATACTTTGGATCTTGAATTTCCTCAAAAAACCGGATGGACTCATTGGCCCAGTAAACTGCGTTTGTCTTTACAGAGCTATCAGCTTCAACAACCCGATACAGTCGATTAGCATAGGACAAAGCTTTGTAAGCCATTTCTACATCTAGCTTTTTTCGTTCATTTAACGAGGAATTTCTCCAGTCTTTCTCGAACTGATTTCTTGTGCTTACAAGATCCACAGGTAAAGGCGAAGTTGATGATATGGTTTTTGCTTTTCTGGCGGCTTCTGCCTCTTGAACCCAATTCGATAGTGAGCTAGTTAAATTCGTATTTGTTGGAGTTGCAGTATTGAAAACCAATGAATCTTGGCTTGTTTTAAATGCAGTGTACCCAAATAAAATACAACCTAAGAAAAACATCGCTAAAGATGTCACCTTCCACTTTTCAGATGACCTTCGAAAAAAGCCCCATGAAAGAGCTGAAAACAAAATAAGCATTAGAGCAACTACTCCAAGGCTGCTCTCGGAAGATGCTTTGATTATGTCTGGCAAATTTTCAAGAACCTCTTTCACAGTGACTCCATAATCTATTCATTGTGTGACGCCCAGACGCCTGCCTTCAGGCGACCGCTTGGAGCAAATGACCGAAGGGAAGTAGCGGAAAGTGGATCGGCTGCAAGGCATTGTTATGTGGCAATTGGCCATTTTCAATTATAACTGCAGGGGAGCCAAAAGCTGACTCTCAAAATATTAGCTTAAATGGCAATCATCAGCTAGTAACGGTCGTTCATAGTTAGTGTTGATTGTAAGAAAACTCTGTTACCAAAAAATCAAAGACCCGTCTGATTCGAAGGTTGGTTCTTAATTCGTTGTGGGTAACTAGCCATAGATCCATGGTAATTAGAGGAAGATCCGAGATATCGACACGTTCTACCAGCGGCTCGTTATCTCCAATTTCTTCTACTGTGGCAGTAATGGCCATACCTTGTTTGACCAATTCCCATTGAACATTATGGCTATTTGAAATAACGGGAAAGTTCTGCTTGGTCAGACTAAAGCCCTGTGAATTGAGCAAAGCCATCAGCCGGCCTGGTTTCTCAGTATCGATGAAGTTCGCCTTGTTCAACTCAGCGATCGACGGAGGGTTTTCCAGTTGCCGCAGATAGCTTGTCGCTGCGTAGAGATGACCTTGAACGCTGCACAGTCTTTTTGCAATCAACTCCGGCTGTGTCGGACGAACACTCCGGATCGCAATATCAGCCTCTCTTCGGTTGAGGTCCCGTTGCTCGTTAGTTGAATATATTTCGATTTCAATGCCAGGCTCCAACTCCCGTAACGACTTGATCATGGGCGGCAGCATAAACGTGGAAAGGAGTTCGGACGCGGTAATGCTAACGTCGCCCTCGAGCACATCTGATTTACCCGAGGCAGATAAAGAAAACAGGTTGGCAGCCCCGCCCATTAGTCGCACATGTTCTAATAATTTGATGCCATTGGGCGTTAGCTCAAGGCCTCGACCTCGTCTGGTAAATAGATCGAGTCCAATCTCTTTTTCCAGCGCCGCCACCTGTCTGCCTAGGGTAGGTTGCGTCATGCCCAGTGATCGAGCTGCCGCAGCTAGGGAACCTTCTTCCGCCGTTACCAAAAAAGCCCGTGCACGGTTCCAGTCGAATGTTATTGATTTCCAATCCATACAAATATGCATATCTGAATTCCAGATTTAATTATATTGCTTTTATTTATGTATTGGTAGAATTCTCGTCCAGACATCACACTCACGGGATAAATAGAGATGAAATTAACTGCCCTTGTACTATTCGTAGTAGCACTATCAGTCGGTGGATGTGCAAGCCTGATTCAAACTGTCTCTATCTCCGAAGCATATAAGCACTATGATCTTCAAGAATACGAACGTACGCTGGCGCTAATCTCCCAAGCAGAAAATGCAGAGGAAATGTCGGCTGAAACAAAAGCCGAATTGACTTACTTAAAGGCAAATACATACGAGAGGCTAGGTAAGAGCGAGATAGCTTACACCTATTACGAATACCTAGCCCGAGAGCACAGCCGTTCGCAATACGGCTACCTCGCTGCCAAGCAATTGGATGCACGTTAATCAACGCCATTCACTCAACCTCTAGTTAACTTTTACCTGAGACTCTAAATTGAAAGACATCATCGTTTGGGCAATACATGCCCCCGCAGGAACGCTTGCATTGATAACGGCAGTCATTGCCATGTGCGCTAAGAAAGGCAGTACACTTCACAGGAAAGCAGGTTCCTGTTTTACCGCATCCATGATGGTCATGCTGGTTGCAGGTATTGCAGCCGCTTACCTCAAAGATTCCATCGATGACATGATGTTAGGTGCAATAGTGTTGTATACCTTGTTTACCGCCTGGTTAGCCGCACACCATAAAAAGAATGAAACTGGTGTACTGGAAGTAGTTGCCTTGGTATGGGTTGTCGGTTTCGCCATTACTGCATTTTCTATCAGTACGGGTTGGCGCGAGGCAGATGTGCCACCCCTGGCCTATCTGATCTGGGGTGGTTTTGCGATTTTCTGCGCACTAGGGGACATCCGTAACCTTTACCAGTCAGGGCTTTCTGGTACTCAAGGCGTTATTCGGCATGTCTGGCGCATTGGTTTTTCATTCCTATGGGCAGCATTAGCATTCACCGACAAAATCGTGAAAATGATGGACGCTAATCTTAAAAGCATGCAAGAAGAGCAGCTACTATTCATCGTGGGGATACCAACTAGCCTCATGCTGATCACAATCTTATATTGGATAACCCAAATCCTGTTTTTCTCCCGCGAGAAATTTACGCGTTACGGCGAGCCAACTGGATAAATGGTAGTGTTTAAAAATTGGCCTGAAAACGTCATATGCAATTATGATTCCGGGCGTCTGCATTTAACTTGCTGGAGTTTGCTGAGTGTTTGCCAACGCCGTTAGCACGGGCCGACTGAAGCGAAGCGTAAGGAGGTCCAGCGGAACGCAGTGGAGCGAACGTGGCTAACCTTGTTAAAATTAACTTACCTGCTAAAAGCACGTTTCACCTGCCTGCCTAACCAGATGACCAAGCTGATCATTATAGATTGAAAAAACGCAATAATTGGAACGCCAATAAGAGAACCAATAATGATGGTTGTTGGCGTAGTGTTCATTGCCGCTACATCCTGAATTAGCACAACTGCAATAGCTAGAGGAATAAACAGTACACTGAGCCCTATGGTGTAGCCTGGCGAAATTACTTTTATTATTTCTGATAGTTTCATATTCAAAATTTTAACAGTGTGTTTAACAGACCCGGTGGTCCGTTAAACACTTTTTAGGCACTGGCATGAAGTTTAGCTCGAATACGTAATTGGGTTGCCTCATTCGAGTTTTCCCATTGATCATACAGACCAAACCAATACAACCTTTCATTTACAGTTAAACCGCCAACACCTTCAATGGCAGTTTTTTTGAACTTCTGAAATCTTTCATAGAACTCATTTGATTCATCGGTATCTTTAAACCAGACGTTGCCGTGCCACTTCCCAATCATGTAGGCCAAATCTTCAATATCATTATCATCATTTTTCCAATCGTTTACCCAATGGAATAACCTTTCTCTTAACTCGACTTCAGGCACAGAGGCCACTAATTCATCAAGGTTCATATTGGTGCCTAACAGTGTGTTTAACAGACCCGGTGGTCCGTTAAACACTTTTTAAGGCTTATTTCCATGCCTTGCCTATAAGTTCAGTAATTTCGGCTTGGGTTTCCTGATTTTTAAACCACCTATCATCCATTGGCAGTGTTTCAAACTGTTCTGTGGCACCGCCAAGCTTTAGTGCAAATGAAAATGGAACGATACCTTTTTTCACATTTGGGGCTGGCATAGACTCTAGAGCTTGCGCTATTTTTTCTAAATCTGTATTCGATATGGTGCCAGATAGCTGTTTGAACCACACCTTTGATTCGTTGCCTGAACGTACTGTCACTATAACCCCTAGACTAGAATATGGTTCTTTATCTATAGATTTGGCCTCTACAATGAGCCTATCTCTGGCACTTTTAATATAACCAATAAATTCTTCCTGGCTCCCTATTCGTTCTTTCATGGCGAAGTCAGGAAGATATAAATAGACTTGATCAATCACTGGTTCCGCGAGAGAAACTTTCGAAATCGATAAAAGAAATATTGGAAGTAACAATTTTAATTTCATAACACGATACATCTTTAGCCTTAACGCCTTTGGAAGGGGCAAATTGTGGCGAAGCCACGCTTTAATTTGTCCCGCTTGCCAAACTTGTTAAGAGTCTTTGCTGATAAGCTGGACAACATGTTTTAACACCTTATTCTCATGCTTCTTAGATTTTGATGACAAGAGAATACCGATTCCACTGCCAAACATAATGCCGATAATTACTGGCATCATACTGCTTTCTATATCATGTTGTGAGAAAGCTATCAGTATCTTTGTGTCTACTATTTGGAGAATAGCCTTTTCACTCTCAGTGCTTGCCATTTTATTTAAATCTTCAGACATTGAGGTGAAATCATCAATTTTGGCGAAACTATAAATAAATATGCACGCGTAAATTAAACTAAATGCCAATAAGAAGTACGCAGCCTTACGCTGTGAAGATAAGCTCTTCTCCCTTTTCTCTATTAGTTCTAGAGCTTGATCTATCGTTTTATCACTTTCCATGATGGACTCTTAACAGTGTGTTTAACAGACCCGGTGGTCCGTTAAACACTTTTTATATTTATTTTATGTACCTATAATATTTCTGGCGATCAGCGCCATCTCTTCTTCTGTAAATGTATGCCCACATTTTCTACACCTTTGGTCTCCTTTTTCAATGATCCCTTTACGCTTGCAATTTTGACAGGTCGCTGTGTGCGCTGCGATTAAAAAATATAAACTGGGCACTATAATAAAACCTGCTGCAATCCCGAATACAGCCCCCCAAATTATTAGCCCTAAACCATCTCCTTCGCTGCAACCATTATGACAAAATAATATGTTCGGTACCCAGATACCAAATCCAAGCTGCATAGGCGGTGTAACAAGTGGAATAAACCACCACTTACGCTTCGGATTTCCTGTTTGAAACTCCAGGATAACCCAAATAATTGCATATACTTCTACTAAAAAAAGTAGAGGTATTAATAGAAAAGTCATGATTCTGATGAACTACCTTTGGAAATATAACGCCGGCAACACCGGACCCTAAAAGTTTGGTGGAGCAACGCGGAACCACACTTTTTGGGGTCCGCGTGCTTGCCTTTGTTAAAGGTTTTACAACCTAGCTTCAATTTTCTCAATCAGATATTTGGCCTCAGCTTCATCGAGATTAACAGCAAACTTGTGAGTACTATGACCATAATCAAATGCAATAGTACCACCACTGATACCCCAAAACTCCATCCCGCCTCTAGAACTCCACATGCTATGCTGGGACGGTTGAACCCTGATATCTTTGACATGCGCTAAGTCAAACTCTTTAGATCTTTTAATATTCCCGACAACCTTTTTCAGAGCTAACTCATGAAAATTGACTTCAACTACTTCCTTACCAAACACATTCCAAGCCCAAGCATATATGGCGAATGCACCACCTACAGTCCAACCACCCAGCCAAGCAATTAAAAATAGCGTGGGTGCTTCTCCCTCTTTAGGCATCAAAAGAATTGTTAGCACAGAAATTTCACCAAATAACCAACCAACTAGCCAAAAGCCCAAAAAAAGTATTAAGAACCAATTCTTCTTTGCCGGTATTTCTATTCTTAGACCATTGTGAGTATTACTAACAATAGATCTACTTTCACTTACATCTACTTTAGCCATAAACATCGATTACCTTTAACGCTTTTAGCAGGGGCGCGACGTCAGGAGCGTCCCTTGCCTAAACTTGTTAAGGCATTTGCGAACAAACGCCACCAGAATTTGGGTTTAGAGCCAATGCAAACTTGATACGAATACAGCCTATCTCGAATCAAACAAGAACCATCCAAGATTGGCATAAAAGGTACATTCAACCTTTTTACCGCATCCCATTGGTGGGCGAACTCGGTTTTGCAAATCGGACACTTAGGGTTTGCACCAGGAACAAACCTACCCCCGCAAGGGCAATTTGGAAGAGTTGCAGCTATTCGATCCAAGAGTTCTTGGTTGATTTCATTTTCATACAGTAATGCATGATCTTGCTCTCTATGGATTACATTCGAGCAAGTATCACAGAAAAAATGCGGGCAACTGTCGCTCATGCCGCTCGATTGCCAAGCAGGAGTTTCCTTCCCACACTTAGGGTTTGGGCATTTCATTCTTCCTACCCATGGTGCATTCGCTTCGTAATGTACGATCTTCATGTAGCCTTAACGCTGAGGTAATGGGCAACTTTGCTGCAAAGCAGCGCTTAAAGTTGTCCAGCCGAAGGCGCCATTGACCGTTTTGTTAAGTTGCTTTCTTGGCACCAAATTTAATTCCCACCGCAATTAAAGGGATTATAAGCCCTAGAATAACTAATATGGGCTCATAGTTGCCAGTTGGTTCTTTGTACCACATGCCAGCGATGAACATAGATATTAACAACAATACTGCTTCAATACCCCACAAGAATTTCGTGAAAGGTGGCATGTGATTATTTAATTTTAATTGTAGAACAGCAGCGTTCAATGAATTTTTGAATTTTGCCAATTCTGCTTCCATGTTTGCTTCAACGTCAGGTAGCAGGCGTTCATAAAGCTTCGGGTTTCTAGCGTGCTCAGTACTTTTTTGGAAGTAAATTAGGGATTCTGTTTTAAATGATTCCTGAGCTGATTTTGCCAAAGCCTGCACCTCATGCTCTAACTGGGGATGAAATTCTGGCTTGAGTGATTGAAGATGATCAATTGTCACTTGGTATAAATCGGCATTCCCTTGGGCGATATAATCCATAGTTTTCTTGATGGTGTCGCCAGACCCGAGCCTACCTTTTGCCGAGTGCAAGGCCAGCATGGCTTTGAATTTATTTTCCAATTCATCAATTTTATCCAGAGTTGCAAGTCTGAGTTTTTCTACATAGTTTTCTTTTATCTCAGGGTGCATTATTGCTCCAGTTTTGAAACTTAACGCCAAGGTAATGGGCAGCTTTGTGGCGAAGCCACGCTTAAAGCTGTCCAGCCGCAGGCGCCATTGACCGTTTTGTTATGCATTTTCACTGAATCTGCTATTGATAGAAGTGAAGTACATAAGAATGATTGTGGCCCCGTCAGCAAGATTTGTAATGTACGACAAAACTCCATCCATCGGGGTGAATACTTCGACGCCTTGTATGCCTGTAAAGATAACGGAGAGCAGCGTTAACCCTAAAAATATTGGCCTGGCCCAAGCCTTGAAATAGATTAAGCCATATAGAGTTACTGTATACGCCAGCAAGAATACGTAAGCTATACCTTCATTTAACTCCAGCATGGCTCCGAAGCCAGTCCATGAAAGAGCGTCAAACATTTCTTGATCGTATAAATATACGTCTAAATATGGAACAAAAAAGAATGCCACATAAATAAGGTAGGAAAGCAAAACAATATTTTTATATAGATTGACCATGTTTACCTATGCATAACGCCGCCATAATTTGCTGACTGAAGCGCAGCGTAAGGCAGTCAAATTGATGGCTTTGTTACACCTATTCACTGAGTTCAACGCGATAGTCTATAAATAGAGTAACCTGCTTGTCATTTTTTTGCCTAACTATAACTGGATTTTCTAAACCTGAAATTGATACCTTATAACCTTCACCTAAAGCCGCTTTAGTGTTTGTAATTTCTTCTTTAACGAGGGTAAGTAATTGGTTGCGATATTTATTTGGTGAACTTATTGCAAGAGTGGTATTGCCAAGCCTGAGCGAGGTATCTTCTGGTTTCTTGATGCGACCAATAAAACTGTATATTTCTTGTGTAGCAGCATAAACACCCTTACCACTGTCAAGTTTAGCAAGTATGTAAAAGCTAGAGCCAGAACTTCTGCCATATGACTTTGAAATAGAAAAAGATGATTTTTCACTTGGTGAGAGCGAGATCGCCCCTTGCTGGAATTCAATATTAGTGTTTGTGGCAGCTGCACCACTTATTGATGATTGAAGCTTGCTTATAAGTTTTGCTCTTTCAGATGGATATTTGGCATCACTGGATAAAGTTACTGACATTGCTACGTATTCAGCATCAACATCAACAAAACTATTTACCGGAGTATTCCCTGTCCCGTATGCAATAACTATTGCCGAAAATCCTGCATGAGCATTAATTGATAAAAGTAACAATGTAACCGTAACTAAATTTTTCATCCGATCTCCATAGGGGGTGTAACGCCTAAAGCAGCTGCGCATTTATGCGTCGGCTGCCTTTACTTGTTATGAGTGACTTTGGCACGGACATATTGATACCACTTGTCACTTGGTGATTTTATAATTTCAGCGGAATGAAAGTGGCCAGGTGACTCTTTAAATATAAGATAGTTTTCACCTAGAACAAACGTAAATTGCAGGGTGCATGCACCGCCGTAGTATGGCGACCTTGCTACCTGCTCGTCCCCTTCCTTCCAGAAATCTGGATTTTCATGGGCATCGAAGTCATTAGAAGCGTGTTGATCCTTTGACCTAAATCCACGCCACTGAAACTCGGTTGCATCTTGCCCTTTCAAAACTTCAAGCACCTTGAATTTAAACCTATGATCTTCAGACACTGGAGTTGCAAGATATATAGTGTCGGTTCTCTCGATCAATTCGTCGTGCGTCCAGTAAGAACCTTGCGCCGGAATGGAGCACGAAAATGCATTACCACAAAGGACAAAGAGAAATACTGTAGCTACATGCTTCCACATACTCTTACTCATAACGCTGAGTGCTGGGGCGGCTGGAACGCAGTGTAAGCCGTCCCGGCACGAAGTGCCCTTGCAGCCACGACTTGTTAAAGGGCACGAACTTGATGCTAACACTACACTTGCTAATGGAAATACCCTTATACATTGAGAACCCTATAACCCGCTTACTGCGATAGTTTAAGTTATTGGAGCCAACTTCTTGCGAACCTGCCTGTTAACACTGCAAAGCCTTGCGATACCAATTAAGAACATAGAATAATTTAAGCAACAGGCTGGCACCTCTTTAAAACCATAAACCCGATATTTGCCAAAATAGAATCCGCCCTTTAACGCTTTTGTAACGGGCCGCGTTGCTGCGAAGCAGCGCTTTTAGCGGTCCAGCACGAAGTGCGTTCGTTGACAAACTTGTTATAAGGCATTTACCTTGCCTCACTCTTTACTAACGAAGAATGGTATTCCGCTATTTCTGTGACTCTATTCATTAGCTCGGAATCCCATTCCACACTATCAGATGCAAACCTTGTGAGAGACTTTACGCTATTACTCACATCTGATGCGTTTTCGGACGAATGTGAATTGCTTGAAAGCTTACGAAGATGGTTTAGGCAATAATCTTCAACAGAACCTTTCGCATAATCTGAATTAGCGATTTCTTCGCAGTGCTTATCAATTAGATCTACTAAATCTGTGAAGTTTGCCAACTATACAATCCCTATGCCTTATAACGCCTTTGTAACGGGCCGCGTTGTGGCGAAGCCACGCTTTTAGCGGTCCAGCACGAAGTGCGTTCGTTGACAAACTTGTTATGTTTTAAATGCATATTATTGAAGATCACTATTTTCTTGATTCAAATACTTATTTTTATAAAAAGTTGCTAATAGCAAAATTGCAGCTGTATTACCCAACAATACAAAAGCTAGAGGGAGTATATATTTGTACTCACCGATGATGATTGAGCCAACAATCGAACATGCAAGTAGCGGCCATAGAATAATAAGCCCCCCCGAATTGGCTGCCTCTGCATAATTTCCCTTATGCGATAGAAGCATCTCTTTCAAAACATGCCTTATTTTCATGATATATAAATGGACTCGCAAGGAAACATAACGCTTTAAGCAGCGGGCGAAGTGCGCAGCACTTGGTCCGCTGGCTTTACTTGTTAAGCGCTTCTTGTTCATTAATATATGCCTCAAGTTCTTGGTAAGCAGTTTCAGCTAATTTTGCTTTCTTTTCACTATATTCTGAAACTCTGTTCCTAACTATATCTGACATTCTCTCAGCAATTTGCTGTTGCTTGCCTATTAATTTTTTAAATGAAGAACTTTTTACAAGCGAAAGATACTCGGTTAATTCTGATGCGGTGTATATTTCTTTGTATGCTTTTACCAGCTCTGGTCGGAAAGACTCCCAGCTCAAATATTGGCCGTCTAGTTTCTGTGAGTCCTTGGCCAGCTTAATCATTAATTGCGAATGAAAACTTCCATCATTTTCTTGAACTGAAGGTGTAGCCGTAGCAATTGGTACTGCGGCAATAGTAATCTCATATTCCTTTTGCAACTGAAGTTGGTCAATTATCGCTGCAATAGTCTTATCATCTGCACTCACATTAGATGACAGTAATAAGGCGATTAATATTGTTAGGTACTTCATGACTCTCCTGACGCTTAACGCCTCAAACACCGGCTTGGTGAAGTTGGCGACTTTTTTGGAACAAAAAAGGTGACAGCTTTACCAAGTCCGAGTGCTTTGACTTGTTAGCAGTTACGTCCAAAGCGCCCACCTTACTTCAATAAGTTTATGAAGCATACGATCATCTTCTTCGTATTGCTGCTCATTTAAACCGTCTAGGTCTTCTACTTCCAACCTTCTACACCACCAAGAATAAAGCTCTTCGAGCTCAACTTTAACTTTTCTATGCTTCTCATCAGCATTCCAGTCTGTGTGGCCTGTAAATAGGTTCTCTTTTTCCACGCAGTCCTTCAACAACTGAAAACAAGCATGTAATAACACGCTATCTTTATCTCGCCACCCATCATCAAGACTCTCAATTTTCAATAAATTGCTTGGCTGCATTCGACACTCTTTATACTGCTAACGCCTAGTGAATGGGCAGCATTGTGGCGAAGCCACGCTTAATGCTGTCCAGCCGCAGGCGATCATTGCACGTTTTGTTATGGTGCGACACTTTGTGCCCCACGTGAACCCCGAAAAATAACCCATAGTAAGCTGCCGCTAAAAATTAGTAAGCCTGTATGTAAACCATGCATGGACAGATACCAAATAAGGATATTTTCTTTGATATGTGGCACCGGATAGCCAAGAGCCACAGAGGTAACACCATCAGAGTATCGATGAAGCAAATTAGTAACACAGGCTAAAACTGCACCCAAAAGAGCGAAATACGAAACAGCAGACTTTTCTCTAACTACTAGCAATATGGCAATGACCATAAATACGACAGGATAAATAGCCCAGCCGACCTTGCTTATTAGGTCAGCCGCCCACCATATTATTGATCCAGAATATACGTGCTCTTCCATAATCTACGTACTCGCTTTAGCACCATAACGCTGAGTGAATGGGCCGCGTTGCTGTGAAACAGCGCTTTTAGCGGTCCAGCACGAAGTGCGATCATTGCACGTATTGTTATATGGTTTCACTCATTACTCTCTAAATGTGCCACTTTGACGAATAGAAAGAACATGACAGCTAAGCTAAATATGAAACCTATTGCCACCGAAATGCTAAGGCTATAGCTTGACAGAAAAAGTACTATTAGCCAAAGCGCCAGGACAAATACAACTTGAAGAATAAAGTAGCGAGATGCAGTGGTGCTAGCCTTCAATCTTGTTCCGCAGGCAGGACAGTCTCGATGCCCCAGCCACATTTTCAGTATGGCAGTGTGGCTAAATTCTGAGTGAGAACATTTAGGACACTTCATTCTCTATTTCCATATAACGCTTATTATATCGACCAGTCGGTATATGTATATTTATACAGACCAGTCGGTATAAGTTGTAAAAAGGGGGGGAATTGCTGACCAGTCGGTATAAGTAATTCCATCGGCACTATCATTTCATCCCTAAGCTTTTGATTTTTATTGTGAAAGCATAATACCTGCAATCTTGAATAATTCAACCGACGCGTCCTAGTTAAGTAGCCTATATTTGCTTATATAGGAATGGTCGGTATAAGTTGCTGATTTTCTATCAAGGAAGCATTCCAAGGTGTTGATTGTATTAGAAAAAATAAACTGAGCACTTATAATCCGACTTATAGGGAAAGGGTCTGCTTTTTCTGATTTTTACTTATACTGTATAAACACACAAAAATTTCAAAGAGATCACACCCAGTCCAATTAAAACCGGATGATGCGTTTATTTTTGCGAATCGATATAACTTCTGAAAACCTGCACGCTGGCTGTTTGTTCCATTAACAAACCTTCCTCGATAGACGATTGCCAGCCGACATCGATCAAGGTTTTTATCGCGCGTTGCGCACCACTATCGCAAGCGGCCATATCTATTGCCAGTGCCTTCGCTTCCTCCATCAGTTCTGCCGCCGGCACCATGCGATTAATTAATCCCCACTCATAAGCCTGTTTAGCATCAATTTTTCTGCCAGAGAGACTCATTTCCTTCGCTCTTAATGGGCCAATAATTCTTGGTAATCGCTGGGTGATTCCCCATGCAGGAACGATACCCACTCGGGCATGGGTATCAGCAAAAATAGCATCGGTGGAAGCCAACACCACATCACAACGCAATGCCAACTCCAATCCACCGGTTACGGCAAAACCATTGACTGCGGCAATCACCGGACAATCCATATCGGATAATACATCCAGTAATTCGCGGCCAATAAATCCATACTGGGCCACTTCATCGCCGGCATTTTTCAATTCAGTCATATCAAGGCCGGCACAGAAAGCTCGCCCCGCACCGGTAAGGATAACAACTCGCACCTCCCGATTCGTTTTTAATTTTAACAAGGCTCCAACCAACTGGTCACGCATCGCAGCATTTAATGCATTTAGCGTTTCAGGGCGATTTAACGTAATAATCGCCACCTGCTGATCTATCTCTACCTGTACTAATGAATCGCCCACAGTTAATTCCTGATTATTTTTATAACGCCTTTAAAAGGCGAGCTGTTAGCTATTGTGAACTTGAAATATCCCAGCATGTCAGCGCTGGCAATACACCACTCATGACTTTATTCGGGTATACGAATGATTAATTTTCCCTGATTGCTGCCGTCAAATAATTTTAAGAAGCCAGGTAAAACATTATCCAGGTCGTCAATGATTTCTTCTTTAAATTGCAGTTTGCCTGCCATTAGCCATTCCGCCAATTGACCAACACCTTCACCAAAACGCTCAACGTAATCCAGTACCACAAAACCCTGGATGGTGGCGCTTTCAGCCACTAACTGCCAAAGGTTTTTGGGGCCAGGGGCATCAGCATCGTTATAGGTTGAAATCCAACCGCAAACCGCGACCCGGGAAAACCGATTCAGACACATCAAGGCCGCATCCAGAATATCGCCGCCGACATTATCAAAGTACACATCAACACCATTCGGACAAGCCGCTTTTATTGCCGCCTCATAATCGCCACAGGTTTTGTAATTGATGGCGGCATCAAAACCCAGTTCATCAGTTATCCAACGACACTTCTCTTCTGACCCAGCCATGCCGACAACATGACAACCTTGCATCTTGGCAATTTGACCAACAATTGAGCCTACCGCACCCGCAGCAGCACTGACCAAAACAGTTTCCCCGGCTTTTGGCTTACCGACATCCATTAATCCAAATAGCGCCGTTAAGCCGGTTGGGCCCAGCACACTGAGAAAATTACTCAGCGGAATACCACTATTTTCATCCAGTTTATTCATTCCCGCCGCCGGTGCTGTGGTATAGCGCTCCCATGCACCCAACGACATGACTACATCCCCCTCGGCAACCAGATCACTATTGGACTTAACCACCCGGCCAATCACCGAGCTACGAATAGGATCATTGATAGCAATGGGATCAATATAGTTATTTACATCACTCATCCAGCCGCGAATAGCCGGATCCAGTGAGATATACATATTGCGGATAATCGCTTCACCTGCCGCCGGCTTAGCCACGGGCACATCGCGAAACGGCACATCCTCCGGCGTCGGCACAGACGCTGGGCGCTTAGCTAAATAATACTGACGATTAATTAATTCACTCATAGACCACACTGCCTTCAATTCATAATTTGTAACGCATCACCAAAGGTGATATCAACGGGCTCTATAGCCTAAGTACAACCGTTATGGTCTGGCCTTATCACAACCAACCACACTACTGCAGTTGACCGCCAGTTTAGCGCAAAGCACTTCTTGCTATCATGGGTGCAAACATAACGGCTAACAAAAAATCAGTCAACCCTGATTGTTTTTTTATCGATAATTTGATAACTTTTACCTATCACTACAATAAGCCCAAAAACCACCCCTAGCAGGAATGTGTTATGACCGTACTAGTCGCAGGAACCGTTGAAGTTAAAGCCGAAGATCGCGCCAAGGCACTGGCTGATGCCACTGCACTGATGGCCGAAACCCGCTCTCAAAAAGGCTGTCAGCATTATGTATGGTCTGCTGACCCAACCTCTGATACCCGCATTTATGTGTATGAAAACTGGGACTCCTCTGAAGACTTATCTGCCCACTTAGCGGGCCCCTTTTATGCCAAAATGCTGGGCGTACTGGGTAGCTATGATGTGTCCAATGTTGAAGTCTCAAAATTCAAAATTGCGCTTGAGGAACCAGTATACGATCCAGAGGGTAAACCCCGTGGCGATTTTTTTACTGGATAATAAGCTCTAGTTCTGCACTTTACTCACAACCCAGGTTACCCCGATGGCTGACAATAAGACTGAAAAGCACATTAAGACCTATTGCCGCTTTTGCCATGCAAACTGCCCGATGGAAATTGCGGTGGCAGACAATAAAATAGTATCGCTGCGGCCTGATACTGACAATGAAGTTTTCGGCGGCTATACCTGCCTTAAAGGCCGGCAAATGCCAGAGCAGCACAACTTGCCTGAACGCATCCTGACTTCATTAAAGAAAAACGCCGACGGCAGCCGCACGGCCATCAGTAGTAGTCAGGCGCTGGATGAAATCGCCGACCAACTTAAAACCATCAAAGAGAAGTACGGCCCTCGCGCTATCGCCAGCTATAACGGCACGGTTTCTTTTCAAAACTCGGCCACTCACCCGGTGGCTAAAGCCTGGCATGTGGCTCTGGACTCACCGTCTTATTACACCAGCATCACCATCGACCAACCCGCCAAAGTCGGTATCGGGCAAGCCCGCATGGGGTTTTGGCTGGGCGGCCAACATACCTGGCGCGACTCCAATGTAGCGCTGATTATTGGCAATAACACGCTGGTGTCACACTTTTCTATTCCTGGTGGAATCCCGTCTTTTAGCCCCAGTAACGCCTTGCGGGAAGGCAAAAAGCGCGGCATGAAAATTATCTGCGTAGACCCGCGTAAATCCGAAGTGGCCTCTCGATCCGACTTGCACTTACAAATCAAACCGGGGCAGGATGCGGTATTACTGGCAGGACTGATTCATATTATTCTGGCTGAAAACCTGCACGATGCGGAATTCTGCGCCGAAAACATCGACAACCTCGATATTTTTAAAGCTAGCCTTGAACGCTTTACCCCTGATTATGTCGCCGCACGTACAGAGCTGGATAAAGACGACATTATCACCGCCGCACGCATGTTTGCCGCCGGTCCGAAAGGGTGTGCCACTACTGGTACCGGTCCCGAAATGGGCCCCTACCCCAACCTCATTCAACACCTGACCCAAACCATCAATGCAATTTGTGGTCGCCATTACCGTGCCGGTGAAAAGCTACCCAACCCCGGAGTACTATCGCCAGCGTTTCCACGTCTCGCACAAGCAGTGCCGCCACAACCAGAATGGCTGACCGGAGTCCGCAGCCGAGTCTCTGATGATATTGGTGAAGTCACCGTACTAACCGCCAACGGCCCGATTAAAGAAATGCCCACCGCTATCTGTGCCGATGAAATTTTAATGCCTGGCGATGGCCAGATTAAGGCCTTGATCGTAGTCGGCGGCAATCCCTTGTTGGCATGGCCAGGCCAGGAAAAAGCCTTCAAGGCGCTAAATAATCTGGATCTACTGGTTTGCATCGATTACAAACTGTCAGCGACCGCAGAAATGGCGGATTATGTGATTGGCTCCAAACTCTGTCTTGAACGCGACGACCTCACCGTACTAACAGACATTTGGTATGAAAAACCCTATAGCCATTACGCCAAAGCGGTCGTTGAAGCCGAGGGCGACGTGATTGAAGAATGGGAATTATTTTGGGAATTAGGTAAACGTTTGGGGCTGGACCTTAGCATCCGCGACCAGCCGGTCGACATGGTGAATAAACCAAGCAAATACGAAATATTAGAAAAAATGACAGTGGGTTCACGGGTACCTCTGGCCGATATTTACAACCGCGATGGCGGCCATGTCTTTGACGTGCCCGACGTAATGATCGAACCCGCCGACCCTGCCACCAAAGGCATGCTGGATTTATTCCCGGACGGGCTTGCCGAAGAACTGAGCGGCGCTGCCACCGATGCCGACAGCAGCTTGCAAGCCAAAGGCGAATACCCCTTCCTGCTAATCAGTCGCCGCATGAAAAACGTTTTCAATTCTACCGGGCCGGAGCTGACCTTCCTCGCATCAAAAACCACCACCAACCCGGCGTTTATCAACCCCGAAGATTTGGCGGCACTACAGATTGAAGACGGTGAGCTGATCTCGATCAGCTCGAATCGCGGCCAAATCCCGGCAGTCGCGCAAAGCAGCCCCGACATTAAACGCGGCGTAGTTTCCATGGCTCACTGCTGGGGGCCAGCACCGGATGGTTCCGGTGACGAGCGCGTTCGCGAGATCGGCGCCAACACTAACCGACTGATTCATAATTTGGATCACTCGGAAAAATACTCGGGCATGGCGCGCCAAAGCGCGATTGCTATCCGCATACACAAATCCACTGCCGCCTAAGGTTAAGCGATATGAGCACTAAAAAACCGTTTCGTTTTTCACTGCAAAGTTTTAATACTGACTCGCCGAAAAACTGGCGCAATTTAATCGCCAAAACCGAAAGCCTGGGTTACTCCACCTTTCATTTGGCCGATCACTTTTTAAGTTCTGGCCCGGCTTTAGACAGCACTTACCACCCACCGCAAATGCTGGCCGCGATGCCGACTATTGCCATGGCGCTAGAGCAAACCACCACTTTACGGGTCGGCTGCCGGGTATTTTGTAATGATTACCGCCACCCGATTATGCTGGCCAAAGAAGCGGCCACGCTGGATTATTTATCCGAAGGCCGGTTTGAATTTGGCATAGGTGCAGGCTGGATTAAAAATGAATACGATGCCGTCAATCTTGAATTTGACGAATTTCCCGAGCGCTTTAATCGCTTTGCTGAAACTATTCACGCCTACAAAGCCTTTATGACTGGTGAGCCATTAAACATTGATGGCGAGACACTAAAATGGTCAGGTTTTCACGGCACCCCCACCCCGGCACAGCAACCCTACCCACCGATTATGATTGGCGGCGGCAGCAAAAAGATTTTAACCTTTGCCGGCGAGCAGGCGGATATCGTCAGCCTAAACTTTAATAACCGTGCCGGCATGCTAGGCCCGGATGGAATGAACTCGGGGCTGGCCGCCGCCACCGCCAAAAAAATTGATTGGATTCGCAATGGTGCCGGTGATCGCTTTAACAATATAGAGCTTGAGATCGGTGCCTATAACACTATAGTAACCGACCATCCGTTGCCTACCGCCACCGCCATAGGTGAAGCATTAGGCCTGTCAGCTGAAGACATCCTGACCCACCCGCACTGTTTAATTGGCAGCATCGATTTTATTTGTGAGGAACTGGAACGGCGTCGGGAGGCTTACGGTATTTCTTATGTGGCGGTACTGGATGACGGCCAAAATAATATGGTAGACATGTTTGCACCGGTGGTAGCCAGACTTGCGGGTAAATAATCGCTGGTGCAATATTCTTTTTTTTCGTTTTAATACTTTGAGGTAACCCATGCTAACGCTTTCTGATCCATCCCTTTTACGTTCACAACTTTATATTAACGGTGAATGGGTAAATGCTGATAGCGGCGCTACCATGCCGGTATCAAACCCCGCCACCAAAGCCAACATTATCGACATCCCCAATGCGGGTGCTGCAGAAACCCGCCGCGCCATTGAAGCGGCTGACGTGGCCTTTCAAAGCTGGCGCAATGTCGTTGCCAAAGAGCGTTCCGCTATTTTAAAGCGCTGGTTTCAATTAATTATGGCCAACCAGGAAGACCTGGCCAAAATCATGACTGCAGAACAAGGTAAACCGTTAGCTGAATCCCGCGGCGAAGTTGCCTACGGTGCCGCCTTTGTTGAATGGTTTGCCGAAGAAGGTCGTCGCATCAACGGTGACACCATTGCTGCCAACAACCCGAACCATCGCATCGTGACATTGAAGCAACCTGTCGGCGTGGTCGCAGCGATTACCCCATGGAATTTTCCAATCGCAATGATTACCCGCAAAGTGGCACCAGCTTTAGCTGCAGGTTGCACGATTGTATTAAAACCTGCCACAGAAACACCGCTGTGTGCTTTGGCATTAGCCAAACTCGGTGAAGATGCCGGGATTCCTGCTGGCGTTTTCAGCGTTGTCGCCGGCAATAAAGCCCGCGATATCGGCGGTGAAATGACCAGCAGTAAAATCGTTCGCAAACTAACATTTACTGGCTCTACTGAAATCGGCAAAGTGTTGATGGAGCAATGTGCTGGCACCGTTAAGAAAACCTCAATGGAACTAGGCGGCAACGCACCCTTTATTGTGTTTGATGATGCTGACCTCGATGAAGCAGTGATCGGTGCCATGGCATCCAAATATCGCAACGCCGGCCAAACCTGTGTTTGCGCCAACCGTATTTTGGTGCAGGAGTCAGTCTACGAGGCCTTCACAGAAAAATTTGTCGCCGCAGTCAAAGCGTTAAAAGTAGGCAACGGTGCTGATGACGGCGTAACCATTGGACCATTAATTAATGATGACGCTTTCTCCAAAGTTAGCGCCATTGTTAAGCAAGCTGTAGACAACGGCGCCAAAGTTTTAATTGGTGGCAACGGCTCTGAAAAAGACGGTGAAAACTTTTACTACCCCACCGTATTAACTGATGTCGATAACACCATGGACGTTTACAACGAAGAAATTTTTGGACCGGTCGCACCAATCTTTAAATTCAAAACCGAAGAAGAAGCCATTCGCATTGGTAACGACACGCCGTTTGGTTTGTCTGCGTATTTTTATGCCCGTGACATTGGCCGTATCTGGCGCGTTAGTGAAGGTTTGGACTACGGTATCGTCGGCATAAACGAAGGGGTTATCTCAACTGAAGTAGCACCTTTTGGCGGCGTTAAAGAATCCGGCATCGGTCGTGAAGGCTCTAAATACGGTATCGATGATTATCTGGAAATTAAATATTTGTGTATGGGTGGGGTTAACAAGTAACTAGCCTGGATACATTAAGCTACAAAAATTGATAATAATAAACTAAGGACAAGACATGAAATTAAACTTAATATTAGCGGCGCTACTATTTACTTCTATTGCGACAACTGCCAACGCAGAAGGAGGCTATGGCGGGTTTGCAATTCAAGGCACTAACTATGAGGCAGACGGTGTATCAGATGACGCCGATGTAAACGCTATATTTCTAAAATATGGTCGTCGTATTAATAACACATTTTCAGTTGAAGGCCGACTGGGTTATGGGGTGAGTGACGGCTCTGTCGAGGTGCTAGGTGTCGATGTAGATATAGAACTAGATAAGTTTGCTGGTATTTATACCACTGCACGACTAACAACCGACAGCGCATTTAAACCCTACGCGATCATAGGTGCAACTTACGTCGAGTCAAGCGCTTCGGTTGTGGGCGTAACCATAGAGGGCGATGAGACCGGCCTGTCTTATGGAGCTGGTGTAGAGTTGCATATTCATCAAGATGCGGTTATTAACTTAGAGTACATGTCTTACCTTGATAAGGGTGATATAGAAATTTCAGGTATATCACTTGGTATTAACTTCCAATTCTAATCATGTGAACTTGCACTAATAATCCGCATCTCGATGTACAAAGGAATGCTATAGAATTGCAGAAATGATCAAAGGCTACTTCGGTAGCTTTTTTTACACTACAGTGAATAGTCAGGACAGGCACTGCTAAGCATCGGGCACTGCTAAGCATCGGTCGTGAAGGCTCTAAATACGGTATCGATGATTATCTGGAAATTAAATATTTGTGTATGGGTGGCGTGAACAAGTAACCAGCCTGAATACATTAAGCTACAAAACTTAGCCATTAAACCCCTGCAAGCAGGGGTTTTTATTATCGACGACTTACAAGTGCAATGCTAAATGTGGTTCATATTAAATCTGACAAGTCATCGGCAAAGTGCAGCATGTCTGTAGTTGAAGGCACAGCTGCCGACTGGGAAATTAGTTTACGCGGAAGGTAAAGCAGTCGGTATTGCCCCTTAACAGCCTGAGGGCTGTTAAGGCCCTGCGGGCTTCGCCTTCGGCTCGGTCCAAACGCTATGCGCGTTTGTGACCCATTGCAGGCCCGAGTAATTACGTGCGCATTCCAGTTGGCAGGAAATTGGATAGGATCGATCTTATCGCGGCACGATGTTGTTTCGAAGTATCTGCCAGAATGGCAAGTTGATAAATCGGAGTGACCTGAAAAAGGTTTATTTAGGGAAATCGTGCCAACGGTTTCTGTCAGGGGTCAGAGCCACTTTTGTAAACAGCACAAAAGTGGGTCCGACCCCGCACTGTGCCATGGCAAGTATTATTTCTATCCGACCTCGTACCAACGTCTCTAATTTGGCACAGTTGCGACCAGTGGTGATTTTTATCGTTTTAGTCGCTACGTAACCCGAAGCGGGCATATCTTATCCCGTCATTCCCGAAGGCGCACTACTGTTCTGAATAAATCTGAAGCACCCCAGATAAGCCGAAGTCATCCTCGACTTGATCGCCTTGCTGTCCGGGATAAATTAGCAGCTTTAGAGTTTCAGCCTTCACTAATAGCACGAAACGTGTCGAGATAAGTCAGAGACTCAATTTTTTATTCGTCATTCCCGACTCCGATCGGGACAAAAGCACGAAGTGCGTTGAACGCCTGTTTTATTCAAGGCGGCCCGTAGGGTGTACCCAAAACGCTTCACGGGTCAGGCTCAGTGGAACGAATAATCTAGTGCTACAAAGTGCTGAGTAAGGGGCTTTGTATAAACTCCGGGGAAAACTGCACGATTATACTTCGGGATGAGTATTCACACAGCACATACCCAAAACCGACAAATACCAAGACCACTATACGCGTAATCTTTCAGACTGCTCCCGACCTATTTCAAGTTTTTTTAGTGATTAGTGTTGACGGAGAATTTTTGAACCACCAAGGGTGAATATCGCTGACAAGAATAGCCATAATCCACCCGGCAGCGGAACGGCCGAAAGGGACTCAATATTTACTGGCGTACCACACTCCTCTCCATCCAAACAGTTTGAGGTGCTGATTAAGAAGACGCTATCAGCAAAAGTTGTGTCATTACCATAAACTTCACGTGTACGGAAAATCCATTGCTCGTAGGCACCTCCAGTCACAAACTCGATCGGTCCAACTACGTTCATAAGCGTTGGCGTGCCGATATTCAGGTAAGGGCATATCACAAACAGTTGAGTACTATTTCCCTCAGTGCAGTTATTAATGGTTTGGCTTGGGGGTGAGGCGAAAGAGTCTGGGCTAATCAATGTCATGGTAAAGGAGGATTGTATTATGGCGTCCTCGGCCAATATATCTAAACCCGTTAAATAACTGATGCGATGAACGCTCGATTCCCAGTTAAAGGTTCCCTGATCGCTATCAAAAATACCATTGGTCAGATATTCGATGGCACTACCATTATTACTGATATAACTACCTTCAACGGTACCGTTGACGACAGTTTTTGATTGAACCGTAATGCTTCGCAGGGCGGATTGAGCGGGTAAAGCAATGATTAAACTTAAAGTGCAAAAGCCAAGCAATTTCAGAAACATGAGCAAATCCTTTTTGATTATTATTTGGTCGATATTTATACCCCATAATGAGACAGCCGTCCAGTTTCTAGTAACTATCATCCAGCTACCTGGATTACACGAGGCTTGAAGTTATTTTTTCTTCATTAAAGAGTAGCTCTTAACGCTGAGTCAATAAATGTATACTCAGGCCGGTACCTGTCATATTAGCGAAATAAGCGTTTGGATGTTGTATTGAGATATTTAATCCGCTTTTAGCACGGAGCTGCCGCCTGCATAATTATTTTACCTATAAAGGAAATGACAATACCCTACCTACAGCTGACGTATTAATTGCATAGTCATTCCCGTAGGCGCACTGCTGTCCGGGATAAATTTACGGTTTTAGAGTTTCAGCCTTCACTAATAGCACGAAACGTGTCGAGATAAAGTAGAGACTCAATTTTTTATTCGTCATTCCCGACTTGATCGGGGATGACTTCAATTTATCTGGGATGTTTCAGAATTATCCCGGACAGCAATGCGATCAAGTCGAGGATGACTTAGGCTTATTTATGGTGTTTTAGATTTATCCCTGACAGCAGTGCGCTTACCCGAGAATGACGCCAACCACATTACACATTTCTGACTTGTTTCATTAATTTTTAATATTGGCTCCAGCATATTAACAGCCAGCTATAAACCAAGTGGCAGAACGTGCGATTTTTTCACACTTAATTTATAAATTTAAGTCAGGTAGAGTTGAGCCACCAAAACTTAGCCACAAAAACCCCCTGCATGCAGGGGGTTTTCTATTATCAACGACTTATAAGTGCAACGCTTTTAACTCAATAAACTCATGCAAACCAACCGCACCTAATTCGCGACCATTACCTGATTGCTTATAACCACCAAACGGTGCTGCCAGATTAAACGCACCACCATTAATCGTTACCTGCCCAGTGCGCATTTTTCTGGCTACGTGTTTCGCCGCTTCAGCATCAGCTGCCCACACGCCACCGGATAAACCGAATGGGCTATCGTTCGCAATCGCAATCGCTTCCTCTTCCGTGTCATAGGCGATGATGCAAAGTACTGGGCCAAAAATTTCTTCCTGCGCAATAACCATATCGTTAGTCACATCACTAAAAATAGTCATCGCCACAAAACAGCCTTCGGTTTTTCCAGCAGGCATATCCAAACCACCGGTTACCAGAGTCGCGCCTTCTTCTATCCCTTTACGGATATATTTTCTAACCGTTTCCTGCTGTGATTTGGATACCATCGGGCCCATCGCGGCACCTTCTTCAAAGGCACCACCTACCACCACGCTCTCTGCTGCGGCTTTGGCAATGGCTACTACCTGATCCAACGAGGCACGAGGCACAATCAATCGCGTCAATGCAGCACAGGTTTGCCCGGTGTTCATACTTAAACCAATCACTGAACCACCGACGGCGGTTTCCAGATCTGCACCCTCAAGAATCACACAAGCGGACTTGCCACCTAATTCCTGCGTCACCCGTTTCACGGTTGGCGCTGCCAGTTCTGCAATGCGAATACCCGCTTCGGTAGAACCGGTTATGGAAACCATATCCACATCAGGATGACTAACCAACGCTTCACCCACTACCCGCCCCGGTCCGGTAACCAGATTAAACACACCTGGCGGCAAACCCACTTCATCAATAATTTGCGCAAACAAAAATGCGTCCAACGGTGTTTCGGAACTTGGCTTTAACACCATGGTACAACCGGCAGCCAACGCTGGTGCCACTTTGCCAACAATTTGATGCAAAGGGTAATTCCACGGGGTGATAAAACCACAGACACCAATGGCTTCGCGCACAACCAGAGAGTTGCCAATTTGTTCCTCTTGCTCCATCTCCGCTGGCAATTCGATATACGACGCCATCACACCCGTTGGCAAACCAACCTGTACCGCCACCGACCAGGCCACGGGCATACCCAGTTCCTGGGCAATTACAGCACCTAGTTTTTCCTTATTTTCATCCAACTTAGCCGTTAACTGGCCGATAAACGCCGACCGCTCAGCAGCTGAGGTAGCAGACCATGCTGGAAACGCCGCTCTGGCCGCCGCCACTGCCGCCGCTACATCTGCCGCATCACCACTGGGAACCGAACCGCAAGGCTGCTCGGTGGTAGGGTCGATAACCGTAATTTCGCCACTACCTGAGGGGTCAACCCACTGGCCATTGATATAGAATTGCTGAAATTGGTGCATGATTTCATCCTCGATACATATTTTTACAAAAATGGGCTCGTTTCTTTAGGGTTGTTTCGTTTATACTTATTTTCGAACTCGTACTGTTTAAAACAGTCAGTATTGTTTTTAATATATCACTACAGGAATGAAAGAAGCAATGGCCGCTGAGCAACCCAAAAAAAACGATAAGCAAAAAGGACCTAATGACGAAGGCATTAGCTGGCAGGCGCAAAAAAGCGCGATGACCCGCGATCGTATTTTGGAAGCGGCAATCGATTGTTTTATCGACCTGGGTTATACCAATGTCACCACTGCAAAAGTCGCCGACTTTGCCGGGTATCGCGCGGCGCGATGTTGCATCACTTTCCATCCAAGACCGAACTCATCCAAGCTGCCGTTGAATTTCTACACGACAAGCTACTCAACGACTTCACCCACAAAGTCTCGCTAATCCCCAAGGAACTTGAAGGTAAAGAGCGGCGCATGGCCGGTATCGACGCCTACTGGGACCACCTCACTGACGACTTGTTTGTGGTCTACCATGAGCTTTGTGTGGCCGGACGCACGGATAACGAACTCAAAGCCATTCTTGAAAGTTCAGCCGCGCTGTTTGAAGAGCACGTACGGGAATCTAACCGTGAAATGTTTAAAGAATGGAATGATCGCGGCGAGCTGTTTTTACTCGCCATGGACATCACTAAATTTTTAATGGAAGGCATGGCCGTAGGCCAGTGGGGTGCTGATCGTGACCAGCGGGTACGCCGCTTATTGAATTATCTATCTGACCGCCTGGAAGAAATTTTTGCTGACAATGGTCCTACTGCGATTTCACACCATTCTTCTATTAAATGATATGCCATCGCTTTAAAAAAAAAATGCCACTGATTCAGTGGCATTTTTTTCAACATCAATCCGGCGATTCAGGCCGCCAACGTCATATACTGGTCCAGATAATAAGCCTCATCACCATAGAGCATCGCCAATAACAGTAACCGCTTGAAGTGATGACCAACATTTAACTCATCGGTCATACCGATACCGCCGTGTAACTGTACTGACTGCTGTGAAACGAAGCGCCCCGCTTCGGCCAGCTTTACTTTCAAAGCCGCGCATGCCTGGCCGGCCTCGGCACTGCCTTCATCCAATAAAATAGCCGCATTGAATAACAGCGAGCGCGTCTCTTCGACCTTCAAAAACATATCAGCCATGGTATGTTGCAAGGCCTGAAACTTGCCAATTGGCTGACCAAACTGCTCGCGGGTTTTGGTGTACTCAACAGTGGTATCCAATAACACCTGCATCGCGCCCAGCGCTTCAGCGCCCATCGCCACAATCGATGTGGTCAACACCGTATCGATAATCTGCTTGCCCTGACCCAACTGACCCAACCGTTGTGCTGTGGGTATAGCGACCTGATCAAAACGGATATTGGCGCCATGACTGCCATCCACTGCGGTAAAATCTTCACGGCTAAGGCCAGCCGCAGAGGCTTCAACAATAAATAAGCCTAGTCCCTCGTCAGTGGTAGCGGTAACTATAATAAAGTCAGCGCAGTGGCCATTGAGCACAGCAATTTTACTACCGTCTAGACAGTAACCAGTATCCGTCGCGGTTGCCTTGGTGCTGACTGCGGTCCAGTCATAGCCCGCCACCACTTCAGCAAAGGCAAACGCCCATTGCGAACTGCCCTCAATAATGGCGGGAATATAGGTTTGCTGTTGCTCACTAGTACCTACCGCTTGCAAAAAACCGCCGCAGGTTACCGCCGTGGTTAAAAATGGCTCTCTAACCAAGCCTGCACCCAAAGCCTCGCACATCACCATTAAATCTACCGCGCCGCCGCCAAAACCGCCCAGCTCCTCGCTGAAGGGCAAACTCAGCCAACCCAACTCGGCAAACTGCTGCCAGGCCGCTGAGTCAAAGCCCTGCGCGGTCTTCACCAACCTGCGGTGACGCTCTACATCGCAATGGTCACGTACATATTTGTCGACACTGTCGCGCAACAGGGTTTGTTCTTCCGATAAAGCAAAATCCATAACTAACCTATGATTAAAATGCGTATTAAACCAGCGGCAGTATAGTGCTGGTGTCTGGTGTGGCAATACTGGGCTGGTAATAGTGAACAGCCATTTAACATCCCAGAGCCTGACAACCCTGTTTTTTTGTTTATCCTAACAAACGCCAACCTACAAAACAATCAGTCGATACTGTTTTATTTGTTGTCAAATTACCTTAGACTCAAGCCCCCGAATAAGCGATATTTATCAGCACTAGTATCGGTATTGTGGGTAAGTATTGTGTCGCAGCTTTTGGCTCAGTCAGGCCCATCAACGTTTGATAGCTTGCATTATAGCCAGTGATAGCGGGCCTCTGTATTGAATGTAAAGCTCTAATAAACGAGGTAGGCATTACCTCCAGAACAAATAATGGACATCATCATGAATGCGATCAACGACCCTGTCAGCCAAGCCGCAGTAGAACTCAATGACATCCTGCAAGCGCAAAAAAACGCGATTTTAGATGAGGGCTATGTATCAGCTGCCACTCGCATCAATCGTATTGACCGCGCAATCGGCCAATTGCTGAAATATCAGGACGAACTCGCAGCCGCCATGAGCAGTGACTTCGGCCACCGCTCATTACAGCACAGCAAAATGCTCGACGTCGCTGCCGGGGTTGGGCCGCTGCAACATGCAAAAAAGCACCTCAGCAAATGGATGCGGGTAGAGAAGCGTAAAACCTTGTTTCCGCTCAACCTGCTCGGCGCTAACTCTCGTATCGAATATCAACCACTCGGCGTAATCGGCATCATCAGCCCCTGGAATTTTCCGGTTAACTTAACCTTCGCGCCGCTGGCAAATGCCTTGGCCGCCGGTAATCGGGCGATGATAAAACCGTCCGAGTTTACCCCTGCTACCGCCGAGTTAATGAAAAAAATCATCGCCGAAGTGTTTGACCCGACCGAGGTTGCTGTCGTGACTGGCGGTCCCGAAGTTGGCGAAGCGTTTAGTTCACTGGCCTTTGACCACCTTATTTTTACCGGTGCCACCTCCATCGCTCGCCATGTAATGACTGCAGCAGCTAAAAACCTGGTACCACTCACCCTGGAATTAGGCGGTAAGTCACCCGTGATTGTCAGTGCCAGCGCCGACACAAAACTCACTTGTGATCGCATCATGTGGGGCAAAGTTACCAACGCAGGGCAAATTTGTCTGGCTCCTGACTATTGCTTTGTACCGGAAGACCAACTGGATACCTACGTTGAAGGCTTACAAAAATCCGTCGCCCAAATGATCCCCACCATATTAAACAACCCTGATTACACTTCAGTTATTAACGAGCGCCACTATCAACGGTTGCAATCCTATATCACCGACGCCAAAGAAAAAGGCGCCACCATTATTGAAATAAACCCGGCTCACGAATCCTTTATCGACCAGCCCTTTTACAAAATGCCACCGACCCTGATACTCAATGCCAGCGACGATATGCTGGTGATGCAGGAAGAAATTTTTGGCCCACTGATGCCGGTAAAAACCTACCGCGATCTCAAGGACGCCATTCGTTACATCAATAGCAAACCCCGTCCTTTAGGCTTGTACTATTTTGGCAGTGATAAGGCCGAAGAGCGCGAAATTCTAGAGCACACTACCTCTGGTGGAGTCACTATCAATGACGTATTGATGCATGTATCACAGGAAGACTTACCTTTCGGCGGTGTTGGCCCCAGCGGTATGGGTTCTTATCACGGCTTTGATGGCTTTAAAACGTTTAGCCATGCCAAATCCATCTTCCGCCAGTCAAAAATGGATGTGGCAAACATGACCGGAATGAGCCCGCCCTTTAATGACAAAACGGAAAAAACGATTAAGCAAATGCTAAAAAGTTAAAGCCAGTGCAGCTGCAGGAACAACATAGTGATGCCTAATATTCCCATCCATTACATTCACGCCTGCTTAAGCGGTGTGGAGCAGCACAGCGCTGCATTTGATGCTTTATTAACGCGGGCAGAGATTCCGAAAAGCACCTATATGGCAAATTATGGCGGCGTCCGGCCTGAACAATTTGTCGCACTGGTGCAAGCCGTATCGCAACATTTGAATGATGAATTTTTTGGCTTAACGCAACAGCCGTGCAAACCTGGCCTCTTCGCCACCATGGCAAGACTGACCAACCATTCATCCTCATTGGGCTGTATGTATCAAGAATGGATAAATTTTTATAATGTGGTACGGGATGACATTAGCATGCACATGGAATCCCATGACGGCCGCACTGTTATTAGCGTGCAACTAACTCACCCGGAAAAAGACAAAATGCATTTCCTAATGGACTGCACATTAGTGGCCCTGCATCGCTTTGCCAGCTGGCTCACCGGCAAACATATCCAGTTACAACAGCTGCGATTAAATTTTAAAAAACCGTCACACCACGCGCTTTATGCGCAACTCTTTAATTGTGATATCAGCTTTGACGCTGATAAAACAGCACTGGTATTCAACGAAGAGTATTTAGCACTACCTTTGATCAGAGGTAATCTAGAGCTAAAAACCGCACTGAAAACAGCGCCCTCTTTATTAATGGACTTACCGGATAAAAATACTTTTAGTACCGATACTATTCGCGCTATCTTAAACTATTACCAACGCCATCAGCGCTTTCCTTATACTCAACAGACAGCGCATATACTTGCTACCAGCCAAAAGACATTAAGACGAAAGCTTAACCGTGAAGGCACCAGCTTTCAGGATTTAAAAGATCAATTACGTAAAGATATTGCAATCGATAAACTGATGAATGAACACATCAGCCTCGAAAGCATAGCCGACGAACTAGGCTTTTCCGATAAAAATACTTTTGCCAGAGCGTTCAAACGCTGGACCGATTTAAGTCCCGGCCGTTACCGCGAACAAAGTCTAATGATGAATTTACACAGTCGTCACGCCAACAACCTCTCTATTTTTTATTAACCAGAATGACACTGTTATGAAATCACTAAGACCAGGTCTGGCATTAGATTATTGGCATTTAGAGCCACCGAAAGCTTTTTTACTGCACACACTAATCGCCAAGCCACTGATATCTATTGTGCACCCATTGCGTAAAAACTTACCAATGTCTAGGGCGGATAAACAACAAGAAACGATTAACGCAGTAACAGAAAAACTCACTGATGAAATTTCATTATCTGGCCGCAAAGATAAAATTAAAAATCGCTTGCATGCATGCCAGCAATCACGAGCAGCTTCGCTGTCAATTGCTGGCGACGAACTGGCCCTTACCACCATGGCCGAGTTAATCCTGTAATGCAAAATCAGACCCGTCCAAATCCTTATAGCATTACCGATAACACACCGATTATTATCGGCTCCGGGCAATATACCGAACGCATCAAACCGCAACTATTACCACCTTACAACTCACCTATGGCACTGGCGGCAATCGCCAGCCAAAACGCAATTAACGATAGTGGCATTCCCTCTTTAGCTGAACATATCGATACAATTGCTGTGACGCGCTTATTTTCAGACTCCACCAGTCATTGGCCTTCGCCTTATGGCAGGAGCGATAACCCACCGCAATCAGTAGCCGTTCGTATAGGCGCTCAACCATCAGAGCGTATTTACAGCGAGGTCGGTGGTACCCAACCGCTACAACTATTAATTGAAATGAGTCATGACATTGCTCGCGGCGAGAAAACATTGGTGCTACTAACCGGCGCCGAAGCTATAGGCTATGAAAAATTACATCGCCGTAAAGGCGTTATCGACAACTGGAACGAAACGTTTACCGAGCCCCTAGATGATAGAGGTTTTGGTGAGCGCATGGCAGCACCACAGGAAATCGACAATGGTTTAATGTTGCCGATATTTTATTATTCATTAATTGAAAATCAGCGAGCCTATCTGCAGGGGCATGATGCACAACAACACCGCAGCGCCATGGCACAACTACTAGCCAACTTAAGTTCTGTCGCTGCCAAAAATAAATATGCCCACTCGAGAAAAAACCACACCTTCGACGATTTGATACTGCAAAACCGTGATAATTATTTGCTCAGCCAACCTTATAGTAAAAAATTTGTTTCGCAAGACAATGTCAATCAGGCTGCCGCGATTTTAGTTACCAGTGTCGGCAAAGCCAAAGCACTAGGCATAGCGTCAAAGCACTGGATATTTATTGATGGCTTTGCCCAAGCCAATGATCACTTCCTGAGTCAACGCCCGTCGCTGGCGAAATCAGCAGCCATGGAGGCAACACTTAAAAACTGCCTGTCTATGGCGAATAAAACTATCGATACTATCGACATCGTCGATCTGTACAGCTGCTTTCCCTGTGCGGTTACCGCCGCCTGTGAAACCTTGCAACTGCCTATGGATGCCAGCAACAAAGCAACCATAACCGGTGGCCTGCCCTTTTTCGGCGGTCCCGGTAACAACTACAGTATGCATGCTATTGCCGAAGCGAGCAGCCATCTAAAACGCCAAAAATCATCCGCCTTAATCACCGCCAATGGCGGCATGCTGTCCAAGCATGCGGCTGTCATTCTCTCTGGGTATTGCAACAATAAAACCCTGACAATTGACTGGCAACACAGCGAAGCGACGTCCTTGCCCGCCTCACAGTTTCCAGCCAAACCCTTTTGCGCCAACCCCGAAAGCGGCTCTGTTCTCAGCCATACCATCAAGTATGTTCGCAACGGGATGGATGAAGTTATTATTATCGCCGAAACAATAAACGGGGAACGCTTTGTTGCCCACAGCAACGACCCCAGTACTGTTACCGCCGTCGAAATAGCCTCACCTATCCACCGTCAGGTAGCAGTAACGCAGACCACACAAAACAAAACATACAGCAACCACTTCTCCTTTATTAGCGGATAAGCCAACCATGACCAAGCCCTATGAGTTTTGCCTAGTAGAGAAAAAACAACATCTCTGGGAAGTAACCATCAACCGGCCTGAGATGCTAAATGCTTTGCACCCGCCTGCAAACTTTGAACTGGAATCCGTCTTTAACGATTTTGCCAGTGATGACGACGCCTGGGTGGCAATTTTGACTGGCGCCGGTGACAAAGCTTTTTCTACCGGCAACGATTTAAAATACCAGGCCAGCGGTAAATCCCTGACTTTTCCTGACACTGGATTTGCTGGTCTGACCAAGCGCTTTAATTTAGACAAACCTATCATCGCCGCTGTTAACGGTTTTGCTATGGGCGGCGGTTTTGAAATCGCTTTAGCCTGCGACCTGATTGTCGCCGATGAAAACGCCAGCTTTTCTTTACCTGAACCCAAAGTCGGCTTAGCCGCACTCGCGGGTGGCATTCATCGGCTACCCCGACAAATTGGCGAGAAACTTGCCATGGAATTATTATTCACGGGCCGCAACGTTAGCGCAGAGGAAGCTAAACAGATAGGATTAATCAATCGAATTTGCAACGCCGGTGAAGCTCTTGGTGCCGCCCGCGAGCTGGCTGATGAAATACTGCAATGCTCACCTATGTCCATACAAATCAGCAAGCAAATGTGTCGACAGGGGCAGCAAATGGCTGATTTGGAAACCGCTATCAACTATCGCTATGATGCTTTTGACAGACTGATCAATAGCCACGATTTTGTGGAAGGACCAAAGGCCTTTGCGGAAAAAAGAAAACCGCGATGGTCATCCAAGTAAAGCGGTAAATGCTAGCTCACTACTCGCGCAATAAAAAACAGGACGATAAAAATGACCAAACTACATTTAACCGCCGACGAAGTGTTAACAACCACCCGTGCCGTGCGCAAACGATTGGACTTTGAACGCCCGGTACCAATGGCCATTATTAAAGAGTGTTTGGAAATAGGCATGCAAGCACCCTCCGGCTCCAACTCTCAGGGCTGGCATTTTGTTATCGTTACCGATGCAGAAAAAAAGCGCCAAATTGCGCAATGGTATCAAAAATCTTTTGCCGCTTATGAAGCCGGCCCTGCACAACCGACCAAGCAACATGCTGATGACCCTTCGATGAAGCGCACTCAGGAAAAGGTGTTAAGCTCAGCCCAATTTTTAGCGGCCAATCTCGATAAAGCCCCTGCTATGCTAATTCCCTGCTTTGCCGGCCGCCTCGATCAACCCGACATTCCTCACTATCAAGTGGCTGGCACTTATGGCTCGATACTGCCAGCCGTATGGAGTTTTATGCTAGCAGCGCGAGAGCGCGGTATTGGTACCTGCTGGACTACTTTGCATTTAGTCTACGAGCACGAAGTTGGAAAAATTTTAGGCATACCTGAAAACTATAGCCAAGCCGCGCTAATACCTTTGGCCTATACAGCGGGTACCGACTTTAAAAGTGCACCGCGCAAACCTTTGGACGGTGTGCTGCATACTGACAGTTGGTAATATAGCCCGACGTATAAATAATGCCCGGTGGCTCAGCATGACTGATAAGAAAATTACGCGCAGCAAGGATGACGACCACACCGAAGCCTGCGCCCAAAAACGCCCGCCAGAGCAAGTAAGCCAGATGACAGGGCGAAGCAGCCTACAATCAGAGTGTATTCAATAGCCTTTTATAGGCTCGATATACTAAAACCCCACCCCTTTTGTAAACCCACCATCAACCACCACATTGGCACCATTCATCCAGCTCGCCATAGGGCTACAAACAAAAACAGCCACATTCGCCACTTCTTCCGGTGTCCCTAAACGTTTCGACGGATGATCCAAACGGTCGCGCTCATAAAGTTCAAAGTAAGATTCTTTAATATCTGCCCAAGCACCACCTTCGACGTAAATAGGGCCAGGCGACACCGAGTTGCAACGAATACCTTCACCTCCCCACTTTTGAGCCAGTTGTGCGGCATGATTGATAGTTGCAGCTTTCATCGCACCATAGCTCGGGCACACTGGCACATCATGATGCTCAAACGCAGTAATAGTCGCTATTTGCAAAATAGCGGCAGCGTTAGACTCCAGCAAAAATGGGTAAGCGGCTTCTGTCATTGCCACTGCGCTCATCACATCTATATCAAAATTATTTTTCCAGGCTTGAGGGGTAAACTCTAAACTGGATGAGGCACTGGTATTACTAATAACAATATCAATACCCCCAAGCGCTCTGCGGCACTTTTTACCCACTGCGACACGGCATCATAATCGGCAGCATCAACGCTATCACCGATAATAATAGTGTCGCCACCATACTTTGCTGATAACGCATTAACCGCCTCAGTTACGCCTGCTTCACCACGGGCAAAGAATGCCACCGATGCCCCTTCTGTTAATAATCTTTCAACGATGGCCAGTCCAATACCACGACTACCTCCTGATACGATGGCTTTTTTATTTTGTAATTGTAAATCCATCTCGCGCTCCGTAATAATCAAAAATTAATGTTTATTGGCTCGGTTCAGTATCACTGATATAAGGGTTTGGTTTTTTAAGTAACAAACTATAAACCCACAGTAAAGCGATCACTCCTGCGGCTAACCAGTAAATACTGCCCGGCGAAAACTTATATAAAAAACCACCCGCCAGAGGGCCAAACACTAAACCCATAGCCGGTATCGAAGAATTTATCCCTGCCAAAGCACCCTGCTCATGCGGTGCGACCACTAAAGTCGGGGTCACCATAAAGCCGGGGGTTGCTAAACCCATACCAAAACCGAATAGTGCCATCCCACTTAATAAGAAAGTCGTCTGCGTTGCATTAGCAATTAATAAATAACCGCAACAAACTAATGGCAGACCGCCCTGTAATAAGCGTAAGGGATGACCTCGCCAGCGCTGCACAAGCACTAACTGTGAAAACAACATAGCCGATGAGGAGGCCACCATGGCCATAGAAAACTGCATGACGGCTTCGTCTCTTGATAGGCCTAATCGATCTTCAAAATAAAAACCCAATGTCATCTGCACCATGCCCAGCATAGTGAAGCACACTAAACTCACCAGAATATAACTGCGGTAGCGCGGGTCAAAATAACGCAATCTTGACGTCACTACAGCTTGCTCAAAAAGCTTGGGGCTTTCTGGCAAAAACAAAACCACCAGCGCCACCATTAACAAGGTAAATGTCGCATGTATGATTAACGGCGCAAGAAAACCGAACACCACGAAAGCGGCAAAGGCGGGACCTAACATCGTTCCAATTTGACTGGCCGCACCCAGCCGGCTTAATTGCGCGGTGCGCTGTGCCAATGGCACCGAGTCAACGACATAAGCAGAACTACTGGGTACGGTAGCACACATAAACCACACTAACGCCACCCGGGTGCCGACAAACAAGCCGTACATAAAAAACCCGAGACAAGCCCTGCTAAACCAAGGTAGCTAATACCACTAAAAATATACGTTCCAATAGAATAGCCAAGCAGCCCCACAATAATAATCGGCTTCCTGCCGGTCTTATCACTGCGACGTCCCCAATAGGGTGCGCCTAAAAAAAATGCCAAAGACGTTAACGCTGTCAGTGCAGTGATAGCTAATTCTTTTGGCTGAAAATAAATACCGAGTGCGGGTAAATCTACAATTAATAAATCAACACCCAGCTCTCTACCCAGCATTGGCAAAATCGCAAACACCACGGTTTGCCCCATGCCGATAGCCACTAGCGCACCGTACAATAAAACCTGAGTACGCCAGGGTAAACCGTTCGCTACAGACATGATTATTTCTCTGGCAACAGGGATAACAAGATCACACCAGCGCCTTTTGGTCGGCAGCAGTGCCAGCAGGCAAGGTCAGTAAGTCCACCCGCTCGCGCCAGGCCATTAAAGCAGGCAATTCCAACATCAAGGCATTCGCTTCCTGGGCGCGCTCTAACACGGTACACATACTCACAACACTGATATCGGCAATAGATAGCGCATCGCCTAACAAAAACTCATGCGCTGACACTACTGTATTTATCGCTGCAAAATGTTTAGCCACTTCGGCACACACAGCAGCAGGTTCTTTTCTACCGATACCTTGGGCACTCGCTTGCTTGCCAATAATTTTTCCAATCATTGGCCGCAACACCTTAACCAGCAAGCCCTTGTCGTCCATCAATAAATCGTCAGCTAATAAACCGGCATTATGCGGCCAGCAGCGCATGGTTAAATCATAAAAATACAAACTTTCATCAGCCCAATCTTCAAGAATATGCATCTGTGCCTGTAACAATGGATCAGTAGGCGTTAACGGCTTACTACTATCCAGGGCATCTAAATACGCAACAATATCAGTGCTATCGGCTATAAACTTCCCAGCATGCTCCAGGATAGGCGCCTTACCGCGTGGATTAATCTTTTTAATCTTCCCCGCACCACTGATACCGTAGTCAACAGTATCAAACGCTATTTGCTTGTAATACATGACGCGCCGTATCTTGGCTGCGAACGGCGATACCCGATATTGATGCAGTATAGGTTTATCAATAGCCATAAAAATTCACTTCATACAGTAATGAGCAGTGTAGCTACTCAGGTTTTTGTTACGCAATGTAAGATACCGACGCACTTTACAATAATACGAAGCCGCCGCTGATATAAGGATGTAAATACAAGCCGCCACCATAAATAACCGCGGTAACTATTAACCACAGTATATCTCTAGACACGGCAACAGCTGGCTTGGCTTGCGGTGGTTTTCTTCGCGTTAATGAGACGGTTTTAAAAATGGCAAACACGAAAAAACTGCCAAACAACAATACAGACGCCAAATCGCCATTAGCCGACAAATGCGCCAAACCCCAGAATGCAACAAATGCCAGCATAGGATGATGTAATTTGCGCTTTATATTGGTGGGTAAAAAAATCGCAGCAAAACAAGCCATTGAAAGCAGCATCAAACCATGAGTAATATGCCTCCCCCATACCGGTGGCTGCCATAACTCTATAAACTCAGCCTGACCTTTGCCCTGTACCAATAACACCATCCCCAGCAAAGAAAGCAACGCATAAAAAGGCATATAACCTTTCTCGCCCATCACCCCAATTAATCTTGCCCGGGTATTACCAATATTGGGTATGCAATGTATTGCATAGAAAATAACTAAACCCACTACTAATGTATTCATTATCCACCTATTATTTTTTTGGTTAAATTCATGGCTTTACTTTATCCGATAATTGTTAATGCCGGTTATTGCGCTTCAACAATAGTGAAAACATATTCTCGTATAAAAATAGGCCTAACAAAATCAAGGCTGAACCAATCAGTGCGGTAGTGGTTAATTGTTCACCTGCTACAAACTTGCCGATCATTAATGCACCCACCGGTGTAATCAACAAAATCAGCGATACCAAGCCCACACTCACTCTTTTTAATACGTAAAAAAATGTTACGAAGCCGAGCAATGATCCAACTATTGCCAAATAGCCTATAGCGATGACACTGGTAGGACTAAACACCAGATGGATATTGCCATCCAGAAGCCACCAACCAAGCAACAAGCCTGGAATCGAAAACACCATGGAGCCTACCGTTTGATTCAACGGCGACATCGATTGCTCAGCCCCAAAACGTTTGACCAAAACCGCACTCAGTGAAAATAATAGGGTTGAACAAAGCACCAGACCGATACCGATACCACTGCTGTTATCGACAACAATCTGCCCATAATAAATAGTGATCAAGCCAGCAATAGCAATAATTTGTGCAATCGTTTTTTGTACCGTAAATAAGCTACCACCTAATAAAAAATAAGCAACAACACTGGTAACAAAAGGAGCCAAACCCATAATGACAGCGATTAACCCCGAACTTATCAATTCCGCGGCATAGTAAATCAATACCAAATTAGGAAAAATCCCAATAGAACCTGCCAGATAAATTTTAAAATAACGCGGCCGTAAAACTTCACTGCGGCGGCTAATAGCAATAATCAACGAACCCAACGCGACGGCCAACAAAGTACGTAACAAAATCGCCGCGATGGGTGTAACACTGTCATTGCTTAACTTTATCGCCAACGGAGTAGTAGACCATATAACGAGCGCTAATAAATACGCCAACTTAGTCAACAATTTCTGCTCCGCTTATTTCTTCCAGGTCAACTCGCGATATTAATTCGCGTGCATAAAACAATACTCGTTAACTTAATTGCAAGTTATCGAGTTGCTGCTGATTGAGCCAACAACCATGCACCCCATAAGGCACTCGTTGTGGCAGATGCAATTTAGCAAGCTCTTCCATACTGGCCGCATCAATAATCACCACGTATGAACTCTCTTCCGACATTAATATATCAATAAGATAACCGTCATCCTCGGCACTGGCATTAGCTTTAGCTACATATAGAGCTTCGCCGCCCAAGTGATCTCCATAGTCAAAATATTTGACTTCTTTTTCATTGAGTAAGTCGTACTTCATAACGCCCTTACCCATAATGCCGCCACTGCCTTGCTCATCCAGTAAATACGCATACTGTGTTTTTTGACCGATATAGGCCGTGTTATAACTGGGACGCTCATAAAAATGTTCCATTAGCTGCCGCTGCTCCGTCACTTCACCGGTATCCAGATTCAATCGATAAACATGCATCTGGGCATGCGGTTCCCTTGGCGAATGGATAGGCACATCCGAAGGATAAGAGCGAAACACAGGCGTATACAACACAATATCAGTACCGCCATCGGCTCGCGTTTCTTCCCAGCCATTAATGGTATGCCATATATGCCCCGGCAGATCAGTCACAAACCAGCGGATAGCTTCACCTGCCTTGTGGTTACGATTAATCACCCCAAAACGCATTTTATAATCGGCATCAAAATAGAAAGGGCTCTTATGCTCACCGGTTAAACCCTTGCTATCAAAGCGCATAGACAGGTCTGGGAAAACGGTAAAGTTTTTAGTTAAAAAGTAATCATGTAAAAAACTTAATGCGGGCTTAGCTTCATACAATAAATCGTGACTCTTTAACTTACCTTCACTCACAATGCTGTAGTGAATCTTGCCACTCATAATATCAGTACTATAGGTATACCAATCACCAGTCGCCGGATCAATCTTGGGATGGGCGGTGAACGGCGTGTCTAGCTGATTACCAAATCTCTCCCACTCGCCGTCGCCATCAATATGCAATCGGCCTGCACTATTTTTTAGCTGCAGCGAAAACGGGTAACCCGTTTCCTGCAAACAATATAATTTCCCATGATGGTATTGGATAGCCGTAGTAGCAGAACTATTCTCACAATTATCCAAAGCAGGAATAACTTTGAAACGCTTTTTCAACAAATCTACAATGATTTTGAATAAAGCCGCTTTTCCGCCACCAGCAAGATCACCAAACTGACTGTAAATTTCATCTCCAGCAGCATCCTCGATTTTAAAACGAGGGGTTCTCACATAGGTATTGGAGTAAGTGGCCACGCCGTCTTTAATTTGAAGCTGATGCAACATGCCCGCGCCATTAAACATATGCATGCGGCTATTCGTATTTTCAAACTGGGTATTGGTGCCATTGCGAATATAAACGCCTTCCAAATCGGCAGGAATCGTCCCCTCTACTTTCACTTCAGCATGACTTAATTCGTTATGCACGGGAAGAAAACCCGGCTTTGAATAGGCGATGTTACGATTATAATTTTCAATATCCAAAGCTTGCGCAATTTTTTTATCCGCTAATGACAGCAAGGGACGGGGAAATAGAACCAACAATATAATCAGCGCTAACGGCACCGCTAGCAGACACAAAATAAGATAAGCGACAATTGATAACATAATTTATTTTCCTGACACGATTGATAAGCATATGCAGGCCAATGACCCGCTAAAGGTACGGAGATTAAATTTTAGTCATTATGGTCACACCCGGACTAACTTAAAATTATTGCCCAGATTTTTCCTATGTCGTCGCCGCTATCAGCCAAGACACAAAACACAACACTAAATGGTTGCCAGTACAACATAGAAAGCGCCAAATCGCACTGGCCAAAGGGCTTAGTCGTTGCATTTGCTGTCTAACTGGAAAATCGATTATATGAACCTTAAGACTTTAGTCGACTGGCAAATATCAGGATAAGGTTTAACATATCGCCCATCAGTAACGGTGAAATCTCTACCCCTCGTAAACTGAACGGCCTATTTTACAGTGAGCAATAACGCTATCGGATGCACTTAATGACCACCAAAGCCACCCACATTGATTACCACGACGGCAATACTATCTGCAAAGGTATTTATTTTACCCCTGAAAATAGCCGCGAGCACTTGCCTGTTGTTTTAATTTGTCACGCATGGGATGGACTAGTACAGGAGGTGAAAGATAAAGCCATCAAGCTGGCAGAGTCTGGCTATATCGCTTTTGCCATTGATGTCTATGGCAACGGCAAAACACTGACGGATATGGCCGATATGATGCCTACCGTTGCACCGTTTATGGCTGACCGCAAGGTGTTACTAAAGCGTTTGCGCGCCGCGGTAGACGCCGCAAAGATTATCCCTGGCGCTGACAGCAGCAAGATCGCTGCTATGGGCTATTGCTTTGGCGGCCTCTGTGCTCTCGACCTGGCCCGTGGTGGCCACAACGATATCCAATCTGTTATTTCTTTTCATGGCTCCTTATTGCCTAACGGAATCGATACCCCGCATACAATTCCAGCAAAGATTCTTGCTATCCACGGCCACGACGACCCTATGGTCCCTCCTGAACAAGTGGCCGCGTTCCAACAGGAAATGACGGACAAAAAAGCAGATTGGCAATTTATTGCTTACGGCCATACAGTGCACTCGTTTACTCGCCACGATGCCAACAACCCCGACTTAGGTACCGTCTACAATGAAACCGCAGATCGTCGCTCATGGCTGACCATGCTTAACTTCTTAACTGAAACTTTACAATGACACTGACTATGTCCATCCCCGCAGAAACAGAAATAACCGGCTTAGTGGGTCATCAATTTCCAGGTGGCCGTTATACCATTGCCCACTGGGAAAATTTTTTACTGACCGGCTGCACTGGCGCCGAACCGCTAGCTAATGGCGTTGTGCATCCAGTGGCACTTTTCCACGTACCGATTATGGGTGCCGGTACCAACATTGCTGAAATGTTTAAACTGGGTCAGGCCGAGTCAGACTTATCCATCATTCCCGAAAGTTACGACTGGGAAATTTTCGAGCCACTCAAAGAAGACATGGAATATCATATCAGCGGAGAAATTGTTGCCGCTGAACGCCGCCATAATGAACAGGGCCAAATTTACGATTGGCTGCAGTTTTGTTTTGAACTTAAAAACCCTAACCAGCAATTAACCGCACGCTCAATTATCACCTGGCAATACACCAGAAATACATTATGAGTCAGTCAACTGTGTTTAGCATCAACGGCCAGTTATTAAAGATTGGCCACCACATACCTGAATGGGAAATGGCCAGTGTCAGCCCAGAAAAAATGCGCACTATGGCAGCGATATTAAGAGATCCCAACCCATTACATTGGGATCGCACCGCCGTCGCTGCACTACCGCTTGGCCTGGGCATGCGCACCATCAACCAAGGCCCTCTTGGCTTAAGCTACATGATCAATATGCTGCATTGCTGGACGGGGCCTGAATCGATAAAACGGTTGCATATGACGTTTCCGCAAGTTGTACTCGACGGGGAACACGTCGTCGCCAAGGGCACCATCACCCAATTACGTACTGAAAAAAATCAAGCACTAGTGGATTGTGATATTTGGTTAGAACATCAAGAAAGAGGCGTTTTATTATCTGGCAACGCTACTGTTTGCCTCAATACTAATGACGCAAATCCATTGAATAATGATTAAGTCAAGTTGACTGAGCCAACCCTGAGCACTTTACTGATAGCAGGGATTTAAGGCACTTCGCACTCAGCGAAATAATCAAGTTTCATTAGTCCCCACTTTTTTGGGCCTGCGACCCTCGATGTAATCATCAATCAACTCATGCAGCCGTTGGGTGCGGCTTTCCTGGCCGGATAAATACGCGCCTTTATAAGCTCTTGAACGCATGCCCTGCTGCTGAGCTGAAAATATTGCCAAGTCTTGATCGATCGTCATTCCCATTGACTGCTCGCCCAGCATAAACATTTCATGCTCCACTACTGCATCGCGCGCCACGAAGCCATCAGTAGTAAATACCATTGACGTTACCCCCTCGGGCGCGGGAGCGTACCACCAGTTATCAAAAATACATTGCTCAGGGTCGGTAGGGTGTGGTCTGGCTCTTAGAAAGTGAAAACCATCAACCCACAATGACACGGCAAAATTAGGGAATAAGGTGTAATGATAAGCATCTGTTAACTGACTATCGTTCAGTTGATTAAAGTATTCATAACCTCGACCCGGCCCAAGTTTTCGCCGGGCTTGTTGCAAGGCTTCCCGGGTTTCCTCGCCGCGCCCTTGAAATCAGCGGGATCCAATTCCCACTCCCGCAAGATACTCGCTAACGGCTCGCCAATTTCTGCTTCTTTATCAATCGACGGGCCACCGTAACCACCTAACATAATCATCCGGCTGTGACCTTCATCAGCCATATCGAATCGAGTATTTTTGTAGTTGGTATCAACACCGGAATGGATACGTGATTTTTCGATACTGACACCCTTGGGACGGTGCACGGTATTGACGTGATAGGACTCGTTAAAATTATCCATCACCACTTTCCAATTCACCGGCAACAACACACTTTTAGCGACATAGCGCTTCCAGTTTTCAATACCATAGACTTCCCAGTCATCCCACACCGGCCCCAAAAATTTCTTAAGACTAACACTCTCTGGATCCATATTAATCCAGATAAAACCGGCGAAGGTTTCACTCTTAACTGGCTCGAGTGTTACCTTGCCGCAGGGATTACCCGCAGGAAAATCTTCAGGGTCCTGCACAAAATCCAGCTCACCATCACGGGTCCAGGCCCAGCTATGGTAGGGACAAACAAAACGCCTGACGCTACCTTTGGCTCGACTAACTAAACGCTGGCCCCGATGCTGACACACGTTATAAAACGCTTTGATACTGCCATCATCCTGTCGCACCATCAGTATCGATTCAGCACCCACTTCTTCTTGCTGCCAATCACCGGGATTTGGCAATTCATCTTCACGCCCTAACAGCAGCCACACTTCAGCCCACATATGCTCAAATTCTTTATCTGCAAATGCTTTCGATGTGTAGTGATAGCCTTCAATGTTATGTCCGCGCAATGCTTGTTGTGGCCACCCAGGTAAATCCGACTTATGCTTGTTATTGTTCGCTGTCACAATTCATCCTCGGCCATCGTTGCGCGCCTTATCTTCAGTGCTAACTATGAATCTAAAAATAGAATAATGGCAGGGGTGCGATTAGTCACTAAGCTAAAAGTCTGATATTAAAGCCCGTTTTTTTTCGCATAATAGGATGATGGCAATCAAATTAAAGGAATACCTCTCATGGCAAATCAAAACACCCTTGACCGCCAAGCAACCCAGGATGTGATGCTAAACTATGCTGCCGCCGTTGATGATCACGACCATGAACGCTATCAACACTGTTTTGCGCCGCAGGTAAACGTTTTCGGATTTGGAGAAGAAATATTTCGCGGACGAGAAGCATGGCTGGGTTACGTCTGGCCCGCACTGGAACAATACCAGAGCACCCAACATTTACTCGGCCCACAATTGGTGAACTTTAACGATGGCATTGCTGATACCCGCAATGACGTACAAGCGTTCCATCAACTCAAGAACGATTCCAGCCAATTTATTCTGTGGGCAACCTACCATACCCAAATGCAATTCATTGATGGCGAATGGAAAATAACCCGCCATCAGCTAGTGGTACGAGGCAGTAAAACACAGTAAAACCTTATTCATCATCACGATGATAGCAAGGCTTAACGCCGTTTTTAAAACTCGCCCGCGAGATTGGTAAAGCACTATCTTATTTTTTACTTAACATTCTATTGCAACTTTATTTCGACCCTGGTTACATCGCTGTCGACGGTAACTACAGCATCCTCAAACTTAGGCGGCCCAAATTTTCCCATCGGCTTGGAAAACCCAAACGGCTCTTTAGGGTAGCCAATAAAATTGGTATCCAGTTTTTTATTTTCGTTTAAGTCCTGAAAAATTGAAACGGCATAGTTACCCTCAGGGATATCATCAATAATGATCGACACATTATCGGTAGAGCTAACAACATAAGCCGCCTCTTTAAAAGGCGGGTACTTTGGTTTCTTTTCCAACCAATCATCAGGCTTATCAATAATCGCAACTAATATTGTGCCCTTGGCATGCTCAATATTAGAGACTGATATTTCTAACTGTTCGGCCATACCCCATGCAGAAGTAAGAGACAGCATCAACGTGACTATGATTTTTGGCATAACTATATTCCCTGATTATTATTTACTGATTATGATCACTTAATTAACTTAATTGATGAGACTATAGTCTTAGCGATAATAAAACCAACAAAAAAGGGCTGAGTATTAATCAGCCCTTTAGTCTTTATCGGCGTAACTAGCTACCCGGACGCCAAGTACCATGAAACCCGACCGGCACTCTGTGTGATAAATGCGCTATCGCCAAAGGACCCTGCGCCAGGTTTAACGCATCCAGAATATATAAGCTGCTGTTTTTAGTTTCAAAACTGGTAACAACTGCCAGTAAATACCCTTCACCTTCCGCCGCGCCTGCGCTCTTAGGCACAAACATGGGTTCAGAGGTTGTTCCCTGCCCAAAAGAAAATCGATCAACTTTTTTTGTTTGGTGATCATAGTGCCCGACGCAATTATAATAACTGTCATTTTCTTTTAGATCACTTTTTAGCTCGCCATCGGGAGAGGCATACCAACCATGACGGTAGGGTTTACCCACATAGCGCGGGTCACATTGAGGAAATTCAGATTCGAATTCATCAATTTGTTGAAACTCGACACGAGCATCGGGCTTATTAAGATCTATCGTCCAGCGATTTAAAAAGGGAGCAACGGCGCCAGTAAATTCACCATCTGCTGTCGGGAATAACGGCGGTTTTTCAAACTGCGAACCATCTATAGTGATTACGCCATCTTTATCAAAACCATTCATATAGTGAAAAACAAAATTGGTATCCATTTCTACCCAGCGCACATCTTCAGCCGTTGCGCCGACTTTGCGGGGTAACACTGCCACCTGCACACCGTAGCTTTCTGGCTCCCAGGCAAACGGAGGTCCGCCAACCATGGCACGATCCAGGCTGCCGGTAATCGGGAAGACTGGTATCACAATATAATTTTCGGTAATCACAAAATCGTGAACCATCGAGGAGTAAGGGGTGGGGATCAGAATCTTTTCCGTTACCACCCCTTCCGGGTTTACTTTGTAGACCATCACATCAGCAGAAAAAGGCCCCGTTGCCATGTAAGCAAAGAAAATCAATTCGCCGGTATCAGGGTCTACTTTGGGGTGAGCGGTCATCGCAGAGCTTAATTTGCCGCGGAACGTCCACATCCCGACAGACTCCAGGGTATCGGGATCCAGCTCATAGGGTGCGTGTCCTTCTTCCAGCGCCAATAACCGATCGCCATGCCAGACGACAGCGGTATTCGCCAATCCCTCTTTATCTACCAGCACAAAATCACTGTACTCCGGATCACAATCAAAAGGGTTCATGGCATTAATCACTGCCCGTCCCTCTTTATCTTCAATATTAAACTTAGCCGTACGCACCCAGCGATTGTTGTAATCGACCTTGCCATCCTTGATATGAAAACCATGAACCATCCCGTCCCCAGCAAATAAGTGGTAGTCACCGCGGGGCTTAAAGCGCTGATTGGGGCCATTGCGATAGAAACTGCCATGCAAGTCAGCCGGGATTTCACCCTCTACTACAAGATCACGCGCGTCGCATTCCATTTGGATAGGACCAAAGGGAAACTGTAAAAATGGATTATCTTTGGGCATTGGCTGCGCCATGGTTATCACCTCACTTTATTGTTGACGGTGTAAACATTAGCATCACTTTTTTATGTTTACAATATAAACATGGAATTTTATTTGGTATCATGACCACCCCATAAGCGAGAGAGCCACCCACTTGCCAGATAATAAAAACCCATATCATCACGGCGATCTTCGTACCGCATTGCTGGAAGCGGCCCTCTCAATCATTACCGAATCCGGCCCGCAAGCGCTCACGATTCGCGAAGTTGCAAGGCGTGCTGGCGTTTCCCACGCAGCACCCTACCGCCATTTCGCTGATAAGGATGAGTTAATTCTTGCCGTAGTTGAACAGGGTTTTGCACTAATGCAAGCCACAATGACGACAGCCAAATCCCAGGCTGAACAAGAACCCCTCGCCCAGTTTGCGGCATCAGGAATGGCTTATATCGATTTCGCCTTGGAATATCCCGCTTATTATCGAGTGATGTATAGCGGCGACTTGCTTTCGAGTACCGGTCAACAATCCCTTCAACATACCAGCGCTGACACATTTAAAGACCTGATCAGCGATGTCCAAACCTGCCAACAGCTGAACATCATCCGCCCCGGAGACCCAGCCAAGCAAGCTCTTGCCTTGATCTCTATGGTGCATGGCTTTGTCACCCTGGCCAACGACAATCGCATCGCCGCTTTACTGGGAGAAAACTATCCGCTAGCCGAAATTCGCAACACCATCATGTCCGCCATTTTTGAAGGCATTGGCACGCAATAATTGGTATTAATCCCCACTCTATAAAAATCAGTCAAAACTGTTTGTTTTTGTTTATGCGCTTTGTTATCGTTGATTTCAGTGAGTGTTGTAAAACTGTGCATAAATTATCTTTATTGTTGTTAGCCCAAAGCTAATACTGCTAGACAGCCCACTCAAACAAAATACGTCAATAAATATAACAAGATGAGGTAAGACCATGCCAACTACTGGCTTGTTTTCAATGGCGGCTGCTCGCTATCACTCAGCAATGAATTTCTCCAAAACTGCGCTATCTGCGATATCTATTGTTGCCGCTTTGTTGCTCAGCGGCTGCGGTGGTGGTAGCGGCAGCGATGACGGCGCTGAAAGTTATGATTTTGCGCCTGATACGGTTGTTAATGGCGCAGCAGTTGATGGCCCGCTATTGTTTGCCGATGTTGCGGTTTACCGCCTGGATTTAACCGCAGAAAATTTGCGCACAGGCGCAGCTTTAGCTACCGGCACCACCAATGATCAAGCCCGCATCATTGATTTAACTATTAGTGGTAACGATATTGGCACAGGCCCATTCCTGATTGAGTTTACCTGTGACAATGGCTGTGAAGATTCCGCCACTGGCGCTGCACCGGTTATTGGCACTCTACGATCTGTCATTTCTGCCGAACAACTGATCGCCGGCGACAATGCTGTTTACGCCACCGCATTATCTACTTTAGCGTTAGAATTAGCCCACCAATATTTATTGGATAACAGCAATCTAAGCAATGACGCTGCGCTACTGGCTGCCCAACGGGCCGTGAGAAATGTTTACGGCTTTGATTTACTCGGCAGCGCCACAGATGCTATTGATTTATTCACCACCGCCCCATTACCTACCACCGGCGCAGACCAACAACAATCCCTAAACTATTTCATTGCTGCAGAAGTTTTCACCGCCATAATTAATAATATTAAAACCAGCGACGCCACGGCGACTGCCGCCGATACACTTGAAATGCTGATCATAAAATTGGCACAGGATCTTAGCGACGGTGTTATTGATAGCGAAAAAAATAACACCCCATTACCACGCTTAACAGCATCGCTAATCTAACGACTATCGTTACCACGCTCCCCTCTAATATCGCCGGCACATCCAGACCTGTCAGCGAACTTGGCACCCTGTTTTCAGAAATTGCTGGCAAAACCAATATCGCACTTTCGATTGCCACACCCACTGTCAGTAATCTTCGCACTCCGCAGCTAGGTCCCAATACTGATGGCGACAGCGCATTGGATATTAACGATTACTGCCCTGAAGATCCGCGCGGTACGACAATAAATGACTGTCCGGTTGCTTACGTTATTAGCGGTGCAGGTAGTTTACGTCCGCCTGCTAATGCCGAATATAGCTATGTGCAATCTGACTATGTATACACAGGTTCAGCCACAATAACCGGTAACTCACTGTTCTTTACTATAGAGCAAGAAACCATAGCGCTTGGTGGTGTCGGCACAGCCTTTATTTCCTCAATTGGTTTTTTTGATATCACCACCGGCGTGGGCCAGGCGACTATCACTAACTGTACTGGCTTTATTGAAATCTGCCGTCCTATCAATACCAACATTGGTACGCCTGCTGCAACGGATACTTACAATAGCGGCCCACTGACAAATGAAGAAACCAATCAGGTAATCACTTCGCTTGATGGTGTTAATAGTTTCAGCTGGTTTCAGGGTGGCGAGATCGATGCCACCGGTAGTGGCGGTTTTGCTACCAGTAGCTCAACGATTATCGCTACCCAGCCTACTGGTCGCGATGCCGATGGTGACGGTATCAGTGATGAACTGGATTTATGTCCAAACACCCCCCAGGTGTTGCAGTAGATGTGACAACCGGCTGCCAATTTGATGAAGACAGTGATGGTGTCGCTGACGGCGATGATTTGTGCCCGAACACTACCGCACAAAATGTTGATGCTGACGGCTGTGATGCTGACACTGATGATGATGGTGTTATCGACGACAATGATCAATGTCCAAATACCGTTTTCAACCCTGTTGATAGTGACGGTTGTACTCTGGATAGTGATGGCGATGGCATTCTTAACTCTGCAGATCTTTGTCCTAACACCGTCGCTATGACTGATGTTACCAGCGAAGGTTGTCCGACTATTGATAGCGACGGCGATGGCGTTCTAAATGGGGTTGATAGCTGCCCGGAGACTTACGTCTCTTCAGAGTTCGTGGACTCCATAGGCTGCGCCTTGACCGACCCTGATGACGATGGCGTTGACAATGATGGAACGGATCAATGCCCTACTACACCGCTAGGCTCTGCTGTAGGCAGCGATGGCTGTGCGCTCGATATCAACATATCCGGCGCACAAATAGAAACCGTCGTCGCTTCAGTCGGTGGCCTCATTGATGGTACCACTAGCACATACTCACCTGCGCTAAGCTTTACCGGGACTTATAATCCTGACAGCAATGCCTATTCGATTGCGTTTATCGATTATTCATTACTGCTGCACGTTCCGACACTTAGTGATGCCAACCTGGACATTTCTTCTGCCACTCAAAGCTCCAATGGCACTGTAGGCTCTCCGGTAACTGGGCCAGGAACAGAAAGTTCCAGCTCTATCGGATTGTTGACTACTGATTCAACGATAGACAGCTGTGTTGCAACCGTTCCTGCATTCCAAAGTTTTTTCTGCCCAGCCTCACCGGCAGCAGCCTACCCAATACTCACGGCGATTAGCTGGGATGGCAGTGACGGCGCTATTGAAGTACAAATCGATTTAGGCGCACAGGGCGGCGTACAAACTGTTCACTACACCTTTCAACAGACACCTTAATCTCTAAACAGTTGGCACCGCCCAATGGTGGTGCCAACTAGCAATAACCGCAATAATCATAATTATCGGGGAAGGACATGCACCATAGAATCACTGCACTCGGACTGGCAATAACCGCATCCGCACTATCTGGTTACGTCAATGCTCAAGAATCAAGTCCGTCATCAAAATTTGTCATCGAAGAAGTCATCGTCACCGCCAACAAACGCGAAGAAAAACTACAAGAAGTCCCTATGTCAGTATCCGCATTTAGTGGCGACTTTTTTAAAGAAGCCGGGGCTTCCGATTTCAGCTCACTGGAGCAATACACTCCCAGCCTGAAAATCCAACCCGGTGCAGATTCACGCTCTACCTCTATTCGTATTCGAGGCATTGGATCCGTAGGCTCTAACTCCGGCATTGATCCCAGTGTCGGTATTTTTATTGATGGCATTTATCAAGGCCGCGCCGGCATGAGCATTAGTGACTTGATTGATATCGAACGGGTAGAAGTCTTGCGCGGTCCGCAGGGCACTCTCTACGGTAAAAACACCGCAGCCGGCGCTATCAACATCACCACTAAAAAACCCGCACCCGAGTTTGAAGCGGAAACCGAAATGGTTTACGACAGCGATGACCGCGCAGAATTGCGCGGCATGGTTAACGTTCCCTTAGGTGCAAATGGCAATGCCATGCGTATGAGTGCCTTCGGCATCAATGGCAACCACCTTTACACCAACACTTACAATGGCGAGCCGACCAATGACGCCAATAAATGGGGCGTAAAATCACGTTTCCTGTTTAATCTGGCCGCCAGTGAATTATTAATCAGCGTCGATTATTCCAATGAAGATACTGATTGCTGTGCGTTAGCGGTGCTGGACTACAATGGCTTTTCTCCGACGGTTATCGGCGTACCAATGACTCGCCTCAAATCAGAAGAACTTCAAGGCATTATCCCCGGCTTCAGTTTTAATGCCCTGGAAGATGACCCGACTCAACCAGGCTCGCCACCCTTAGCCAATCCATACGATGGCAAATACTGGTTTAATGAGAATATACATAACGATGTAACCGTCGGCGGCATCGCAGCGGAGTGGAACGCAGACCTGGCTAATGATGACGGCATCACCTTTCTTAACGCATGGCGTCAATACACGTCTAATAGCGGCTTTGACGGTGACTTTTCTGCTTATGACGCAGTGGCAAAAAGCACCACAGACGTCACCTTAAATCAGTACTCTTCAGAACTGCGTATTACTTCACCCGGCGGCGCCACGCTTGATTATCAGGGTGGACTTTACGCCTATTATTCTGACTTTGAATCGGAAGGCACGCTGGGCATGAATTATGCGCTGCTGAATAACTCAGGGTTACTGGGCGCATTGATACCGGCTGACGACATTGCGGCAGCAGCTGATGTCAATGACCTCGTTTCCAGAAACTTTGATACCAATGACTATCAAACTACCAGCTTCGCAACCTTCGGTCAGTTAACCTGGAACATTTCAGCGCAAATGAGCACAACGTTAGGCTTGCGCGTTAACTATGAGAAAAAAGAACGCACCGGCGCACAAACGACTACACCCGCAACCAGCCTGGACATTGCGCCGATAGCAGGCCCTGATGTCGAGTTCGACCAAATGCGCGAAGATTTTGATGTATCGCCATCGATTAACCTACGTTACTTCTGGACCGATGAACTGATGACTTATGCAAGCGTCAGCCGAGGCTTTAAATCAGGCGGCTTCGATCAACGTCGAGTGGCTATCACCCTGATAGATGCCGACAATGACCCCAGCACACCGGGGATATTACCCAATCCCATTCCGGTCAACGGCGGCAATGACAACAACGGCGAATTTGATGAAGAAATTGCCACCAACTATGAACTTGGCTGGAAAGGCAGCTGGATGGATCGCCGTCTCACTGTTAACGGCACCCTCTACTATGTTGACTACGAAGATTTTCAATCACAATCGTTTGATGGCACCGGCATTAAAGTAACCAACGCCGGTTCTTTAGAAAGTTATGGTGTTGAACTCGATGTGATGTTTATTGCTGCAGAAAATCTATCGATGGGCACAGCGATAGGGTATAACCACGCAGAATACGCTGAATTCGATAACGGCCAGTGTACTATCGACAAGCAAATCTATACTGAGGTCATCGAAGGCTCAACTGTCCCTTGCACCACTGACCTAGCCGGCCAGCCTTTGGACAATGCACCGGAGTGGACCTTCAGCTCTTTTCTTCAACATGATTTGGCTGTTGGCGATGATTTAATGATCGTATCCCGACTTGAGCATAATTATATTGGTGGCTTTTTTCTGGATCAGGATCTAGATCAAAACCTGTATAACGAAGAAGTGGATCTGGTTAACTTGCGCTTCACTTTAACCAATACCAATCGCGATTGGGAAATTGCACTCTGGGGTAAAAACATATTAGGTGAAGAATATCTAGCCATGGGTATCGATATTCCTACGGTTGGCGGTTACGCCGGCGTGCCTGCACCCGATGAGAAATACGGCATTACCTTACGCTATAATTTTTACTAAAGACTACTCTCTCATTTAAACGCAAGCCCTGAAATTATCAGGGCTTTTTTATAACATCGTTTTTATCGGGCGTTTTTATAACAAAGTATTGTATTAAACCATTTGCTTAACCGGCAGCATAAGCTGAAAATTCGAAGGGCCGATAGTGCCGCTATCAAAGGAGAATTGATTGTGACTCACAACACCATCATTGCCAGTGATAAACCAGATAACCACGCTAACCTGCCAAAAAAATCAGGCTTATATGCCAACTGGGGACCACAAGCCTGGATTGATATGTGGATGTCCAACTCCATGTTGGTCAAGAAAGGCATGAACATCATCAGCCACACCTACCTGCCAATCCTGCGATTAACCGCTGGTGACAAAGAACAAATAGATCGCGACTATGGCCTTATTCGCGCCCGCAGAGAAACCGTTCACTTTTTTGATTCACCCAGAGAAAAATGGCGCAAACGTTACGGCAATTTTGTCCGCGAATGTGAATGGTGTTTATTAGAACTGCGTAAGTATTACAGTCAAAAACAATATGAAGAAATCGTCATCGGTACCAATGTTGATATCGGCAAAGAAACATCTGCCGATTTCATTGCCATGATGAAATCCATGTCAGATAAAAATAAAGGAAAAAAAACCAAACGCTCAAAAGACGGATCAACCAAACCGGGCCGCTGGAGTACTTTTTTATTTGAAACATTTAATCCAGCCCACTGGCTCACCGGACCAGCTAGCATCACTGAGTTTGACCCCGCCAACGGCCTGACCGTGATGGAAATTCCTGACTGCGGTTGGCATACCTGCGCTAAAGCGGAGAGTCTGCCCAACCCTGGTGCGCTTCCACAAGAAGGCTGCCTTTTAATCTGCAAAGGACCATTTGAAGCTATGTTTAATGGTGAAGGTGGCGGCTTGAAAATGGAATTCGATCCACATTTACCCGAAACCTCCTGCACCGTTCGCATGAGTTGGGATGCTAGTTAATGGCCGGGCTATTTTCTTTTTTCTCCAATCAGCATCGCATCATTACCCAGCAACAGGAAATAAAAAAACTACAGGCTGAATTAGAAAAATTACAACAGCAAAATGACAGTATGCGACAAGGCATGCGCCGCTGCGTCACTTGCGACTATCGAATTAAAGCACAGCAACACGACAAAAATTAATCACAACTGACTCAAACAACAAAGAGGTTTTTTATGTCTGTAATACTCGTCACTGGCGCCAGCACTGGTATTGGCCAGGAAACAGCACTGCATATGGCACGCAAAGGTCACACGGTCTATGGCGCTTGTCGAAATCCTGCCGGGGCAACCGAACTAAAAGAAAAGATCGACGCCGAAAATTTACCCGTTAGTATCATTAAACTGGATTTAGTCGATCCCGCCACTATCAAAACCGCTGTTACTGAAATCATGGAAAAGCACGGCCGTATTGATGCACTGGTGAATAACGCAGGGATTGGCGGCGGTCGCGCCGTTGAAGAAACACCACTGGAAGAAGTCCGGGAAATTTTCGAAACCAATTATTTCGGCAACGTCAGCGTGCTGCGCGAAGTCACGCCCATTATGCGCAAACAAAATTCTGGCCGTATCGTCACGGTGGGCTCATTGGCAGGCCAGGTTGTTATGGGCTGTCACGCTCACTACTCTGCATCCAAGTGGGCAATGGAAGGCTTAAGCGAAGCGCTCGCCATGGAGATGGCGGAGTTCAACGTCAAGGTATCAATTATCGAACCCGGTGTCGTGTTAACTCCAATTTGGGCTAAAGGTAGCTTACCTGAAGGTGAAACGCCTTACCGGAAAACACTGGATCGTTTAGCGCGGTTTTTTATGTTTGGTCATACTCGCCCGGCGATGCCGGATGATGTTGCCAGCGCGATTGCACACGCGATCGAATCGGACAAGCCCCATTTCCGTTACCCAGTAGGGCCTGATGCCGTTGAGACCGTCGCTGCCAAAAACAAAGTCAGCAATGATGAATGGATGGAGATTAACTGCCTACAGGGTGAAGAGTTTAATGAAAAAATGGCTAAGCTCGTGGGCGTTGATTATTATCGCGGCGAACTGAATTTTCCTAACGCAGAATAAACAATCAATGCGGTTGAATAACCATCAACCGCACCCTCGTTTAACTAATACTTGTCCGCACTAATCAACCTACTCTTTAACGCTGCCACTAGTGCAGCGTTAAAGTAGTCTCTTCGTAGAATGGCACTTACTTTAATCCCTCATACCCACAAAGGGCCCTACTGTCTGGAACAATCACCTACTCGTCATGCGGTTACTGACGGTGATGATATTCAGCTGAATAAAATCAGAGCCACTGTCAAACCATCCAACGAAGGAAAACGCAAGCTCGTCCAGCACCAAAGGGCTGGAGGACTTCCAAAGCAGCTTTAATATGCTATTTAATGGCGCAAATAATGGGGAATTGATTATCGATTTATAGCAGCCAGGGCCGCTTTAGGGACTAGAAAGGAGCAAAATAATCACTGTCTCAGGCAGGCCAACAACCTCTCAGCCAATACAGCCCCAAATCAGGGCAACAAAGGAATAAAAAATCAATTTGTGTCGATATTTATTACAGAACAGCAACATTGACACCACTAGAAATGTCAAAGTAGCACCAAAACCTTCCAGCCACCCTAAATTAGCCCAACTTTTAGCCACTCACTTAAACTTTGCTTCAAAGTACCCACTAATCCAAGCTAATAGTTATAAAAAAAACTCTGATATGCTTATTTTTGATAAAAACACCGTCTGATCCAGGCCAAAATGGGACCTATCGAAGCCACCGTTGAACGAACAGGCTCAAGATAATAGTTAAGCCACAAATTCGAACAAAATTAAAATCAATCTATCCGGTTTTCTTTGTCAATAAAAACATACTTGACGGTTTTTCTTACAGATTAAGTCGAGATCTGGGCCGCAAAAACTGCTCTACTCACGAACTAAAACATAAGCACCTGTTTTTATTAGCTATTTAATACTTGGCACCATACTTGTATTAACCAAAGCAAGATACGAGGAAAGTTGACAGTAATCGGGTTTTAGATTGGTGCTATAACCAATCTATAAATGGAATTAAAAGGACTAACCCGTATCTGATAAGAAGAAACGTTATTCAAACTAATAAAACTAAATTGAAGGCAAACGCCAAACCTGTCGTGAGGCAGGGACGGAAAACCAAGGGTCTTAAGAATTAGGTGGTCAAGCATAATGGATAGCTTGCAAAACAGGGATCAGTACCTAAGTAAGACAGCCGGTTACCCTTCTCGAGAAACCTCGAGGATATAACAATGAAAAAACTATTATTAGCAACTGCAATCGCTGTAACCGCTGCACAAGCAAACGCTGCAGTATTCAATGTAACTGGTACTCTTTCTGGTGCAACAAACGCGCAAGCAACTATCGTATTCAACCCTGCCGCTCCTGCTTTGGTTGGTACATTTGACGATTCCGATGGCTCATTCAGCTTCTCAGTTGAAGACTACGACATGGATATCATTATCGCTCCTGGCTTGAATGCTCTTGTTGAACTGTCTGCAATCACTGTTACTGGTGACGGCGCAGGCCAAATTGGTGGTGCTGCAACCGTTGATAATTGTAGCGGATCATTCGAAGCCGCGGTTTGTCCTGGTGTTGGCACTCCTCCAACCTCTAATACCTACACTTATTCTTTTGATGGCTCTGTAGGTACTATCACCAATGATATTAATGGTGGTTTCAGTGGCGGTGGTAACACTTTGACTTATAGTTTTGAGACATCAGAAGTACCTGTACCAGCTGCAGCTTGGTTGTTTGGCTCAGCTCTTGTAGGTTTGGCGGGTATTGGCCGTAAGCGTAAGTAATTTTCGCTTCCCGGTACTCCCATAAAAAAACCCGCTTCGGCGGGTTTTTTTATGCACATTGAATAACGCTATTGCCTCAGTGAAAAGCTTTCCACCAACCCTTAACCCCAATCGGAAAAGCCAACGCCTGTTTTTTAACGGCTGCAGAAACACTCGCTGATACAGCTTGTTCCGCAGCGGGCATAAGTGGCGAAGCATTGGCAACAGGGTCAAGCGACTCCAGCCTCAAATCTTCAATACATGCGACAAAATCCTGCATATAGCCTTCATGATGATCGCTCGCCTGATGCTCCCAAAAATCCTGATTGGTTTTATACGACAGCAAACAATAATAAAATCCTTCTTTCTCACCACGCCAATATTCATAGCGTAAACAGTTGGGCTCAGTGGCATGAGTAATACGGTACATTTCTTTCATGACATTTTCAAAATCGGCTTCCTTGCCTGAAAATACCTGTATATGAGCTAATAGTGTGGCCATATTTCCTTCACGCCTGGTTTTATTATTTTGCTAGCTTTTCTCGCCGGATCGCTTCCCGCTTTCGCGCGCTATTGCTCAGGATAAATCTGAAACACTATAAATAAGCCAAAGTTATCATCGACTTGATCGGGAATGACAAGAAAAAGAGAGAGCTATCACTACCCCTAGCCGATTTTAGTTAACACCTTGCACTGATTACTGGGTGTTTTTAATGCTTCGAACGCATCAGGCAAGTCATCAAGACCTATCACATCAGTAATCATCGGCGATATATCAATCCGTTTATCCGCTAACATCGCTATCGAGGTTTCAAAATCATCTTTGGTATAAGCAATAGCAAATTGAATATTCAGCTCTTTAATCAAACCGAAAAAGGGCATGATATTGTCTGGCTGTTCACAAACACCCACGGGAATAATTTTTCCACCGTAAGGTGCCATTTCCATGCATTGCTGCAATAAACCGGGAGCACCCACACATTCGAAAATAATATCGGGAGCTGCACCTGTGAGATCACTAAACTGAGTTAACAAACCTTCCGCACCTGCGGTTAAATCAGGTTTTATCACATGGTTAGCGCCCATTTTTTTAGCTAGCTGTGCTCGTGAATCTGCCAATTCACTAACCACCACATCGCGAGCACCAAAGAATTTAGCCCACAGCGCCACCGTCAGCCCTATCGGCCCCGCGCCCATTATTAATATACGACTACCTGCTTTTAAATCGGCAACGCGAACCGCATGCAAACTTACCGCCAGCGGCTCAACCAAAGCGGCGGTTTTTAAATCCAAACTGTCTGGCAGCAAAATAGTTTCACGGCAACCTGTGGTCACGTACTCGGCAAAACCACCCTGGTCATCAACGCCGGATACTTTTTTATTCATGCATTGAAAAAACTGGCCGCCGGCACAGGCTAAACATTTACCACAGGCAATAAAAGGCAAGGCGCAGACTCTATCACCTACTCGCCAATCACCCTCCGCCTCTTTGCCGACCTCAGCAATTTCACCAACGTATTCATGACCTAAAATCTGGCCGCAGCAGGCGGTCGTTAAACCTTCGCGAGTAGCATGTAAATCAGTGCCACAAATCCCGCAGTACGACACTTTCATCACCAATTCGGAGGATGCTGGCGCCGGGTCAGCTACCGATTCGACACTGAGTGGTTTACCCACCTCTTTAAACACAGCCGCTTTCATGGGTTAATCCTTCATTTATTAATGGTTAAGATAGTCAATGTTAATGATTTTTTGAGCGCGCCCAACGTTTTGCTTCATCGCTGGACACCCACTTAATAGCATTACTCAGCAAGCGCTGAAAATCCAAATTTTCATAAGCAGACTGGCTATCACCACACTGCAAATACACAATCGGGCTATTGCGGTAGTGCTTTATCCAGCCGATAAGATTATGGCCCGGCTGATGCCGCCATCCTTCGCGGCTAAAAAGATTGCCTTTTACCGCTTGCTGCGCAGAATAAAAATTATCTTCGCAGTAGTCATAATCACTGGTCAGTATTGGGATAACCGCATCATGAAAGACATGATTAAGATACAACTCATCCGTTATTGAAAACTGTGGCGACACCCCTGTCGTCACCGGATGCTCAAGCGTAACAGTAACCGTATGATCAACCTCGTGACGATAGCCATCATCAGGATAGGGTTGCCCCTCTATAACGTCGGGTCTGTATAAAAACTTCCCGCCCACAATTTCGGCATACTCTGGCCATGACGGCCAAGCGGCAATACTGTGGTGTAGAAACACAAAGCCGTGCCCCAACGCCAATAAATGTAAAAAATCATCTTGAAACGCTACCGGCGGATCAATATATTCCGGTGCCACGCCATCACTCGCCGCGGCCATAAAGTTCATACCGGGCATGTCGTAGAGCACAAAAGCATCATAGGCCTTCGCCTGCTCCGGATTAAAAAATACTTGCGCAGCAGGCTGTTCAACTGCAGTCGCTTCAATATCGGGTAAACGATCAAAGACAGAGAAAAAATCTTCGCGGTTAAACGGATGCCCTTTAGTCATCACCAACACTTTGTGCTTAGCGGTGTAATTAATAAAGGACATCGCAATAACTCAACTTAGCGTAATAATATTAGCCAGCTTCAGACGGGTGCACACTGGCGGCAAAACTGGGACGGCCTGCCACTCTCTCAAACCAGGCAAGTAAATTTTTACACTCGGCCGGGATACCCTGACCAATTAAGTTGCCGAAGTCAGCAAAAATAAATAGCTGAATATCAGCCAACGTAAAACGTTCTCCACAAATAAAACTATTACCTGCCATCAAACCATCTAACCACTGCCAGTTTTCTTGCACGGTGGCTTTTAAATCATCTGCGGCCTGAGGAATAACATGGCAGCGGTTTTCAAATAGCGCCAAAGCCTCTGCACTGCGAAAGGCCAACGACATCGGTTCTAAAATACGCACATCTATACGCCGGTTCCACATTCTCGTTTCAGCAGACTCTTCAGGGGTAGAACCCACTAATGACTCACCTTCAGAGATTTCATCCAGATACTGACAGATAACGGTGATTTCTGAAATCGCAGTACCGTCATCCAAAACCAAACAGGGTGTTTGTGCCGACGGGTTCAATTGCTTATAGCTATCACCTAGATTTTCTCCCCCCATGATATCGACTTCAACCGTTTCAATATCAATCCCTCGCTCCGCCATAAACATACGAACAACGCGAGGATTAGGTCCAACCGAACTATATAACTTCATCTTATACTCCAAAATATAATTGTTATTTAATGAGCACTTTCATGACCTGTTTAGCAGGCATATTAATGGCGCCAATCAGCGGTAATAATCACAACAGACTATCGGAATCAAAATAAACAGTCAAATCTGATTGTTTTTTTTAGGGAGGTTTGATACCTTGATTTCTTACTAAAACACCCATAAAAAACAAGCTGCCCACAACCATGCCATCAGGCTCGACAGGGTTGCCTCAAATACTCACTAGGAGATCGCTATGGACCTTGGACTATCTGGCAAAAAAGCCATCATTACTGGCTCTACTCGTGGCATTGGCCGCGCCATTGCTAATTTATTAGCCGATGAAGGCGTAGATGTCGCCATCTGCTCACGCAACCAGGCAGAAGTCGATGCAGCCATTAAGGAAATTGGTGCCAAAGGCGTCAAGGTAACCGGTGCCGTAGTTGATGTTGCAGATAAGGCTAGCTATCAGGCCTGGATTGCCAGTGCTGCTGCTGAATTAGGCGGTGTCGATATATTTGTACCGAACGTCAGTGCTGGTGGTGGTGCCGTTGGCGACGAAGCCTGGCAGGCCAACCTGGATATTGACCTTTTAGGCACTACCCGTGGTATAGAAGCGTGCATGCCATTTTTAGAGAAATCGGACGCTGCTTCAGTGGTCATCATTTCAAGTACTGCAGGTGTAGAAACGTTCATGCAACCCGCTCCCTACAATGCTATTAAAGGCGCCCTTATTGTTCACGGCAAGCAGCTCAGTCAAGCATTAGCCCCACAAGGCATTCGTGTTAACTGCGTATCACCCGGCCCAGTCTTTATTGAAGGCGGCGCCTGGGACTTTATCAAAAACAACATGGCTGAAGTATACGAAGGTACTCTGGCCCAGTGCCCTCAGGGCCGCATGGGTACTGCCGAAGAAATCGCTAATAGCGTGGCATTCTTAGCCAGCCCTGCTGCTAGCTTGATCACCGGTGTAAATCTGGTGGCTGACGGCGGTTTCACCAAACGTGTGCAGCTGTAATAACGGCAAGGAGGGTCTTCGACCCTCCACGCTACAATAAAATGGTTAAACATCGGGTAGCTGGTGGATCAAGCCCCACCCTACCAACATGGGCCGCAGCATCATTGCGGCCTATTTATTAACGATGTTCAAAACAACTATTGGTTGAACATAAGAGTTGGGACTATGAGTAAAAGTGATCGTTTAGACGTTTATCTGGTTGCCGGTGGAAAATACCATAATATTGACCATGCCCGGGTTGAGATTTTAAAGTTATTGGCTGAGCAGCCCCGCATTAAAGTTAAAGTCGGCGCTGATTACAGCGACATCGATACCATTTGTGAATCTGACATCATCATTACTTATACCTGTGACGTTTTACCCTCCGATGAAGAAACTACCCGCCTCTGCGAATTTATTCGCAGCGGCAAAAAATGGTTCGCTCTGCATGGTACCAACTCGATTTTAAGGTTCCTTGAACCCGATGACGGTGGTGAATTTAAAGTTGACTGCCCGGAAGAAAATATCGCGTTTATGGAAATGCTTGGCAGCCAATTCATGTCACATCCACCTATTCACGAATATGAAGTCGTGGCCACAGAGCCGGATCACCCCTTGGTAAAAGATATTCCGCCATTCAAAGTGGACGATGAACTTTATCTGTGTAAATTTCATGGCGAACACCACACACTGATGCACACCCACTGGTCAGACCACGTGGTGAACTTTGTTCGTGATGACTGGAAGAAAGATACCGACATACAACCTGTGCTTTACATTCATCCATACGGTGAAGGACAGGTACTCTATTTCACTCTAGGCCATTGTCGCGGCAAATATGACATGCAACCACTTATTGAAGAATACCCGGTACCAGAAGAAGGCGCTTGGCAGACAGAAGAGTTTTACGAAGTACTTCGTCGCGGCATCGTTTGGGCAATGAACTAAAACCCGCAGGGTGAATCTTGATTCACCATCTTCGCGGCAAAGCCCGCTCTGCGACATATTACATTTGAGGTCATTACAATGGATTTATCTTTCAGCCAAGAAGAGCTTCAGTTTCAACAAAAAGTTCGCCAGTTTCTTGCTGATAATCTGCCAGCGCATATTATTGCAGCCACCAAAACCAATAGCAGCGTATTCGTTGAAAAAGATATTGCATTGGAGTGGCAGGCCATATTAGTGGCGAAAGGCTGGGCGGTTCCGCAGTGGCCTGTTGAACACGGCGGCACCGATTGGACTCCCTCACAGAAGTACCTTTTTAGTAAGGAATGTTATCTAGCCGGCGCACCGATGCTAATCCCACTGGGTTTACTGATGCTTGCGCCAGTCATTATGGCATTTGGCACCGAGCAACAAAAAGCAGACATCCTACCCAAAATACTCAGCGGCGAAAATTACTGGTGTCAGGGGTATTCCGAACCCGGTTCTGGCTCAGACTTAGCCAGCTTAAAACTCAAAGCCGAAGCCGATGGTGACGATTATATTGTTAACGGCTCAAAAATCTGGACCACACACGCCCATCTGGCTGATCAGATTTTTTGTCTGGTACGCACCGATAACACGGGCAAGCCCCAGCATGGCATCAGCTTTCTGCTAATCGATATGAACACGCCTGGAGTCACCGTTGAGCCAATTATTACTATGGCCGATGATCACGAAGTCAATCAGGTCTTTTTTGATAATGTGCGCGTGCCAAAAGCCAACCGTATCGGCGAAGAAAATAAAGGCTGGACTTACGCTAAATATTTATTGGAATTCGAACGGGGCGGCGGTTTCAACGGCGATCGTATCCGTCATGAATTAGGTCACTTGAAACAATTAATAAAAGACACACAGGCCAGTACGCCTAGCTTTGACAGCAGCGGCAGTATTGCCCGCAAAGTTGCTAAAGTAGAAATTGATTTAAAAGCACTGGAAATTACCGAGCTGCGAATCTTGTCTTCGGTCAGCGGCGGTGGCAACCCCGGCCCAGAGTCATCCATTATGAAACTGACCGGCACCAGTCTTGAGCAAACTATTAACGAACTTGCTATGGACGTCATTGGCTACCAGGGGTTTGCCATGGATCCACCGGCAGATGGCAGCCCCTATCGCGCCGATTTCATTAGCTCTATTGTGCCGCGCTATTTGAATAACCGTGCCGCGTCTATTTTTGGTGGCTCGCAGGAGATTCAGCGCAACATAATTGCAAAAATGGTCTTAGGTCTTTAATACCGCTTTAAAAATTTCGGCAACCGAAAATAGAACCAATATCGTTCTTTTCGGCCGACATGAAGAGACTCACTTTGCAATTTAGAAGTAATTAAAACACTGCGATAGTTTAAACGCAGATTATGCAGACTTAGATCAACAAAACAACAACGTATAAACATTACAATAAACACTCTAAATAGCATCCGTATTCCGCAGGAGACCATCATGCAACGCCCCGGATTGATTCAAGAAATTAAAACGCTAATGGAGTTAGTGGCCAATAAGACCACTGTAATGACTGATAGCGTCATGGAAATTGACGTCAACGAGTACTCCAACCCTGATCAATTTGAGCGCGAAAAATTAGAATTATTTCGCAACTATGCGCAATTTGTCGGCCCCAGCTGCATACTTCCAAACCCAGGCGATTATTTCACTTTCGATGATACTGGCGTGCCTATTTTGATAGTGCGTACAGCTGAAGGCGGCCTAAATGCTTTCGTCAATATTTGCTCTCACCGTGGTGCCCCATTGACTGAGGAAGCTTGCGGTCAGGCGAAAAAAGGTAAAATGTTCTCCTGCCCTTATCACGGATGGAGCTATAATCTTGAAGGTGATTTGATCGGCATTCCTTTTGGCAACGAAGGCTTTCCCGGTCTTGATCGCAGCACTCTTGGCCTAAAAAAATTACAGATTGAAGAAAAGTACGGCATGATATTCGTGATGCCCAACCCTGAAAAAACCTTTGATATCGATGAAGTCCTAGGCGGCATTCAGGATCGCTTATCCGGCTTTGGCTTTGAAGATCATTACTATCTGGGGGCAAAGCAAGTTCACACCAACTTCAGCTGGAAGCTCAACATGGACACCTTCCATGAGTACTACCATTTTGAGTTTTTACACCCTAACAGCATTGCCACCATGGCCTACAGCAACATAGCCAATTACCTTCAGTATGGTCGCAACCATTCGATGGGATCACCTTCGTTACAAATTAATGATCTTAAAAATGTGTCCGAAGAAGAATGGCAACCCCGTGAATATAGCTCCTACGTAAACTACATCTTCCCTAACACGGTTATTTTTGTCGTTAACGATCACTTTCAAACCTGGCGGGTATATCCCATTAGCCCGGATCGCTCAGTGGTCTATCACAGTATGTTTATCCCAAACAAACCTAAAGATGCAGCCGAACAAAAAACGTTTGAAGACTATTTTCAGATGATTAACGATGTTGCGGTGGCAGAAGATTACGGTTTAGTCGATAAAGTGCATCGTGGCTTACAAGCAGGCATTGATCGAAAAGTTATTATTGGCCGCAATGAGCCGGGCGTACAAAACATGCATCGTCAATTGCATGACATCCTCGGCTAAGCATCCGACACTAGAAATAAAATACCTTGAAAAAAGCGTGGCTCATATCGCGCCTTTAACACTTTGTAGCCATGATAGTGTATTAAAAAAAACTCCCACCGAAGCGGGAGTTATATTATGGTATCAAGCCCCATTAAAACCGGAGCTTGATGCTTTCACAGAACATTAAAATTTAGCAGTAAACTCAATACCGTAATTACGTGGCGGGTTGTACTGACCAAAGGTCGAAATACCAATGGGAATTGCGCGAACAAAACGTTCATCAGTCAAGTTACGACCATAGACACTGACCTTGTATTTCTCATCAATGGTCAAATCCAAACTGGCATTATGGAAACCAGCTGAATCAGCAAGCCCACGCTCATCATTAGTCAAGACAGAGTGGACCTCATCGCGCCAGCGGTAGTTATAATGTGCACCAAATTCACCAACACTGATGAGCGTTACATAATCCACACCAATGGCAATAGTGGTATCCGGTGCATTGCGCAACTCACGATCCGATACATCAACAGTGACACCGGGGCTACCTAATACTCCAACTTCAAAATCAGTAAACTCTGCATCCAATAACCCAATATTTAAAAACGCGCTAAAATCAGCAGTAACTTGTCCTGTCAGCTCTATTTCAAGACCCTGGATTTTAGCATCAGCAGCATTGTAAACGATCGTGGTTACATTACCGCCACCCGTATCAATCACTTCCTCTTCCTGCTTATCCGTGTAGTCACTGTAAAATGCTGTGGCATTAAATCGTACCCGGTTGTTTAACCACTCGCTCTTCATACCAATTTCATAGGTATCGACATACTCTGGGTCAAAGGAAGTAATATCATCTGTATTCTGGGTACGAGCAAAGAAACCACCACTTTTAAAGCCGCTGGAAAAAGAACCAAACACCATCACGTCTTCATTAATCGTGTACTGCAAAGCCACGCGTGGTGAAAACTCTGACCAATCATCTTTAAACTTCTGCAAAGGTCCGGAGGGAGAAATTTCTACTGGAGCACCTAAATTTAATACAAAATTAGGAGTTCGACCTTCTAAACGTCTCTCTTCTTCTGTTTGACGAGCACCAATATTTAACAATAGCTTATCAGTCAACTGCCAATCCAAAGAGGCAAAAACCGCATAAGAGGTATTTTGACCGACACTTCCCAGCTGCGATGAAACCGCACCAGGTGGAAGACCTCCATCCGGGCCAAATAAAGTAGCGGTAACAACCGGGTCACTACCTGGAACTGGAAGCGGAATGTAATACCACATATCAAACGATTCCTGAAACTGGTCATATTCCGAATCAAAATAATAGACACCCGCAGTCAGTTTCATTTTATCGTTGATATCACCATTAATACGAAACTCTTGAGTCGTTTGCTCATAGTCCTGAGTACCGTTGACGTATAAAAACTCGACTTGACTGGCATCATATTCCAAACGAAATTCTTCATCTCGTGTTGTATAACCGGTAATAGAGGTTAGGCTCCAGCTGTTACCTAGATCCCAATTCATCGTCAAGTTATACATCTCTGTAGTCGTTTCACTACTATTAGGTGCGTTTTGTGAACTATGATCTTCATCACTATTTGCATCGAATTCACTACAACCACTACCAATAGGTGGATTGCTTGGATCTGGCGTAACAGCACCTACAGAAATCAAACAATTCAAATCAGCGAAATCATTTAAATTGGCAAACGCACCTGCGTCCGAATCATCATCAATTTTCTCAGCCGTAAAAGAAATATCAAACTTATCAGTAATATCAAAAGCAATAGTGGCACCGAACTGCTGATAGTCCAGAATACCTACATCCGTATCAGCGATATTATTTTCAATATAACCATCATGTTCTTCTTTATTAACGAAAAACTTTAACCCGCCTTTGCTTGTCAGTGGCGTATTAACAACCGCTTGTACTTGTTGTTTATCCCAACTACCGAAGCCTACTCTAACTTTGGCGCCTAGCTCTTTGGTTGGCGCGGTACGAATCACGTTTAACGCACCTGCTGTGGTGTTCTTACCAAACAACGTTCCCTGCGGGCCACGCAATACTTCTACGCGCTCCAGATCAAAGTTATTCAACAAGCCACCCGCTATAGTTCCCTGATAAACGCCATCAAGGATGACACCAACAGGTGCATCCATACTTTTATCTGGATCCTGGAAGCTGATACCACGAATCGAAATCGATGCGCCATTGTTGGTCGCAATGCGATTAATCTGTACGTTGGGCACATAGTCCTGCAAGTCTTGTAAGCTTTGCAATGACGAACGGTTCAGCGCCTCAGTAATGGACGTTACCGTTACAGGAATGTCTTGCATTGATTCTTGACGTTTACGAGCAGTAACCAAAACTTCTTCAAGTGCGACTTTCTTTTCAGCGACTTGTGCGACCACAGGTAAAGCCGTGAGTGGTAATGCTGTAGCACAAGCCAGGGTTAGAACCTTAAGTTTGTATTGCTGTATAGGTGTTCTCATAATTATTTCTCGCGTCTCATTTTTTAAATTATTAGACACAGCAATGTAAATTTCCCCGTTACATCGCTGCCGCCAACCCCCGTTAGCAATCAGCGTAGGAAAAGTGTAACCTATTCCTCACAAACAAAACAGTCTAGGTTGTTTTTTTATAAGCAAAGAAGGTATTAGAATGAATAACTACCTTAAGCCTTATAGTTATGTGCTCGTTTCTGTCATCTAAAGAGCAGACACCCTGATGCTATAAGTAAAATAAAATACGTTTAAGCGTCCATACCATGATTGCTTCAACCAACAGAGCCGAAAATAATTAGTTATATAAAAGGTTAAATTCTCCACTTATTGTTATTAAGAACAGATTTTATGTCATATTAGTCATTTTTTTAGGCCACAGTCTTTAAGGAATTCGAGCTCAATGTCGCAGCTAATATTAAAAGAACCCAATGAAGCAGCGCCTAATTGGCAAGCACAAAAAAGTGCCATGACTCGAGACAGTATTCTTGATGCAACGATCAGTGGCTTTATTAAACTGGGATACAACAAACTAACAACCACAAAAGTCGCCGATATGGCTGGCATATCAAGGGGGGCTATGCGTTATCATTTCGCCTCCAAAAAAGAACTCATCCAGTCCGCTATCATCCACTTGCACAAAAAGATGCTAAACGGCTATGTAAAGAATATTTCGCTGATTCCTGATTCCCTTGCAGGTAGAGCGCTCATTCGCGCACGTGTGGATGCCTATTGGAACTACCTTAATAGTGATCTTTATCTCGTCTATCAAGAGCTTTGCTCATCAGCTCGAACGGAGCCTGAACTTAAAGAACCGCTAGATGATGTGATTAAAGATTTTGATGAGAGTGGCCGACAATCTGCGCTAAGCCTATTTCCTGAGTGGGATGAGACAAATAGCAGCCAGCTGTTTTTTATTATTGATACAACCCGATTTACACTAGAAGGGTTGGCCCGCTTGCAATGGCAAATATCAATAGATAGAGATGTGTTAGTTGAACGCCAATTAGAATATTTAGCTTTTTGTATCGAACAAATTGTCAATGATGACGGCAATACTGAGCTCTCTAAATTCTTTAGCTAGCGACAAAATCAGCAACTATCGCGTGCAAAACCCCATTACAAAACGCTTTATAATTAGACCTACTGACTCATAGCTTTAGCAACAGCCTGATCGAATAATTCAATATTACCGCTAGACCAATGAACGTCTAGTGCTGATTTTGATATTTTCCAAAGACCATCTACTTTTTTATAGTTATTTTTATACTCACCCACAACAGTAGCAATATTTTCCGGGCCGATAATATGCACCTCAGGATCCGGAAAAATAATATGATCTGCAATTAGGTAGGCGGTGCAACTGAGACTTTCACCATCGACAGTAAGCCGATGATTGGTAATGGTGTGACGGGTAATATCAAACCCATTAATCGCCATCTGTAACTGCATCAACCAATCATCGGCTCTTCTTGGCACCTCGGGCGCGCCCGTAGGCGCGCTGATAAAACCATAATCAATATAAATCTCGTCCGCAAAACAACTCCTAACCAAATCCCAGTTCTTTGTGTCCAAGCCCTGAGCGTAAGCGTTATAATTAGCTCTAAAATCAGATTCAAGTTGTAAAAAATTATTATCGGACATTGCCCTATTCGCTCTCTTATTTTTTATGGATATTAATATTAGGCCTGCAAACTAAATCGTTTTTCAACTTGCTTACCTCCTATCGATTATTTTATTAATGCTTGGGAACCACGCCCTCAGTTATAGTCACTGTGTTATCAACCACCATTTCTGCACCGTTAACTGAAGCCGATTCATCCGACGCCAAAAACAGCACCATATTAGCGATATCAATGGGCTGCCCCACCCAAATACCATCCATCTCGGCGGCTGTTTTTGGGTCATGCGCACGCACTATATCCATCATTCCATGCAACATTGGAGTAGACATATTTCCAGGATGCACTGAATTACAACGAAACCCGTATCCCTCCTGAGAACTTAAACATGCAATGGATTTTGTCATGCCGCGAATAGCACTCTTGGAAGCCGCGTACGCAAAAATTTGCGGCCCGCCCTGAATACTTGCTGTAGAACACATATTAATAATTGAGCCGCTGTGTTGCTCTTTCATGACACGCACCGCATGCTTACAGCCGAAGAAAGTACCATCAGTCCCCACCGCATTAATTTTGCGCCAGAGCTCTTCACTGGTATTTTCAATACTCGCCAACTGCACGATACCCGCGCAATTGAGTAAAATATCCAGGCAACCAAAATCTGCGACCACCTTGTTAACTAATCCTTCCCACGCCTGCTCGCTAGTAACATCGTGTTGAATAAAAACCGCACCCTTAATATTGGCCGCAGCCGCTATGCCCTGCTCAACATTAATATCCGTCATGACTACTTTCGCGCCTTCCTCCGCCAACCGCTGAGCGGAGGCCAAACCTAAACCCGAGGCAGCACCAGTAATAATCGCAACTTTATTCTCAACCCGTCCCATATGACTTTCTCACAATCTGTTTGTATAAATGGCCAGCAGGCAGAATAGCGACACCCACCGCTTTATCACCTTAATTATTCTATTTTTTTACTTATTTAGTGTTCACCACTTTGCTGCGCAATTATCCTTCTGGCTTGCTTACAACACTGGCAAAAGTACTAATCTGTACTCTGGTAACTACTGGCCAGCACCAAAACAACACCCTAAATTATTGATAATATTAACTTTTATCTATGTCTATGGCAGCAATCCCAGCTGCCCTCTGCCAACTAATTACTGATAAAACCCAGAACGCTCGCTTGCATTAATCTTTCACCGTGATACTTTACCAAAAAACAATCAATCTGTACTGTTTGTTGAATAAAAATTTATGTATTCAGCACAAGGGTTACCATGGCAAAGGCAAAAATATCCGTAAAAAGTCCCTCTCAAGCGACTGAGATGCCATCTGGTGCCAGCTCTGAGATGCTACTTAATGCGTTTGCCCCCCCGTGCTGCCTGTACAAATTATTGCGCGCCGGTTACTGAGCAATCCATTTTCACTCACCGTTTTACCCCAGCTAATTACGCTGGAAGCCGCTGCAGGATTTGGCAAAACCTGCACTACACAATGGTGGCTACAAAACTCAGACCTTGAATACCGCTGGCTCACACTCGCTAATAGCACCAAATGGCAGCAGCATAATGCCCGGATTTTTTGGCAATACTTATTAGCCGCTTGCCAACAATTACTGCCTGACTTTATTTCACCAAACGCTGCAGCAGCCACCGACGAAGCCTTTATTGTTGGGTTTTTGAACGCCTTAACCACTAGTTGCAGTAACAATCCAGAGCAATCTTTTGTACTGGTAATTGATAATCTTCACCATCTTGATGACGATCTCTTGCTCAAATGGCTAGATTTTTTTAGTAGCCACCTCCCCATTAATTTAACCCTGGTTTTATTGAGCCGCCGCAACATCACGTTAAAGCACCGCACCAGTCGCCTGGCCGCTGGCAAATTAATTAGTATTAATTCTCAACAATTAAGTTTTAGTGATGATGAGTCAGTAGAATTTTTACAGCATGCAATGGACGATGCCTCTATATGCACGATCACTAAAACCAGCTCGGAATTAATTGGCTGGCCACTAGGTTTAAAACTTGCCAGTCTGGACGCTGCGCAGCATTCAAATCAGGGACTGTCTAAACACCAAACACGGCTAATTCATAACTTTTTGATTGAAGATGTGTTCAGTGTTTTACCTCAACCATTAGCCGACTTGGTTACTAACACTATTGGTTTAGCTCAGCTCAACCCGGAAGTCATTACTGAACTGGTCACTGGTATTAATGGTAATGACTGTGTTGAGCTACTTAAAACCAATGGCCTTTTTCTAACATCCAGCGTGGATAATGCGTTTTATTCTTATCAGCCATTATTTAGAACCGCAGTACTCCAGCACCTGCAAGACAACGATGCAGAAACATATGTTCAGATTAGATCCAAGACAGCTACAGCACTTGAAAGCCATGGGTTTATTTTCGCAGCTATAGAGCAGCTAGTCGCTATTGAGCAATGGACCCAGGCTAGCGCACTCATTATCAACGCTAGCATCGACCGTATCCGCTCTGGTGATCATCAATCTATTTACGAGTGGCTATCTCTACTCCCTAAGCACTGGCTTAGCCAAAACCCCAGACTGCTTTATCTCAATGTATTGACGGCAACCAGAACCCGTCATTTATCGCTGGACTCTCAATACTCGCAGCTCGATATTGCTGAACAAATTTTGTTAAACACTATTGAAACTGACAACAATCAAACCATTTCCCGAATACAGAATATTGCGTTTGATAACGCCAAAAACACTACCGAATTGTTGGAAGAAATTTATAATTTACGCGCCGAACTGGCACGCAACCAGGGCCACTCTGAACAATACGAAAATATCTCCTGGGATACGGTAAGACGCGCTTCAAAATCAAATTTACTGCTGGGCAGCGCCACTGACCTTGGCCGTGGCATGGAGCTGTACTTACGCGGAAAAACACAAGCAGCGGAAAGCGCTTTTGAAGATGCTATTCGCCACGCGCAACAGGAAAACTATCAACTAGTGCTGGTCATTGCCGCTAATTATCTAGCCATCGTCCTGCATATGATGGGACGCCCTCTGGATGGTATTCGTCGATTGGATAGCGTTCTGGAGTGGATAAAAACTCAGGACTTGCAACCCTTCCCTGGTACTTATTTAAACAAAGGTTGCAGTGCTCCTATTCATTGTGAACTCAACCAGTTAGAGCAAGCAGAAAAAGAATTAGCACCTTATTTAAATTTCGCTGCTAACACTGATCTGGAAGCAACACAACGCTACACCACACAAATTATCGGCTTTCACTTATTGCGCAGCAAAGGTGAGTACGATCAAGCAGAAATGGCTCTGTCTAATGCACAAGCTATCGTGCTGGATGAATTAGATAACTGGAACTGGTATATCACTCCGCTGGCCGCCTACCGCGCACACTTGGCTTTATTACGTGGCGACATAATAACCGCAGGTCAATGGGCAGAATCCAGAGAACAACAGTTAATAAATGCGACTGAATTCAGAAGCGAAGAAGAACGTTTAATACTTGCCAGCGTATGGATTAAACAGTCACGTTATAAAGACGCACTGACATTATTAAACAAGTTGCGAAATTCTGCCGACATTGGCAACCGTATATTGCACAGTATAAAAAGTTTGATTCTGGAAGCACTTTGTCACTCCGCAATGAACAATAAAAGTTCAGCACAAACCGCTATACATAAAGCACTACAGATGGCGGAGCCCTGTCAATTCCAGCGTGTATTTCTTGATGAAGGTGACGATATAGCTCCCTTGCTGCAACTGGCGATTGAAAAAAACACTGCACCAAATTTCTGTCGTACGCTATTAAAGAGCTACACACAACATAATAAGCAAACGGTATTTACTGGCCAAGGCGTTTTAATCGAACCACTCAGCAGCCGGGAAGTTGAAATCTTGCAGCGGGTTAGCGATGGTCTCAGAAATAAAGATATTGCCGAAAATCTCTCGATCTCAATATCCACAGTGAAGGCCCATATCTACAACATATTTTCCAAACTGCAAGTTAAAAGCCGTACCGAAGCGGTTGCGCAAGGCCGTAAACTCGGTATCACCTAATTCTAATAATCCAGAGCGACACAGTGAGGAAAAGTATTTTCCTTCAGCGTTTAACTAAAGCGTTCAACTCAGCACTTCGTATCAATGAATTCCTGCCTGCGCGCATTACTGCCTGAGATAAATTAGCAGTTTTAGAGTTTCAGCCTCACTACTAGCACGAAACGTGTCGAAATAAAGTAGAGACTCAATTTTTTATTCGTCATTCCCGACTTGATCAGGGATGAGTTCGGCTTATTTATGGTGCTTTAGATTTAACCCGGACAGCAGTGCGCCTGTGGGAATGACAAATGGTTTTAGCACATCACCCAGCCCTTTCTGCCTTCTCCATAAAATATTGATCTAGATCATTCTTACTCCAATTAAAAACAGTCAGTCCTGACTTTTTTAATTTCATCCTGATAGTATCTTTTTAACAGCACAATACTGTGATTAACGCATACGATATTTCAGGAGTATTTTATGGACCTTAGCCGTTTTCCTTACTTGCAAGGTAATTACGCACCGGTTGCAACCGAAAATGATTTTGACCACCACGAGCTCACCATTGAAGGAAAAATACCGCATGATCTGGTCGGAGCATTTATGCGCAACGGGGCCAATACCGCCTATGAACCCAACCACTATGTGTACCCGCTAGATGGCGATGGCATGATTCACGCTGTTTATATAAAAGACGGCAAAGCGCACTACCGTAACCGCTGGGTGCAAACCAGCCATCTAAAAACCGAGCGCCAATTCAATCGCACTCTATATGGCAGCTGTGGCAAATTAATGCCTGTTCCTCAGGAAGTCATTGACGCCGGCGGTGAACCCAACCCACTGCGTAATACCTCCAACACCAATGTCATTCAGCACGGCGGCAAGGTGCTTTCCATGTGGGAAGGTGGCTTCCCGCACTTAATGAGCCCAGGCCTTGATACTGTTGAATTACACGATTATGAAGGCGCCCTGAAGCCCGGTGATGCATTTTTTGCCCATCCTAAAATCTGCCCCGATAGCGGCGATATGGTGACTTGTATTCAACGCTGGGAAGCGCCCTTCTTTACAGTAAAAATTGTTGATAAGAACGGACAAATAATCAATTCCATACCGGTCGATCTGCCAGCAAAAGCGATTATCCACGACCTGCAAATCACTGAAAATTACGTCATTATTTTTAACTCACCCGGCTTTCACGATCTAGAAAAAGCCAAAGCAGGTGCAGACCCTTTCCGTTGGGAACCCGAAAAAGGCACCCAGGTGATTGCCATACCACGTAAAGGTGGCGAGCCTATCTGGTTTCAAACGGATGCTTTTTTTAGCTGGCACTTCTGCAACGGCTACGAGAAAGACGGAAAAATTATTGTCGACTATGTGTGGATGAAACAAATCCCTTTCACTCAGGCAATGGATTCCGGTCTGGAAAAACAAACTCGCAATATGCATCGCATGACCCTGGACCTGACAACCAAAGCCGTCGTCGATACCAAAATTGGCGACATTTATTGCGAATTTTCCCGCTGTGCGGATAACCGCTGCGGCAAAGAATACCGCTATGGTTTTGCCACTGCGTCCAACCGTCAATGGGCTGATGCCCACGGTTATAACTGCACCCTGCGTTACGATATGAATACCGGCGAACACCAACTATGGGAATACGGCCCAGAAGCAAACGCAGGGGAACCGGTACATGTACCTAACCCAAACAGCGATAAAGAAGAAGACGGTTACATCATGTGCTACGTCTACAACCCGGGTGAAGATCCGTTTTTATCAATTTTGAGCGCGGGCAATATTGCCGCCGGACCGATTGCCAAAATTCATATTCCAGTACGCGTGCCCAATGGTTTTCACGCTAACTGGATGCAGGATTTGCAACTTGGCGAATAAGTTATACGACATCCACCGCAAGCCTCTGCGGATAACATAATTGTAGGAGAACACCATGGATGCAAATACCAAAACATTAACAGCAGAACACATTGCCGCTCGCTCACCTGGGCCGTCCTATCAAGACTTACTCGATAAAGAAGTTAATCCAGTACCAGATAGTCTGCGCGAAAACACCAATCCCTATTTAGGCTCGGACAATTTATCGGTGGATCGCTATCTGTCGCGGGAATTTCATGAGCTGGAAGTAGAGCATATCTGGAAGCGCACTTGGCAAGCAGTGTGCCGTGTAACCGAAGTCGGCGAGCCCGGTGATACCTTTGTCTATGATATCGCCACTATGTCTATTGTAGTGACTCGCACTGAACAGGGCACATTAAAAGCATTTAAAAACGCCTGCCTGCACCGAGGTCGTCAGCTGGTAGATAAAACCGGCAACTACAAAGATTTACGCTGCCCCTATCACGCCTTCACCTGGAGTCTGGACGGTGAGTTCAAAGGCGCTCCCTGTAAATGGGACTTCCCCCATCTGGATGAAGACCAGTTCGGCTTACCTGAAGTGTTAGTAGATACTTGGGGCGGCTGGGTGTTTATCAATATGGATAGAAACTCCCAGTCTCTGCACGACTACTTAGGCGTGCTGCCAGCACATTTTGAACGGTGGAAACCGGAAAACGCTTACAAAATGATTCACGTTGAAAAAGTTATCCCCTGTAATTGGAAAGTCGGCTGGGAAGCGTTTATTGAGTCCTATCATGCCGTTGCCACTCATCCGCAAATTTTGCCTTACACAGATGATGCCGATTCCCAGTACGATGTCTGGGGGCCCCATATTAGCCGCACTATCACTGCGTTAGGTGTTCCCAGTTTCCACTTGAAGAATTTAGTGGACCAGGATGTGGTCGATACTATGCTGGGAGTTTCGCCTATGGTCGCTCGACCCACCGAAGCAGAAGTGCCAGCGGGAATGACTGCACGGGAATTTATCGGCCAGTTAAACGCTGACGAGTTCAGTAAAAATCACGACACCCGGCTGGACACCTTCGCCACTAATTCCGAGCGTATGGATTCTATTTTATATTCTATATTTCCCAACTTTGCGCCCTGGGCGGGCTTTCATCCCAATATCACTTATCGCTTTCGGCCTAACGGTGATGATCATACCAGTGCGCTGATGGAAATTATTGTGATTTGCCAACTGGCCAGCGATGCCGAGCGCCCCAAAGATGTTCCCGTGCGGCGACTGGGCGACAATGAATTATTCTCTCAAGCACCGGAACTCGGAGAAAGCTTAGGGACTATTTTCGATCAGGATCTATTCAATATGCCAATGATTCAAAAAGGCATGAACAATGTGGAATCTCGCGAGTTAATTCTGGCTAATTACCACGAAGTCAGAATTCGTCACTTTCATCAAACCATCGACAAATATATTAACGGCGAGCTGTAATCGAGCTCTCGCTAACACCCGATACAGGAAACTATTATGAGTAAATGCCCGGTAGATTTTAATTTCTTTGACGAAGAAGTCTTAAACTGTCCCTACGACTTTTACCAAACGCTGCAGGAGCAAGCCCCCGTCTATCAATTGCCTGACACCAATATTTTTATGGTGACACGCCATGCTGATATTAGACAACTGTTAAAAGATACGGCGACCTATTCCAATAACTTTAATGACTTGCTTAAAGGCCCGGAACCAGCCCCGGAAGTCACTGCCATCTATGCCAAAGCCTGGCAGCCGGTAGACACACTGGTGACCGCAGACCCACCAAAACATAAAACCTATCGCACCCTGGTCAACAAAGTATTTAACGCTAAACGTGTTAATGCGATGGAAGCCTATATGAAAGAAATTGTGCATGAACTTATCGATAGTTTTATCGACAAAGGAGAATGTGATTTTGTCCGTGAATTCACCACACCATTGCCCGTGTATGTGATCGCTGACCAACTCGGTGTACCGCGCAAAGACCTGGAGGAATTTAAAGAGTGGTCAGACTCCTTTGCCCGTCGATTGAGCCAACTGGCAACACCGGCAGAACAAATTGAAGACGCTGAAAATATTGTAGCGTTTCAGTTTTACTTTGCCGACATGATTGCAGAACGTCGGAAAAACCCCAAAGACGATATGATCACCGATCTGGTTAACACCGTCATTGAAGATGCCGAAACGGGGGAAACTCGTCAGCTAAATATGGAAGAACTACAAAATCTGTTACAGCAGTTGATGGTGGCAGGTAATGAAACAACCACCTCGGCCATTACCAGCGGCATGGTTAGCCTGATCCAAAACCCTGAACAACTGCAAGCACTACAAGATGATCCCGGTAAAATAGAAAATGCCGTCGAAGAAATACTTCGCATGGAATCACCCAGCGCAGGTATGTGGCGCGTAGTAAAAAAAGACAGCGAATTTCAGGGCGTGAAAATCCCCAAGGACTCCTTGCTGATGTTGCGCTATCACGCGGCCAACCGCGACCGTGAACTATTTGACGATCCCAATACTATTGATATCGAGCGCAGCAATGCCGGTGACCATATTGCCTTCGGCAAGGGTATCCACTTTTGCCCCGGTGCGATGTTGGCAAGAAAGGAAATGCTCGTCGCGCTGACAGCATTGCTCGAAAGAATGACCCATTTTCAGATTGTTGAAGAAAAGTCAGATTTGAACTTCTGGCCTAATATTGTGCTTCGAGGAAGAAAGGGCCTCTATCTCACGTTTGAAAAGCGCTAGCAGCCCAGTCCTTACCGGCGACGCTGGTAAGGACTGCTCTACCACACTATCTTCATAGACTAATCAAAAGTATGAGTCATCTCGCGGCAACAACCGCTATGATTAAGCATCGATAATAAAAGCATCGGGGCAACATAGTATGAGCAGATTCACAGGACACACCGTTATTGTCACCGGCGGCGCCAGCGGCATCGGCGAAGCTACCGTAAGAGCCATTGTGCGCGAAGGCGGTAAAGTACTGATCGCCGACCTGCAGGAAAAAGAAGGCGAGGCATTGGCGCAACAGCTAGGCGATGCCGCTATTTTTCAAAAAACAGATGTGACTAACGAAGCCGATATTATCGCCGCCGTTGCCCGCGCCGAACAAGCTCTGGGACCACTGACAGGCATGGTTAACAATGCCGGCATTATTGGCGCTGTTGGCTCAATTACCGAAACCACCGTCGAAGCCTTTGATCGCACCATGGCGATTTTGTCACGGGCAGTGTTCCTCGGCGTGAAACATGCCACCAAAGCGATGAAGCCCCACGGCAAAGGTGCCATCGTTTCACTGGCAAGCAGCGCGGGCGTGATGGGCGGCTTAGGCCCACACACCTATACTATGGCGAAACACGGTGTGGTCGGTTTAACCAAATCTGCCGCCAGCGAATTAAGTGGTTACGGCATTCGCATCAACGCTGTCGCCCCCGGCGGTACCGTGACACCACTGACGGCCGCACTCACCGGTGGCGACACCGAAGCAATAACCGAATTTATAAAATCCAGCACACCACTGGGTATTCCATGCTTGCCTGAAGATATTGCTGGCGGTATTTTATACCTGCTAAGTGATGAAGCCCGTTTTGTTACCGGTCACACCTTAGCGATCGATGGCGGCATTACTACCAGCGTTCTAAACACAAGCTTTCATCACGATGACTCCGAGATCCTGTTACACGCTGGCCAAAGAACAGAGCAATAATCTAGCAGAGCCAAGCTGATGCCACTACTTTCACTAGCCGCCGGGGTTCTGCCCGATCACTCTGCAGTAACGCTAATTGAAAATGCAGCGGCGGCAGGGTTTGACGCGGCCGGAGTTTGGTACGATGCCGACACTTGGACCGACACCACCACAGAGCAAGTGTGTCAGGCATTGCAGCAACACCAACTATTTGCTCTGGATATTGAGCCGGTATGGTTCCACCCGGGTGAAGATAGCAACAGCCATCAGCACTTGGTTGAAGTCGCCAAGGCGATCAAGGCACGCAATATTCTTTGTGTTAGCACTGAACCGGAATTGATTGATACCCAGCGTCGCTTTGAACAACTCTGCCAAAAAGTTGCAGGCACCGACATCAACGTCACTCTGGAGTTTTTAGCGTTATCCAGTATTAAAACCCTCGACCAAGCCTGACTGTGGTCAACACTGTCAACCATCCCAATGGCGGCATACTGGTCGATGCATTGCATTTACACCGCAACGGTCATACACCCAGCGAACTTCTGACTATCAAGCCGCAACTACTGCCCTATTGGCAACTGTGTGACGCCAGCGCAGCTCAACCCAAAGCCGATGACATAGACGCTCTGTTAGAAGACGCCTTGCAGCAACGACTGCTGCCCGGTGAAGGCGAACTTCCCCTGCAGCAGCTCTATCATGTCATGCAAGATAAACCCATCAGCGTGGAGATTCGCTCTCGAGCCCTCGCCGCACACTACCCCACACCGCTAGCCCGCGCCAAAGCAGTGTATGACAGCACCCGCCTGTTTTTAGATCGAAGCCAGCAAGCATAAAAAGGATGGTAAAAATTACAGTCAGAGTTGACTGTTTTTTAATTGCCCCGCATAATTAGCCAAAAATTAGAATGGAGACACACCGTGACAGCACCAACCGTCAATGACACTCGCGCTCTGGCCGATATGCCACTGTTTGATAACGAAACCCTGAAATGCCCCTATCATTTTGATAAAACCTTGCGCGAAACCGCTCCTGTTTTTAAGGACCCCACTTCCGGTGTGTATGTCGTCTCTACCTATGATTTAGTCCGCGAAGCGCATAAAAAACCGGAAGTCTTTTCCAATGATTTTGCCCTGGCCAAAGGCGCCGGCGAAAGTATTGATGAAGACGTAGCAGCGGTCATGAGCCAAACCTATGATTTAGGTAAAGGCACACTGTTAACCGTCGATGATCCTGTACACAAAACCTATCGCGATGAATTAAAAGATTTTTTCCTACTCAATAACGTCGCCAAATACCGCCCGTGGATCACCGAGCTGGCAGATGACTTATTTAGCCAATTGAAACTGGGGGAACCGGTTAATTTCGTTGAGCATTTTACCCGCCCACTGCCTTTGTCGGTGATTATGCACGTGCTGGGTATGCCGCTGGAAATGCGCGATTTGGCCTTTAAATGGACTGTCGATAATGTCACGGTATTATCGCAAGTCGGCGACAAACAAACACTGCTAGCCGCCCACGCAGGTTTAAAAGATGAATATGATTGGTTTGTGAATGCGCTCAATGAGCGCCGCGAAAACCCGCGTGATGATTTATTGAATCTGGTAGCACACGCTACTTACGAAGGCCGCCCACTCACTATTGAAGAACAGTTATCACACTGCACCCAATTTATGGTAGCCGGTAACGAAACCACCACAGCAACTCTGGCTGAAGGGATGCGTCAACTTTGTCTTAACCCTGAACAGCAAAAAATGATTCGTGAAGATCGATCGTTGATTCCAAACCTGGTGGATGAATCGTTACGTGTAGCCTCCCCTACCTCCAATATGTGGCGCGTAGCTAAAGCCGACTACGATCTTGGCGGCACTACTATCCCTGCCGGCAGCATGGTGCTATTAAAATACTTTTCATCCAACCACGATGAAAGCATGTTTGAAAACCCGCTGGAATTTGATGTCACCCGTGCCAATGCCAAGCGCCACATTTCTTTCGGTTTTGGTTCGCATGTATGCATAGGCCAGCATTTGTCCAAATTGGAAATGACCATCGCCTGGGAAAAGCTGTTTGACAGCAGCAGCAACTTTACTTTGGCCTGCGACCCCAGCGAACTGGAATATATGCCCAATATTTTATTGCGCGGGCTGGAAGAGATACCGGTTATTATTGAAGCGTAAAGTTCAATGAACTGACTATAAGCGTAGCAAACTTTGCTTATAGTCAGTGTTTAACAGTATTTTTTAGTTAAGACCGCTTTCCTGTACTTCGTAAGATCACCTGTGACTGTCAATCAGCAATTAAGTTAAATCCTCCCCCAACCCAGACACACATCAACAACGTCACTTTTTCTATCTAACACGAACCAGTAAACTAAAGTCTTAAACCACCTGAAATTTTTTATTAAAGGTTTGAATTAACTAACTTCTGATTTATGATCATTTAAAAGCACATGGACAATAATAGAAAGAGATTAGGCTTAGCGAAAAATCAAAGGGTAAACTTAAGATGACTCAATTCAGAATTCTCCTAGCGATAGTTTTTATAGGCATCACGCTGTATACCATTGTCACCATCTCAGAACATGGCTGGTCGCTGCTTCCTGTGTTTTTCGGAGATATGGCCAAGATGGAATGGCCTGGTCAATTCAATTTCGACTTTATGTGTTTTCTTATTCTTTCTGGCTTGTGGGTATCCTGGCGTCACAACTTCTCGGCGGCGGGGATATTGTTAGGCTTAGTCGCGGTATTCGGTGGTGCACTATTTCTTAGCGCTTATCTTTTTATATATAGCTATAAGGTTAACGGGGATATAAATGCTCTACTGCTTGGCTCCCAACGCGCAGTCTAACACGAATATTCTTAGCAATATTCTTAGGACAGGCACTGCTAATATTCGGAGTGCCTGTCCCGCAATTAGTGCGCAATTAACACAGACTACAGGTCCCTGCATTACGTTCCTACAGACTCTATCCTTGATCTTTCAGTCCTGATAAGAATAAACGCATTGCCCCACTGAAACGTGCTCTCAGTTGTTTTTCGGTAGCATCATCGTCCATTAGCCAGCGGCCCACAATATCATTGCGCAATGCATCGTATATGTGACAGATTTCCGTAGCCTCGATGTCATTTCTAATACTTCCCTGCTGCTGAGCTTCGCGTACTCGCGTTAAGCGGTTTTGGAAGTGGCTCTCCATGTAAGGTGCTACCGTCAGGTCGGTAGTTTCAGAGGAAGGAGTGAAATTGTTGAACAACTGGGAGTGCAGAACAACCATTTTCAGAAATTTACGATGCCTGACAATTACATCTAAGCGCTTATTTAATTCTGGCGGGGCGACGGCTTCAGGGGTGCCTTCACCGCCGATCATGATTTCGAACAAGGTACTGTGGCGGCTGAACCAGTCTATTGCCAGTGCTTCAAGCAATTTTTCCTTGCTTGCAAAGTAGTTAAAAAATGTCATTCGGCTGATATTTACCTGGGCTGCAATTTCGTCAACAGTGGTAGCCGGAAATCCTTGCAGATCAAATAGGGTGGCAGCGACTGCCATTAAGCGTTGGCGGGTTTGTTGTTTTTTCTGTTGTCTTAATCCCACAGGGTTCTCTGTCTGGAGGTGTTCATTTGTGTGCTAATGGTAACATAAGGGTATTTTATTATACTAAATACAATATTATACTCAGTATAATTATATTAGGAGAAAGAATCATGCTGAAGTCCTTTTTGAACATATTGTGTCTGTTATTAGCGGTGCCAGCTGTGGCCTTGGCAGAAAAACCGGATCAGCAACACGTCATTGTAATCTCAATCGATGGTTTGCGCCCCGAAGTCTATATGAGCCCTGATGCCAGAGGGTTGAAGGTGCCGAACTTAAGGGCATTAGCCGCGTCAGGTACGCGAGCAGAGCGGATGATCAGTGTTTTTCCATCGGTGACCTATCCGGCCCACACCAGCCTGGTAACCGGGATGAATCCGGCCCGCCACGGGATCGTCAACAATTTCAAGGGGCAGACTGTAGAGTGGTATTTGCAGGCTGCGGATATCAAGGGCCAGACCCTCTGGCAATCTGCCCAGCAGAATGGTTTGCGGACTGGGATTGTGACCTGGCCAGTGACTTATGGGGCAAATGTCGATTATCTGGTGCCAGAAAATCTATCCTTCGGGCTGAGTAATCCCGTGGAGTCAATAAGGCAGGGTAGTACTCCGGGGCTGTACGAAGCGCTGTCTGATAAGGGGGCAGCAACATCTATCGTTTCCTTCGATCATCCCGACGGAGGTGAAGAGCTGGACGAGCTGACAACACATCTGGCAGTCAATTTGATCAAAAAGAAAAAGCCGCAGCTGTTGTTAGTTCATTTTCTGGATGCGGATCATCGCCAGCATTTCTCAGGCCCTGAGGATGCGGACTCAATGCATGCCTTTGAACTTGTCGATCAGTCTATCGGAAAACTTCGTGATGCGGTCAGACAGGCTGGTTTGGAACACAAGACCAACTTCATCATTGTTGGCGATCATGGCTTTTTGCCCGTACATACCGGTATCAATGTCTATGCACTCCTGGGACAGTTGGCCGGTGGTGATCGTGTAGCTATGGGGGCATTGGCCCCGATGGTGCTGGGCGGATCAGGTGCTTTTTATCCTGGTGATCAGGCGACAGCTGAGCAAGTCGCGGCAATGACCGCAAAGTTTAAACATTTCACTGAAACGAGACTTCGCCACCTGGTTTCGTTTGTTGCCAAGGATGAACTTGAGAGGATGGGGTCATACCCCGGAGCAGAATTTGCACTAGCGGCGGCACCAGGCTATATGCTAACTGGCGCAAAAACTTCGGAAGTTTTTCTCCCTTTGTCAGGCATAAAGGGGATGCATGGTTATCTCCCTGAGGTTCCTGAAATGGCAACGGGGTTTATTGCCTCAGGGCCGGCTTTCAGAACGAACTATACAATACCGCTCATTCGTATAATCGATGTTGCACCTACTATTGCAAAACTATGGGACGCCGAGTTAGCGGAGGCTGATGGTGTGGTAGTGACAGGCATCTATCGTCAAAGTGACGTCATATCTGATGATCCAATGGGCTTTAAAATGGGTAACGAGCACTGAGGGACGCTGTTGAAAAGACCCAGTCCCCGGGACATATAGCGATAAAATGGCGGCTCCCATCTTGAAACTTCTGCAATATAGCGCAATGCCAGCGCCATATTGCATCAGCCGACGGGCTGGCCGATCATCTTTGGAGCAATCATTCATAACATTCAGCGCGGTGTTGAGGTCGTCGGTTCGATCCAGCTTAATTCCACCATGTACCCTCTATTTAGTGCCCGTCGTTACTATTATTGCCGTTATCGGTTTTTATGTCGCCAGCACTTAGCATTTTTACCATTCAATAGACGCACACTAACGCTTAACAAAATCACTCACTGACTTTGACCAAAGATTGCTTTACGATTAATTACGCTGTAAATCATCACTCAACGCCGACAAACTATGGAAAATGTAAGAATAATTATATTAATTACCGCCAGTATTCTAATACTGTTTGGCTATCTACGATTTATCACGGATGAGCACGGCAACATTAATTTGAATAATTACCGGTTTACCGGCGGGCTTGGTTTGGTCATTGGCGGCTTGCTGGAAGGAACGCGTGATTTATGTTCGTTTGATATTTCTAAAAACGGCCTGTCTGCATTGGCAATGTATACCGGCGGACTACTGTTTTATATTGGCTTCACTTTTTGAACATCATCTTGATATAGCTGGTTACGTTCAATCAAGATAGCAAGCGTGCCGCTAAGCCACCACCATTATCGCTCAAATTTTTTCCTTCTAGCCTCACGATCATAAACCGCATCATCAAGCTTCCCCGCCAACAACGTTGCTGGCACCTGCTCAAAATACGGGTCACAGGTCTCGGTGGTTCTGCTCCAATCAACCCGCTCTGAACGATAAGCCATTTTCCACACACCCTGACGGCATTCATAGCGATCAAGATAGCGTCCAGCAACAATCATATCGTAAAAAACACCCTCAATATTTATTTTGTGATAGGCGTGAAAATACACTTCGCCGAAGGCCTCATCACCTTCCAGCTCGATAAGAATGTTACCCAGCAAATGCTGGTTGGCTTGATGTTTTTTTAATTCAGTCACAGCAAAATTGACAAACTCATCGGCGCTACCATTTAAAAACCCGTATTCGCAGTAAGCATCATCAAAAAAAACGGCGCGCAGTGTGTTGGCATCAGCGCGATCCAGGCCGCGCATATAGCGTGCGGATAATTCGGTGATTGTTTGTTTGGCATGTAACTCTTTAATGACCTGTTCCATTATCGACACTCTTGTTGGCTCTAACGATTCAGTAATGCGTACAGTGGGTCGGCCTTGGCGCCTCCTCCTTTGGCAAGATCGGCAAAGGCGGGGCTAGTGCGCTCATCGACAACTGCCTGCCGCCGACTCCAATCCATCACCACTTGCCGGTGCATGAGTTTCCAGACATTATCCCTGCAGCTAAAAACATCCAGATAGCGACCGGAAAAAACCAGTTCCTCATCACCAGCCGGCAGCAAGTGATAGGCCGTTACATAAGACTCGGCTCTCGCACTATCACTACCAGGCGCTAACGTGATCAAGCTATTACCCAGCGCATGCTGAGTCAGCTGATATTGCTCAGCCAGCACCGGGATTACCAACTCAGCAAACTGATGTGCACTGCCTTTAAAGCTGCCGTAATCGACTTCAGCCTCCGGCCAATAGCAAGCTTTTAAAATGTCTACATCCAGCCGATCAATACCGCGACTGTGAAGAAAAATAATATCTGTAATGGCTAATCGACTGGCAACATCGCTAGCACTGGCTATTTGACCGGGTTCTGCACTCATCACTCTATCCTTTATTGTTATTCAATGTGTGGTGGTTAGTAATACAGTCTAGCCCGCTCTGTTACATTGCCAATCAGCCAAAAGTCGGATGCGGGCATTATTCATTCAGGTAATACTCAAGCAATGACAATAATGGTGGTGCAACTTACAACTGCACGGAATACATCTGAAACACTATATATGTCGACGTCACCCCCAGTGGTCGGGGACCCAAAGCTATAGGGTGAGGAATAGCTAGTGTGGGCTAGAGTATATTTAAATCGCCATACTTAGCACTTCGTAGCTCTGGATTCCCGATCAGGTCGGGAATGATAAATAAAAATCGAGCCTCTACCTTAACTCGATATGTTTCGTACTTTATTAGCAAACTGGCACTCTAAAACTGATCATTTATTACGGACACTACTGCACCAACACTACAACCAAAATGGCTAAGCTATGAGCAATACTGACAACAAAACACTGAAAGCAGCTGGACTGGCCAGAGCCAGCGGACCCACTATTGCTGACACGCTACAAGCTGACGGCAATCCACCCCCAGCGCCATTACTAGAAAGCCATTATGAATTTTTAGGTGATAACGACATTCCCACCAGCCGCTATACCTCAGCCGAATTTGAGCAACAGGAAATGCAAAAATTGTGGCCCAAAGCCTGGCAATGGGCCTGTCGCGAAGAGCATATTCCCGATGCGGGCGATAGCTATGTGTACGATATTGGTAATTACTCAATCATTATTGTGCGGGTAGACGAGCACACTATTAACGCCTACCTGAATAGTTGCACCCATCGCGGTACGCGACTGCTGGCGGAAGAAGGCAGTAATTACAGCCCCGGCTTTAGTTGTCCGTTTCACGGCTGGTCATGGCAGGTAGATGGCACACTTAACCCCCTTCCAGGTCAATGGGATTTTCCGCACGTGGCCAATGGCAGCCATAATTTACAAGCGGTTAAATGCGAACAATGGGGCGGATTTGTTTTTTTTAATATCGACCCCGAAGCAAAACCCTTAGCTGATTATCTGGATGTACTGCCTGAACATTTCTCTCACTTTCCATTAGACCGACGACGTATAAAAGTACATGTGCAAAAAATTCTACCGGCTAATTGGAAAGCAGCGCAGGAAGCCTTTATGGAGGCTTACCATAATTTTGAAACCCATGACTCCCCCACCGGTGCCAACGCGCAGTACGATATTTTTGGTAAATATGTCAGCCGCTTTATTCATAACATCGGTAATTACAGCCCGCAATCACTCTCCGATTACCCTGGCGATAAATGGCGCGAACCGCCATTAACGGAACAACAATTATTGGAAATGCTAGCGATTGAAGACCGGGTATTAGCCGAGGGCGAAACCGCACGCAGCGTCGCAGCACAAACCATGCGCGACACTATGAGTAGCAGCTTGGGCGTCGATTTATCCACTTGCAGCGATAGCATCATGCTGGATTCTATCGAGTACCATTTATTTCCCAATATGTTTTTCTTCCCCGGCATCGCTATCCCGATGGTGTATCGATTCCGTCCTATGGGTAATGATGTTGATCACTGTATTTTCGACATGATGATTTTAGAGCCCCTGGCTGAAGGCGCATCCCACCCGGAACCCCCCGAGCCGATCAAACTCAGTGTTGAGCAATCTTATACCGAAGCCGAAGCACTGGGGTGGCTGGGGAGCATTTATGATGAAGATACCGGCAACCTGCAACTGCAACAACAAGGTTTTAAAACCACCAGAAAAGGCTTAACGCTGGGTAATTACCAGGAAGCAAGAATTCGACGGGTGCATTTAACGCTGGAAGAATTTTTAGGCAGCCATTAATAGAAGAACCATATTATGACTAACAACGAATACCAAACGGTTGCCAAGAGCACCGACATTCCATTAGGCAAAACGCTGTGCGTCAATGTTAACGGAAAAGAAATTTTACTCTGCCACAGCAATGAAGGCTTTTATGCCGTTGACAATTTATGCTCCCACGCCGAGGCAAAACTGAGTGAGGGAAAACTCAAAGGCTGCCGCATTTTATGCCCCTTACACGGCGCTGCATTTGATATCCGTGATGGTCAAGCGCTGAGTAAACCAGCATCGAAATCGATAAAAAGCTACCCGCTGCAAGTGCTGGAGGATCAGATACAAATCCAATTGGGCGAGTGAGTTTTACGATGAACATTCTTTCTACTTCGCTGTTTGCGCAATAAACCATTGACACAATAAAAAAGGCCCTTACCAAACAGTAAAGGCCTTTTTGAATCATTCCTTTCGAGGCATAAACCGCCCTTATTTTTTTCGCTTAACACCGACCAATAATGTTAAGGCCGAACCGAATAACCAAAGCGCAGCAGGTACTGGCACTGGCGAAGGGCCACTGCCACAGGCTTCACCCATACACAATGAACCGTAGACCTCATCATTTTCTGCACTGGAATCATCAACGAAATAGTAAGAGACGAAAATAGATTCTTCGCTAAGACTTAACGATGTAATGGTAAATTCGTTATTGCCACGATAAAGGTCGTAATCCAATTCACGCTGCTTAACTTCAATACTCCAGCCATCATCGTTATGATAACCGATACCTTGGTCAACTGAAATTTCAGAACCAGGAGAGTTAACTTCTATTTCCCAGTCCTCATTAAACGGCAGCTCCTCCTCGCCTTCGTTTATGCCAGTTACATCTATAGTCAAAATACTATCGCTAATTTTGGTGTCCCAATTAAAGATATAGCCTTCACTTAAAGTAACGTCATCACCACCTATGTTATAAGTAAAGTAATCTGCGGAAGCGGGAGCCGCGATAGCGCACAAGGTTAATGATATGGCTAACAGACGGGCGCGAATTGATCGGGTAGTTTCCAGAGTTTTCATCAGGCAATCCTTTAGGGCTATTGTTATTTTTAATTAAAGCGCTTTTTATAAGCGTCTTTTATCTCAAGGTGCTAACATTTTAGCGAGACTACCCCGGTTAATACAATAAATTTACCTAATTTTTTTTAATCTTAGCTGCAACTTTTTATAAAAAATAATGTTAGCGGCTGCGATTTTTTTGCTTGGCGTCTATTTATAAAATATTCTTCCTATGAAAAACATTAGCAAAACGCCGAGAAAACAAGCCTTAAGATAATTTTGCTTCCTTTGCAGCAAAACATGGCTTATAACATTATTGCAACACGTGTAACACAGCGTAAAAAAAGGCCTCAACTATAAACAGTGAGGCCCTGGCTATTTCACACTAAAATCTATCAGTTATTGTATTGCACTAACTCAATCACGGTACCGTCTGGATCTTCAAACGCGACGTAACGTAAAAAACTCAGTGGTCCGGAAGGCACAACCGCTTCTTCGGTATAAAAGTCTACACCATTGGCAGTAAGGACTTTGATATCCTGATCGAGATTAGTGGTCTCGATAGCAATACGGGCAATACCCAAATGGTTTACATCTTCATAAGCCTGATCCGTACTGGTCGACTCGGTCAGGGTGATATGACGACCATCCTGCAGCGCAATGGTAGCGATATTATTGTTTGTAGTTATCAACCTAAAACCGGCTTGCTGATAAAAAGTAATAGCACTGGCCAAATCACTGACATTGATATTGGTAGAAAACACACCGTGAATATAGGTTTCACCCGAACGGTTAATACCTTTATTTGCGAACACCTGAGTCAACAAAATAATGGTGCCATCAGGGTCGGCGAAACGAATCACTACTGGCTGACCATTGTTGGCTAGAAATACGCTATAAGGAATACTATGGGCTTGTAGCACACTGATATCCGCCTGCAGGTTATCGGTCTTTAAGCTGAGCGTTGCCAGGCCTAAACTGTAAATATCATTATGTGGCGCTTCAGCATCATAAGGGCTGTAAAACTGAATCAGATCAATAAGGAAACCATCGCCCAATGCCATTGGTGCTGCTTTTAGCGTATACGGCGGTAAATTTAAGCCCTGCGCTTCGGCCGGGTCAGATACATCGACGTCGGCTTCCAGCAATACACCAAAGCCCAGCAATTGATAAAAACTTTTTGATGCCTCAAAGTCGCTAACATTGATATTGTAGTGCAACAATTTACGCGTATTTACAGCAAACGGTGAACCGGTGCCGAAAATTTCCTGATCGTCGTACTCGCCATCACCATCGGTATCCGCTTTGGTTGCTGAGGTTCCATAATGCGTTTCTGCCGCATCACAGATACCATCGCCATCGCTGTCAGCCGCGCCAACCAAACACTGATACACAGTCGGCACTGAAGTAATCAGATAATCACTACCTTCATAACTGTGTTGCTGAAAGTCCGGCGTATAGTCCAGCCAAATATCCTGATAGCCCTGTTTGCTGAATTGCAGCTTATAAAAACTTTCCGCCGAGCCATTGGCTACACCTATAGACATAGCATCTTCAGCAGCCACCATCTCACCATAGGGATCAAAAAAATAAGCACCATCGGCATTAGAAGACACCTGATAACCTGTTAGGGTTGCAGCTGGGGTAACGGTCTCTACTTCGCTGCTATCACAGCCGGCACCACTACATTCACCATAAGCAATGACGTCAACATCTGTGAGCGCTTGGTTAGCGGTATCTTTAACATAGCCTGTAGTACAAGCCGTTAAGAAGCCAAGCAGAACTATAAAAAGGGATCTATTAATGTATTTTATTTTTATCATAGACGGTCTCCGAATAATGCGTTTGATACGAGGGGGAAAGATAATAACAGCTGCGCCACAAATAAAACAAGCTGAACTGTTTATTTTTGACACAGGCATGCACTGTTTTTACGCCCAGCGATGAATGACAGAGTGACCATCGACTACATATTGAATTTTATCTCCGTTAATAGCTGTCGCAACCAACGATTAGCTTGATCGTTATCTGCACTTTTATGCCAATACAAAAACCAATCCAGTGTCGACAACTCAAAAGGTAGCTCAACAGTCTTTAGTTTTAAGTGCTGGGCCAATGCCCGTGGCACTGTCCACGCCAGGTCGGTATAACGAATAATCCTGGGAGCGACCATATGATGCTGGACGCGCACCGCAATATTGCGCTGCAAACCGGATTTAGACAGTGCCACATCCACATGTCCGGCACCGCTGCGACGGCTGGAAACATGTAAATGATCCAGTGCCAGGTACTGTTTCATGGTGATTTTTTTATTGACGAGAGGATGAGCATCCCGCACCGCACACACATAACTTTCACTGGATAACGGCTGCCGACATAAATTGGGATCGTTCGCCAAGGGCACATCAATCGCAAAATCAAGCTGACCGGACGCTAACTCTTTCACCACCTCATCGCGGGCAATGTAATAACTACTGGCGCGGATTTGTGGCGCCTGAACACTGAGCTGCTCCAACAAGGGGGCAACAATAAAAACTCGGACAAATCATTCATGCTTAAGCGGAACGTTTTATCCGTGCGATTAGGATCAAAATTAGCCCCCTCATTCAGACTAAAATCCAGTAAGGTCAAGGCTTCGCGAACCTGACCAATAATATTGTCAGCCACCGGGGTTGGCTCCATGCCTCTGGGGTGGCGCACAAATAACTCATCGCCAAAAACGTCGCGCAAGCGGTTTAAGGCATTGCTCACCGCCGGCTGGGTGAGATTCAGCACCTGTGCTGCACGGGTTAAATTACGCTCTGTATAGATCGCGTCGAACATCACAAACAAATTCAAATCCATTCTATCCAAGCGCATGACAACGACTCCAGCAGTTCTGGCAATTGAAAAATAATCAGGCTTATCAGCAATAATGGCTGCATTATCGATATTAATACTATGAATATCTAGCTATCAATATAATAAATTTTAACAATATTCAATAATCACTTACTCTAGCGCCATAGCGATCCATCAAGCCGGCACCATCGAATCAGTAGCAGTAAGCGAGCAACCATGACTGAAATCACCCTGGTCAGACACGGACAGGCCTCATTCAATAGTGACAATTATGATCAACTCAGCCCAGTCGGCGAGCAACAAGCTGGCTGGCTGGGCGACTATTTTGCTGAACGCGACATTCAATTTGACCGGATTGTCATCGGCAGCCAATTGCGCCACAAGCAAACTGCCACGGGCATTAGCAAAGCGCTGGCCTCAGCGCCAGAGTTTGAAATACACCCGGGGTTTAATGAATACGATTTCCATGCTTTAGTGCATGCCTTCTCGACGCAATATCCCGAGCAGTTGAATACCGGTTATAGTGATCGCCGGCATTTTTATGCGCTGCTGCGACTAGCGCTGGTCGCCTGGTCCGAAGATCAACTGTCGGCGGCGTTGCCCGAAAGCTGGCAGGCGTTTACCGACCGCATTGTGGACGCCATGACATTTGCCAGTAGCGAGCGTCAACAAAAAGTACTGGTCGTCAGCTCTGGCGGGCCTATCTCCATGATCATGAAACAAACGCTGGCCCTGGCCACTGAGCAAATGATTAGTCTCAACCTGCAGGTCATCAACGCCAGCTTTAGCCGCCTGTTAAAAACACGCAGGGGCATGCAGCTCATCAGTTTTAATAATATTCCCCATCTCGATCAACCAACACGCACTGACACTATCACCTACAGTTAAATCACTTTTTACTCAGCCACTTTATAGGTAAGCGATTATGCATTTTGAATTCAGCGACAAAGTTAAAAACCTCCAACAGCGCCTCACCGATTTTATGGAAGAACATGTCTATCCCGTCGAGCAAGAATACAACGCGTATTTTCTCAGCGCTGAAAATCCGTGGGCAACGGCACCGATGATGGAAGCCTTAAAAGAGAAAGCCCGTGCAGCAGGTTTATGGAATTTATTTTTAGCCAAGGGCCATGGCGGTGACCTCACCAACTTGGAATACGCACCGCTGGCTGAAATTATGGGCCGCGTTATTTGGGCACCGGAGATTTTTAACTGTAATGCACCAGACACTGGCAACATGGAAACGCTGGTACTCTATGGCACCGAGGAACAAAAACAACGCTGGTTGACACCATTAATGGAAGGCCGTATCCGTTCCGGCTTTGCCATGACCGAACCGGCGGTTGCTTCAAGTGACGCGACCAATATTGCCTGCTCTATCGTCCGCGATGGCGACGAGTATGTGATCAACGGGCGCAAATGGTTCACCACCGGCGGCATGCGCGACAGCTGTGAAATTTATATTCTGATGGGTAAAACCGACCCGGAAAATCCTAATCGCCACCAACAGCAATCAATGATTCTGGTGCCTAAAAACACCCCGGGGTTAACCACTGTTCGCTCCACTTCGACCCTTGGGTTTAGAGAGTACCCTTTCGGTGAAGCGGAAACTATTTTTGATAATGTTCGCGTCCCTGCCAGCAATTTATTACTCGGTGAAGGCCGCGGTTTTGAAATCGCCCAGGGCCGCCTTGGGCCTGGCCGAATTCATCACTGCATGCGTTTGATCGGCTGCGCACAACGAGCACTGGAATTAATGGTTAAACGTGCCGATGAGCGTATAGCTTTCGGCCAACCCATTTCAAAACAGCAATCAGTGCGTGAAGATATTGCCAAGTCTTATTGTGAAATAGAACAAGCGCGCTTGCTAACACTGAAAGCAGCCGATCAGATGGATCGCTACGGTAATAAAGTGGCCAAAGATATTATTGCTGCGATTAAAATAACCGCACCGATGATGGCCTGTACCGTTATCGACCGCGCCATTCAAATACACGGTGCTGCCGGCATGACTGAAGACTTTCCCTTTGCCGAAAGCTACAATTATGCCCGCCAAATTCGTTTAGCAGATGGCCCCGACCAAGTCCATATGATGGCGCTTGGCCGACAACTGATTCAACAATACGCGGTGAAATAATATGACTGCAACAGCTGATTTCGATACCGAAAAACTGGCGGCCTATTTAGAGCAACACATTGCGGGTTTTAAAGGCCCGCTTAGCGCAGAAAAATTTGCCGGTGGGCAATCCAACCCCACTTTTGCCATCACCGCAGCCAGTGGTCGCTATGTGTTGCGCCGCAAACCCGCCGGGGTTTTATTAAAATCGGCCCATGCAGTGGACCGCGAATTTAGAGTCATTCAGGCGTTAGCTGAGACTGATGTGCCGGTCGCCAAGGTCTACCACTTATGTGAAGACGATTCGATTATCGGCAGCATGTTTTATGTGATGGAGTTTGTTAACGGTACCGTCTACTGGGACCCCACGCTACCGACAATGAATAACAGCGAACGCAGCACTATCTACGATGAAATGAACCGCGTACTGGCAGCATTGCATAGCGTCGATGTAGACGCGGTAGGCTTAACCGATTACGGCAAACCGGGAAACTATTTTGAACGACAAATCAGTCGCTGGAGCAAACAGTACCGCGCATCAGAAACAGAACCCTACCTGCTATGGAAACATTGCTGCAATGGCTGCCGGACAATGTCCCCGCCGACGATGGCAAAGTCAGCTTAGTCCACGGCGACTTTCGGCTAGACAATATGATGTTCGACCCCGACACCCATAAAGTCCTTGCGTTGGTCGATTGGGAACTTTCTACACTAGGCCACCCCTATGCAGACCTCGCCTACCAGTGCATGCAACTGCAACTGCCCGCAGGTGGAAATCTTTCAGGGTTACAAGGGGCAGATAGAAAAGCGCTCGGTATTCCCACCGAGGCAGAATATGTTGCCAGCTACTGCCAACGTATGGGAATCGCAACAATCGATAACTGGAATTTTTATCTCGCCTTCAGTTTTTTCCGTTTAGCCGCTATTTTACAAGGCGTTAAAAAACGCGCGCTGGACGGCAATGCCTCCAGCGCTAAAGCGATTGAAATGGGTGAATTAGTAAAGCCGTTGGCAGAGTTGGGGATTGAGTCGATAACGTAAACAACTAAGCTCTTTAATAGAGTTAACTGCAATAAACTCACAAAAAACCGGCGCGTTTTGGCAGTAGTCTTTACCACCACCTCACCCAGTTCACTGGCAGCCAGACTATGACCATCGTCAGCAACCACTTTTATTTGTGGAGCAGCGCCGGGGGATTGTCTACAGAAATAACACCAGCCAGAGCCAAATCCACCAGGCTACGATGCGCAACCACAACACCTTTCAGCTTACCGGTAGTGCCACTGGCATAGATCTAAATGAAGGTATCATCCATTTCGGTAACTGACGCGATAGCAGTGGCAGGTATGTGTTGCATAGCGGGCAACTTCTGCAAAGCCTAGCGTCATATCATCCTGAATTAATGCCAATGCCCGTGGTCACTGCAAGGCGTGGTACTGCACAATGTTATCGTCTCGCATGACTTGCCTTTCTTTAAGCTTGGGATTTTACAAAACATATGGGATTTTACAAAACATAGTGGAATTAAAAATGCATCACTGCCAAGCACTCTTAATCGAAGCGGGCACCACCATCGACATTAATCGTTTGCCCAGTGACATAACTGGCATCATCGGAGCAAACAAAGGACACCACAGCAGCCAACTCAGAAGCTTTACCCTGTCGGCCCATAGGGATGAAACCTTCTAACGACTCTTGATAGGCGCCATCGGCTAAATTATATTTTTCTGATGTTCTGGCAATCGTTCCGTCCATCATATCGGTGCTGTGCGAACCAGGGCTTACACAATTAACGCGAATGCCGGTTTTGGCTAGTTCCAGTGCTAATTGCTGGGTAAAACCCACGACAGCAAATTTGGACGCACAGTAAGCACCGTAATCAGCCAAACCAACACGTCCAGCCAAAGAGGCGATCATCACAATACTGCCACCAGCGCCGCACTCCAGCATATATCGGCCACCGTACTTGCTCACCAAAAAGACACCGTTAATATTAATATCAATGGTTTTATTCCACACCGCCTCATCGGTTTCAAAAATCGGTGATACCCCTGCATTGCTGGCATCACCGGCGTTATTCACAATCACATCAAGACGACCAAATTCATCACGCACCGAAGCGATCATTGCTATCACCTCGTCTTTGCTGGTGACATCGCAGTAAATTGCTTTGGCCTTGCCACCCTGCGCTTCAATTTCTGCCACCAAGGATGGTAATCCTAACCAGCCCATAGCCTGCTCAGGCGCTGGAAAAGTATCCGGCGATTTATTGCGTCCACAGATGACGATGTCCGCGCCATCGGCAGCCAATCGCAACGCAATGGCTCGACCCAAACCGCGATATCGCGCCGCACCGGTTATCAGTGCCACTTTACCTGTTAACTTAGCCATCCCTTACTCCCATTATTCTTTTAATTTTTGTTTTTAGCGTCGATTATTAATAGTACTAGGCGCGCCAAACACGCTTATTCCCAGTACCAAACATTTCCGACAGCTCAACTCGAAACGGTTCAATTTTAATCGCCACAAAATCTTTTGACGACGGACCGTCGGGCCAGAACTGAGCAAGGTCATAATCAATGACATTCCAGGCATGATCCTTGGTTGCCTGATCACTAAAGATACTGGCCTTACCACGCACTAACAAATGAATAAAATCAGGAGGTGCTACTTGAAACTGCACATCGACAATGGGCTGCGCTGCAATTTGTAGCGCTTTCGGTGTCGTCGGCCCAGTCGCAAACCACAGCGTATCCCCCTCCCACGTAGGATGCACCATGCGTACTCGTGGCTCACCATCTTCCACTGTTGCCAGAGCTGACCAAATCGCTTGTTTGGCCGCCGCATTGACCTGGATAAAAAATTCTTCTTTCTCTTTTTCGGTAACTACGCCCATCGCATCCTCACTTTTTTAATTCACCAGACTATTACTTCACTTTGACTTAAAACAATTACTACTTAGTTTTCAATAAACGGCTGCAACAATGGAGCCACCGCCAGACTCGGTGGAATATTGTGTAGGCCTATTATCTCATCCAATGCTTCGTGCCGATGATAAATACGCTGCTCTAAATAGGACAGCGGCATACCCGTAATAGCACCGGTTTCCATTGACTGCTGCTGACTCGCTAAAAACTGCACATCTTCTTGTAACACCACATCAAATATCGCTAATTTTTCTAACCACGCTGGCGATAAAAACTCCTGTTGCCGCTGCCACACATTATCCGTCACCTTACTCTTGCCATCATCAGCACCAAACCAGAGTACATCCATTCGGGTATTGGCTTTATCAATTGGCCAGAACAGCAATAGCGGAAAACCTGCCGCATCTAACGGCATCACCATGTTGGGAAAAACGCTATAGGCTAAATTACTGATTCGAGGCAATTCCCCCACCGAGGTGATGTCTACAAATTCGTCAGGCGTCGTTAGCAAACCTTCGCGGTTGGGGGTATACATTTTATTATGGCCCTGCTCCAACAAAGCAATAACCGTCCCTTTGTGGTCGAGCAATTGATTAACCGTGTGCGGGTGAATATGTTGCAGGTGATAGGTTTCCATAAAGGAGTCGGTGCAGGCTTTCCAATTAGCGGCTATAGGAATACTGTGCTTGTCATAGAGCCGTAAATTTGCCAAATCAAACTGCTCTAGCTCGGGCGCTATTGGAGCGATAAAATCCTGCAAGGGTTTCGCCTGCGCATCGCGATTGACAAATATCCACTTCCCCCAGGATTCACAGCGTAACTCCTTGAGCCGGTAACAGGCTTTATCCAAATCAACAAAATCACGCTGATCCGGTACGCCGATTAACTCGCCGGCATAATTGTAAGTCCAACCATGATAACCACATTGTAAGCGTGATTGCCGGGAATACTCCTCTACTACTAACGGCCCGCCACGGTGCTGACAGGTATTGTAAAAAGCCCGGTACTGATCAGCCCCTTCATTGATAATAACGATGGGAACACCGCTATCGCGCCATAATTTACAACTACCCGGCGCAGGCAGCTCATCAGCATGGGCAGCAAATAACCACGACCGTGGCCAAAGATGTTGTTGCTCTGCCTGCCAAAACGCGTCTGAGGTATAACGACCGGTGGCAATTTCCGGCAACTTGGGGAAATCAAGCGGCGGGCCTGAGCGCTCAAAAGCCGCAGCAATCCGCTGTTTTATTTTCTCCTCATAGTGCGCATTCATCAGCTATTCCGTCGTAAGCTTTATCATTATTTCAGGCCATCATGCTAGCAAATCACACCCATAAAACAAACCGTATTGCTTGTTTTATTATTGACCAAAATACTCTACACTCATCTCTATAATTAGACTAACCCCACCTAATTACTAGCTTGCCGTTAAGGATTAGACATCATGTCACTGCACTATCGCATAAATGGAAAGGCCTGCTCGCTTTTGATGTATTTATGGATTGCGCTAATCGCCAGCAGCGCGGCTGTTAGCAACGAACAAAACCCGGCCAATTCTAAATTGCACCAGCTGCTTAATGGCAATTCTATTTATGGCTTATATGGTGAGTTAGTCTTCAAACAGATATTACATACTGATGGCCGTCTTACGGTAGCCGTTAAAGGCGGCGACCCGGAAATTTTACAGGCCCAGTGGTTTATCAATAAAGCGGGCAAGTACTGCGAACAATGGCCAGACCATCAGGCCTGTTTTGATATCACTGAGGGCGAGCAGGATTACCTGAACGTGACCGCCCTCGGCAAACACAGCGACATTACTATTAAAGCGCAATTGTACCGTGGCCAAATTCCACTAACGTTCGACTAATAATTACTACGCACACCGATAACAATAAAAGTGTTAAGGAATAAGCCGATGGGTGTCAAAACACCAAATCATACACTAAGCCCTGCCCGCTGCCCGCTATCGCTGGAAGACGTAGACTTATTCGCTGCGGGCGCGCAGGAGCATTGGTATGAAAGTTACCCTATCCTGCATAGCGAGGCTCCCGTTCAAATACTTCACGGCGAGGGCCCGGATGGAGAGTCTGATGCCTTTGTACTAACCAAATACGAAGACATAGAAACGGTCGTCAAAGACGCTGATAGATTTGTGCCATTAATGAGCTTGCTAGTTAACGACTTACAGCGACTCGCCGATCAAGGTATCAAACCACCGCGGGACCCGGCAAATTTTAATATCGCACTGGAGTCGGTGCGCACCCTGCGACCCACAGATGAATTATGGCGTGCCCATAGGCAAGAACTAACCGATCCGTGGGTAGGTCCAGGGGCCAAACGTCACACTGAAATGATCACCCAGGTGGTAGATAGCTTAATAGATAAGTGGATTAACAACCATAATGCTCAAGCCATGGGTAAGGTCGAATTTATTGCAGAATTTGCCCGCCCGCTACCACAATTAGTGATGGCAAAAATTCTGGGCTTTCCTGAAGAAGATGTGCCTAAATTACAGCAATGGGGAACAGCGCAGGTCAAACAGTTTGTTTATGGCAAAGGGCATTTCAACGTACTTTCAGAAAAAGAGGCTACTGAACAGGCACAACAACTGCAAGGCTTCAGTGAATACGTAGAGCAACAGGTCAACAAAAAACGTCAACACCCTGAAGACGATATGATCAGCGCACTCACTCAAACAACATACCAGGCGCTTGGCAGAAAACTCACCTTCGATGAAATTAATGGCATTGTTTACTTTATGGTACTGGGCGGCTTGGAAACCACCCAGTATGCGCTAGACCAGCAAGCGCAGCTATTATGCGAACAACCCCAGCTGTTTAAAGACCTGCGAAAAAACCCGGAAAAAATTCGTGTATTTACTGAGGAAGCCATGCGCTTACGCGCTCCGACTCAAGGCCTATCAACACGCATCACCACGCAAGTTGAAACTTTTCAGGGAGTCACTATTCCCAAAGGCTCCATCCTGCATTTGCGTTTTGGCGCTGGCAATGTCGACCCCGATCAATATGATTGCCCTTATGAATTAAACCTGGAACGCAAAGCTATCGGTAATCATCTCACTTTTTCACAAGGACCAAGAACCTGCCCTGGCGCGGGGATATCAAGACTGGAGCAACAAATTGCATGGTCGCGGTTACTCAAACGGTTGAGCGCATTAAAATACGCCAAAGGCAATACCTTTTTGCACCAGCCCGGCATTATGTTGGGAACACTGGAGCTGAACCTCGAATTTAAAAAAGCATAGACTTAGAGAATATTTTTTACTCACCTTAGCTAGCAACAATACAGCCCCTCACTTATGACACTCTGCTCTCCATGGCAAAATTCTCCAGCGCAAGCCGGTTTGATGCCGCTAACAAACATTCAACCAAACACAAAAGCATTAGAAAAGCCCCCATATCGATAATTTTTGATACAATTACCGGCTATCAGCAGACAGAGTCGTAACCTATACACTTTTTATGGAAATTAAATCAGCCCCCTCACCAACAGAACAACTGGAAGCCCTGCTAGCGGTGTGCAAAGCCGGCGGCGACCAAATGCGAGTCAAAGTACTGCACCTGCTAAATCAGGAGTCCTATGGTGTACTTGAGCTTTGCCGGCTATTTAATTGTAAACAACCCACCATGAGTCACCACCTAAAAACCTTAACCAAGGCAGGACTGGTTACCAGCCGCCGTGAAGGCAGCACTATTTTCTACCGACGGATACATCGTCCCGCTAGTGATCATCTTGCCGAGCTACAAGACTCTTTATTAAAAGCTATTGATGCATTATCCACCCCGAAAGAAATACAGGAAAAAATTGAGCTTGTTAAACAAGATAGAGCTAGCAACTCCAGACGTTTTTTCACTGAAAACTTTCAACAGGTTAACCAACAACAAGCACAGGTTGCCGCTTACGAAATCTATGCTAAAAGTACCATCGAGCTGATCAAAAAGTACGGAAAGGGAAAAACCCGCAGCACCAATGTATTGGAGATAGGGCCCGGGGATGGCAGTTTTTTAACCACGCTATCACCATTATTTGATCAGGTTTACGCACTCGATAATTCAAAAGAAATGCTGGAACTGGCCACTGCACACACAGCAGAGACCGGTTTAACAAACGTACACTTTATTGATGGCGACACCAAAAGCAAACAGCTCAAAGCACTTACTATTGAGTACGTAGTTATTAATATGGTTTTGCATCATGTACCTTCACCGGCAAATATTTTTGTCGATATCGCCAATAAACTCGATGCAGGTGGTCAACTCTTTATTTCAGAACTGTGTAGCCACAATCAGGAGTGGGTACGGAAATCCTGCGGTGACTTATGGTTGGGCTTTGAACCTGAAGAAATTACCGAGTGGGCAGAAAGCGCAGGCTTTAACTGTGGCGAAAGTATTTACCTATCACAACGCAACGGTTTTAGAATTCAGATCAGGCACTTTATCAAAACTGCCTGATCTACACCCCCTCTACAACAATAAATTCACACCATAGTGAGTTGTTCAGCTTGCTGAGTACGTAATTGGCGAATATTTAGCTGTATCGGCTAAATTATAATTGCTGAGACTTAGTCTGACAGTCCACATCAAGGAGCTCTTACGTAATCTGGCAGGCCGCGAGCTATCCAAGCTGGGTTATATGTGGGATAACAATGTCCGGTATCGAGGGCGTAAGAGGCATGAACCAGTTTTTGGTTATTTTGCTGGCTTTTGACCCAAAGTAGGCCTAATCAATTACTCATTTCTAGCTCCCGAAAGCGGACATTTACCCATCACCGGGGTCCGCATTTGCCCCTGATCGTATTTTGCAATAATGCGGGTCCGCATATTGCTCATTAGGTTTTCTTCTGTATGGATTAAGTCGTTGATTAAAAGGGGTAATAATCATTTTACAAAAATGGCGAGTGTAATAACACGGACCAAATAGTTCGTGTTATTACGAATGGTTAAATATTAATCAAAATAGTAACTTATTGAAAACTAAGATAAAGTAGAGAGGTAAATAATAACCAATACAAATTAATCTACGGACCGCAGGGTCCGTACTATTACACTGTTAGGCTCTAAACACAAATTGAGACAAAGAATGATGCGAACTATAGCGACTGTACTTATAGGCCTATCTTTAACAGCATGTATACCAACAACCCCAAAATATATACCACCAGACGGAGAGAAAACCGCCAAAGTAACTTTCTCAATGACTTCGATTAGATCCTATGGTGTTTTTAAAGTTGATACCTTTTTAAATTCTAATGAATGCTCCGTGAGGCGGCACGTAATTGAAATAAACCCTAGCTCACCAAATATTGATATTCTATTTGATGGTGATACTGAAATAGCATTACGTATTAGTTATTTGGCCGATCTAATAATATCGTCCTCATATGGTGATTCAATTTTTAAGTTCATTCCAAAATCGAACGAAGAATATCTAATTGAACTAATCGAGGGAAGTAATCATTACTCATGGAAAGTATTTCAGAGAGTTGATAAAAATTTAGTTAGCATAAAAAGCAGCCAGTATAAGGAAAGCATCCCTTGGGATGACAGTGGGAAATTTTGCAAAGGTAATAGGCGGCTATGATATTGCCAATAAAGCCTAAAAATTAATCTACGGACCGCAGGGTCCGTACTATTACACTGTTAGGCTTCAAAAGCATTGAGCATCATGCCAGAAATTAAAGAATTATTAGAAGACCATAAGGTGATGCTCCCTAGGTTCTTGTCCCGTAACTTTGACATGCCCAAGAAGACATTTGATGTCATAGTACAGGGAGAAAATCTAAGCATCCCCTCGCGGCTCTATGGTGATGTTCCACCACCGCCGAACTGCTCTGACGCACAAAAATTAGTATGGTCGTGTCTTTATTCTAGGATGTCGGACGGCTTCGTAAGAGAGAAATTTTTGAAGGAAGTTCTCCATATCAATAGCCCATATGTTGTTCCTTTTGTAATACAACTATGCGGGGAGTATGTAATTGAAATTATTAGTATAATCCACAGCAATTTAAGTAAACTGAACCGTGAAATGTATATTGAGTTCTTTAACGATAATCCTGAATTTATACATCTCACTAGACAAAGAGCAACCAGCTATTGGAATTGCTATTTTCAATATGAAAAACCACTTAATGAAAGCAGGCTTGCATTTGAAGTTCTCAGCTACTTTGAAGCTCCCAAGCCTAAAAATTAATCTACGGACCGCAGGGTCCGTACTATTACACTGTTATGAGTCATGAATATGCATCCAGCCAAGCTAACTGTTGTCGCTAGTATTTTTATAGCAATTGGATTGGCATCTGTCGCCATATTCAACGGTATTGAAAAATCTTATGAGCTTTCTCATATTGCAGCAATCGGTGTCACGCTTGGAATAGTAATTGGCCCAGAGTTATCAAGTAGTAACATTACACTCAAGCTGAAAGTACAGCAGGCTATAGGTGGTATGATGTCAGGGTTTCTAATCAGTACATACTATTATGCTGAGCTTTGGATGGCGCCTAGCTTGCTAGTTTTTATATTCACAGTATTAGGTGGTATTGCGGGGGCGTTCCATGGCTCGGGTAGTGAAGAGCCTAGCACGTTCGGGTATTGAGTGTAAAAACTCATAACAAGTCAATCAAAGTTCGCCTTCGGCTGGACGCGCTAACGCGCGCCCTTTATTGAGGCGTTAAATGTCATCAGAGCTATGAACAAAGTACTATTAATATTAGAAGCCATCATTCTTGCCTTACCCGCAACCATATTTTTGGTAGGTACTAGTTGCTTTGTCATGTGGTATATATTCCAGGTATTCATAGCACCAGAGAGCACAAAAGATATTGAAGTAGTGGCGATTCTTTTTTTGGCTAATGCAATAGGTGTGTTTGCCGTGAGTAATCTTTGGCGTATTCTTTACTGTACTTGGCTCGGGAAAAAGTTTGTCTACACTACAATGTTTAAGGTAAGTGTTGTTCTTGGTTTTTTTGCGGCAATAGCTGGCGCATACGGAGATAAAAACCCTATTGGGTTAGCTGTTTGTGTATTTCCTATATTGTTTGGTATCCACCTTGTCTATATGCAGCACAAAATAGGTAAAAACATTTAATGAGTAATATACGGACCGCTGGGTCCGGCCTATTACGCTGTTATGCACACAGAGAGATTTGCATTGAGTAAGGTTTGGCTACTTTCAATAATAATGACATTACTATTCTTTGCTGGTGGCGTAGTGATTTCTCCAGACTTCGACGGACAAATCATTGTTTCTGAAACGCTATTTAACAATGTTGCTTACGGTCTCGCAGTTTCAGCGTTAACAGTTTGGCTTATGCCTTTAATATTAGTTTTTGTGCATGGAAATAAAATGTCTGGCAAAGAGCGTGCAGAGCTAATGATCTGGAGTGTTATCTTCCCAGTAATTGGCAGCATGATTTTATATTTTACCTATCGGGGTAAATATGCTTAAGGCGTTAGCATCAAACATGAATATAATCGCAGTAATAGCTTTAGCTCTCATAACGACCAGTTGCGCCAACAACGATATTTGTGTCGTCGATGGACCTTGCTTCAAAAATATGGATGAATTGTCTGCCTGGTCGGGGGCTGAGAATAAAAAGAAAGTTCAAGCCTCGTTAAAACAAATCAATGAGCTTGGATTAGACCCAACTGAATTATCCACTATGGTTGCGGAGGGTATACTCGCTGAAGCTGTCAAAACTGACCGGCGTCTCAAGAAGGAGTATGGAATATCAATTCAGTCTCACTATCATATGCATGCGTATGATAGTGAGCTAGACCTCAGTCAATTTAATGATGTCTACTCCAAATATATTCGCTCCCATTCAGCGCGAGATTGCCCTGAGGCCGAAAATGATCTTAGGCAAAGTGTAGGCATTTCTGGCTTTAACGTGCTTGAAAGCAATACATATGAATTAGAGTACTCTTATGTCTGCCCGCCGCGCGGAAAGGTCGCTTGTGGCGGCAAGAGTAAAGGGGTCATAATAGCCGTCGATGGAGGCTTGGTGTTAAAGGAAATCAAATGGACCAGCATCTACAACTAAATACCGGGACAGATTTATTTAATGGCCGAAGAAGTTAATAAAAGAAATCTGTCTTTGTTTTCTTTTTTCTCTAAAAGTTCTGATGTTGGAAAACTTTCCCATAATGTCTACTTTTTTAGATGGCTAAGGTCTCTTAATGGCACATTTCGCCAATCTTAAATTTCAGTTTTACTTAAATAAAAGGTCTGCTTTCGTGCGGAGACCAGACTGCACGGTCTTCTATGAGCTAATAATCAATTGTGTCAAATCGAGTCTAACCCGATACAGCTAAACACAATTATAATTTAGCCAGCAACATCAGTTTCCACCATCCTCTCTATTTTTTGCCCCAGTGCGTCTAACTCACGAGAAAAAATAATGCCTGGATACAGCAGGATCACATTATTGGCCATATTTTATCAGCCCTTATTCCATACCTCTAATTGGCTTGCAGCGCACCCACTATCGCCGGATGCTCAGGGCCCAGTAATTTAATATAAAAATGACCCGCAAATCGTTCTGGCACATCAACCGCTGTTTCAAAGGCAGGTAAATATACCCGCACACTCTCATCAGTACTGACCACATCAATTTCACTGGCCAACCAGGCTGGACCACCAATCACACTTTTCAGTCTGGCCGAAAGTTCTGAGGCATCGAGGCCCGCACATTGTAATAAACGTTGCTGTAAATCAGTCACTAACTGGTCGGTTAGCTCTTCAATAACGGTGTCTGGATCGGTTTCAAATGACAGCCGAGATTTCATTTTAATCCATAACTCACCAGGCTTATTTTTTGGCCGAAAAGCATGCAAACTAATTGTTTCATCTTTAATCGTTGGCTTGGATAAAATAAAAGCGATAAAACTATCTGACCGATAATCCGGCAACTCAACACCCTTGGAAAAGTGATTATTCACCTGCACTAGTATCTCGCGATCAAAGTTATCCTGATACTGATGCACCATTAACTTATCAGCACTGATTAAATCAGGAGCCAACGCTAGCTGTACACAGGCGACCCAGGCCTGAATATCCATCAATGTATTCTCCAATCAACTTTCAATTAATACTGCGCCCGGACATTTCTTAGAATCCATTACTCAGCCACAAACAGATGATGCGGATAGTAACGCAGTGTGAGCTTCAATTGATAACCGTGGGCCGTAAGCAGCAACAACCTGCGCAGAGGCTTTACTGGCGAGTGCTCCCGCTTGCTGAAAGCTCATACCGCTACTAATGCCATATAAAAAGGCACCTGCAAACATATCACCCGCCCCATTGGTATCCACTGCTTTAGTAGCGACCGGATCAATATCTATCAGCTGCTCTCCATCGAAGACTACAGCGCCTTCTGCCCCAAGAGTAATAGCGAAAGTTTTGGCTATGTTCTTAATCGCAACAATAGCATCTTCAATATTATCAGCTTCAGCCCAACCCATAGCCTCATCTTTATTACAGAATAATAGATCGACACCATTACCGATCATTTGCTGCAAACCCGCTTTAAAAAATTGCACCATGCCCGGGTCAGATAAACTAATGGCGGTTTTTACCCCATGCTTCTCTGCCAAATCACGGGTTTTAATTGCCGCCTGACGACCACTGTCTGCCGTCACTAAATAACCTTCTATATAAACCCATTCAGAATTCGCAATCGCCTCTTCATTGATATCATCAACTGACAGTGTTTCACTGACACCTAAAAAGGTATTCATGGTCCGTTCTGCATCCGGGGTGATCATTACCAGACATTTACCGGTCGTTCCCTGCGCTTTATCGCGCTCAAAATCAGAATACACACCGGCTTTTTTCAAATCACTTAAATAAAAATCACCATCGTCATCGCATGCAACTTTGCAGGCGTAGTAACTACTGGCACCAAAAATACTGGCGGCAACAATACTGTTACAAGCAGAGCCGCCACAGGCCCGTTTAGAATGGATTAGATGACCTTTTAAACGGTTGAGCAATTCTGTCTGGCGAGACTCATCTACCAGTGTCATCAAGCCTTTTTCAATAGCCATCGCTGCAAGATCATCATCCGACACTTCTATTTCGGTATCGACTAATGCTGCTCCAATACCATAAATATCATATTTCGCCATGTTCATTTCTCTTGTTAAGCTGCGAGAGTCTTTTCTAAATTATAAAAAAGCCCGCATTACACGGGCAAAGAGCCCTGGAGGCCATTAACTAAATTGATTGCGCAATGATTCGGCCGCTAAGCACATTGCCTTCATTTTACGAAACGCAAAATCGCGTTCCAAAAACCACATACCGCAATCAGGCGCCAAACTAATTCTCTCTTTAGGAATAACTTCCATCGCATCAAGAATTAATTTCCGAATGGATTCAACTTCTTCAATCTCACCTTGTGGATCCAGATTCAACACACCGATAGCGACATCCTTATTGCCCACTGACTGTAAAAAATCAGGTGTATGGCCGGGCTGTGCATATTCGGTATGTATCGCATCGATATCAGTTTCAGCCATCAATGCGACTGCTTTTGGATAAATTGGGCTGGGCTCCTTCAATTCAATATTTTTTGAATAGCCATAACACACATGCACCGAGGTTAAACATGAGACGTCTTTAATCATGCGATTAACGGCTTCAACGGCAAACCCTTTGCACTGGCTATAGCGAAAATGCACTTCCGGTTCGTCGATTTGAATTAAATCAACACCCGCTGAAGCTAATGCTTTTAGCTCCTGATTAAGCGCATCGGCAATAGCAAAACACAGCTGTGCATGATCGGGATAAATACCCATATCGACCAAACGATACGATAAAGTCACCGGACCAATGACGGTTATCTTTGTACGATTGACGGCATAGCGCTTTAGAAATGGAATATCACTCACGACCATAGGACCAGGCCACTGAATTTTTTCCCGCACTGATGGAAACAACACTTTCATTGATTCCTTAGGTGCTTGTTCTTTTTCCAGGTCAGCACCAACATTGGTCGCCTTCTGTTTCATTTTTAGATATTCAGTAATATCATTATGAAAATTGGTAAACTCAGCAGGATTATCCTGGTCTATTCCCTGTAACTTATAAAAATGACCACTAAACGTTTGACGACGTAACTCACCATCAGTCGCAAAGGTAATGCCTGCCAGGTTTTGATCGTAAACTGCCAAACGGACACCATCGTCGATTGCACTTTGCAAGTGTTGCTGCTCTACATTCCACCAGGTTCCTTCCTTCGCGTAGACTTTACTATGGTCTGCCAGCCATTGAGGCTTAACGTAGCTACCCACTAACTGAGTAGGAAATAAATCTGTTTTCCACATACCAATACCCTCAGCCAAAAATGGCTTCTAAAATTTAATTTTCATTCACAGAACGATTGTGATTAGGATCAATTAAAGGCACAGCATCCAGCACCCACCCTTTTGCATTTCTTCTAGCTGGCGAAGGGATAGCCAACGCTACATCGCCTTTCAATTGCTGCATTTTTTTCCAATCAATTTTCCAGCCCTTATCCTTCCAAAGCTTTAAGTATTCACGATAACTAAGAATGGGCGCATCAGTAGCAATCAACACTTCTTTGATATTGCTATCCGGCGTACGGATGGGATCAATTTCTTTAACAACATCCACATCCTCTAAAGCAATCTGCATATTGACTTCCATGATGTCTTCATCAAAATCAGGATCAATCATATAACTGCGCGTTGTTAGAAAGAATATTCTGGTTTTTTTGTCACTGATTGGTGCTTCAAAGAAATATTGACGGAAATCCTGACCTACCTGCGGAGAGATCCAGGTAACCACCGAGTTGGGCCCTAGATGTCCCGAACCGGCTATGATCATTTCACTGTCACCGTCCTTTATTTCTGCGCCGGCGTCATTACCTAACAAGCCTTTGTTTTGTCGCAAAAAACTCAAGGTGAAGTGACTGGCAAAATCTTCTTTGACTATGTCAATCGGATCTTTAACCCAATCACGTGTGGGTGTTGGTGCTCCCTGGTTGGGATGGACAAATTCATTATGAGCCGGGTCCAAACCATTCTCGACTGAACGTTCATAATAGTAATCAACATCAAATACCTTGATTTCGCAGGCACGCCATTCAGGATCATCACACTCAGGGGCATCCCACGCGATCGGCGGTCGCTGCTCGGCTGGCAAGTCACCCAAAAATGCAAATACGATACCGTACTTAACTTCTGTCGGATAACTATCGACTTTTGCTCTGGCAGGAATTTTTTGATCGCCAACAGCCATGGTTGGAATATCAACACACTCACCCGCACTGTTATAGGACCAACCATGATAAGGACAAACAATAGCGCCGTTTTTGACTACCCCCTTGCCCAGTGAACCACCACGATGGCTACAGGTATCAGCAATAACCGCTGGGCGACCAATATCATCACGAAACACAGCAAGTTTTACCCCTAACACTTCTACTCTTACAGGCTCTTCTACTAGCTCTTTTTCTACAACAATGGGATACCAAAAATTTATATACATCTCTCCCCCACGATACTATCCAATGCAACGTAAACTGCGCCGCTGTGGAACAGCACTATTAAGTAATTTAGTAGTATTCATCAAAATTCGGTTTCAACGACTTCAACTGCGACTTTTATGTAGTCACCCTGTTCCTACGCCAATATCTGACTGGCAATCGAACCATTCATAATCCGTGGCGGGTAGGGACGGCCTGCATTAACGTCGACGGCAGTCACCATATCACCGAAAAATAACCATATCAATATATTTCAATATTAATATTTATCGATATATAAGTGATCTTTATGCACTCTGCTCCACACTTGCTGGACAAACACCGAGGTGCGCCACATGGCAGGCACCCGAGTGAGGCACGCCATTAATGGGGATTATAAGTCTAGCCTAAGCTATTAACTGAATAGAAAACCTTTATCACTCAAGTGTGCTTTTGGTGGGCACGCTATATTCAAAATACTGAAAGCCAATGACATCTTGTGGATTTATGGCTGCAGTACTCAGGAAATAACAAAGGTTTGTTCGCTTACAATGCGTTCCGGCAACTTGAGGAAACGCATTAAAAAGAGTCGAGGTGCAGCAAGCACCTCATTTGAAAAGATTAACTAACTGCCGCACCCACTTTAATAATCTTCATGGTATTGGTGCCGCCATGTACATTATTAAAATCGCCTTTAGAGATAATCACCCAATCCCCTTCAGCCACTTCACCGCGCTGTAATAATTCATCAATCACACTTTGGTTAACCTGCTCTGAGGGTACTTCGGCAATATTATAGGTAACTGGTACCACACCGCGATACAGCGCGACTCGATTTTCAGCTTTGGGGCTGCGGGTAAACGCGAAGATGGGAATCAGCGAACTAATTCGCGACATTAACAACGGCGTATTGCCAGTTTCAGTCAGACTAATAATTGCTTTAACACCCGTTAGGTGATTAGCGGTATACATCGCTGCCATCGCTACCGACTCATCTGCCGCACTAAAGTTTTCATGCAGGCGATGTTCTGACACATGGGATTGCGGATGACACTCAGCACCCATAATGATGCGATCCATTGCCTCTACAGCCTCAACCGGAAAACCGCCTGCGGCAGTCTCGCCTGACAACATCACTGCGTCAGTTCCATCCAATACAGCATTGGCGACATCAAAAACTTCCGCTCTGGTTGGCAGCGGGCTATCAATCATTGATTCCATCATTTGCGTTGCGGTAATGACCACTTTTTGCAACGCACGCGAACGGGAAATCAAATGTTTTTGTACAGCGATCAATGCCGCATCACCGATTTCAACACCTAAATCACCGCGCGCCACCATCACTACATCAGAGGCTCTGATAATATCGTCAAGCAAAGTATTATCCGCCACCGCTTCGGCGCGCTCGATTTTTGCCACAATACCCACATTGCCACCGGCACGCTGATAAGCTTCTCGCGCCTCGTGTAAATCATCAGGGCTACGAACAAAAGAAACCGCTAAGTAATCCACGCCAATAGTGGCCGCTAATTCAATATCACGATAATCCTTTGGTGTCAGCGCACCTGCGGATAAACCGCCGCCTTCACGATTTATCCCTTTATTGTTTGAGAGCTTACCGGCAACAACGACTGAGGTTTCAATTTTTGAACCACTCACCTGCTCTACTTGCAATACCACGCGCCCATCATCCAGCAATAAACGATCTCCGGCACTGACTTCAGCAGGTAATGACGAATAATCCAAACCGACTTGCTGCTGATCACCTGCAGTTTTTTCCAGACTGGCATCCAGCATAAATCGATCACCAACCGCTAACACTATTGGCCCATCTTTAAATTGAGCGATACGAATTTTTGGCCCCTGCAAATCGCCCAGTATTGCTACTGTACGTCCACTTTTTGCAGCTAGCTCACGCACTTGAGTAGCACGTAAAATATGATCTTCAGCTTTACCGTGAGAAAAATTTAGCCTTACAACATTGACCCCTGCTTTGATCAAGCGCTGCAATACTTCCGGTTTGTCTGTTGCAGGACCTAAGGTAGCAACTATTTTGGTTCGTCTGATCATGCGGCGCAGGAAGCACTTGATTGACTAACAGCCATCAAGGCCAATGTATTATCAAGCATACGGTTTGAAAACCCCCATTCATTGTCATACCAGGCCATCACTTTTACCAGACGGCCATTGACGCGAGTTTGTGTTGCATCAAAGGTGGAAGACGCAGGTTGATGATTAAAATCAATCGATACCAACGGCTCGATGTTATACTCCAGTACCCCCTGCATCGCCGTAGTCGCAGCCTTTTTGATTAGCTGGTTAACTTCTTCAACGCAGGTATCGCGACTCGCTAAAAAATTAAAATCAACTAAAGAAACATTGGCAGTAGGCACCCGTACTGCCATGCCATCCAATTTCCCTGACAGCTCAGGCAACACTAAACCCACCGCTTGCGCAGCGCCCGTTTTGGTTGGAATCATTGATTTACCCGCGGCACGCGCGCGATAAATATCGCTGTGATACACATCGTGGAGGTTTTGATCATTAGTGAATGCATGAATAGTGGTCATTGAACCCAGCTCAATACCAATACCATCGTTCAATACTTTTGCTACTGGCGCCAAACAGTTAGTCGTACATGAAGCATTGGAAATAATTTGGCTGTCGGCGGTTAAGACCTGTTGATTGACACCATAGACAACCGTGGCATCGGCATCAGCAGCCGGCGCTGAGATAATCACTTTTTTAGCACCAGCGTCGATATGTGCATGAGCTTTGCTGCGACTGGTAAAAAAACCGGTGCATTCGTAGACCACATCAACATCTAGATCAGCCCAAGGTAATTTGCCGGGGTCACGCTCAGAAAACGTAGCGATCTCATCGCCATTGATAATCATAGTGCTGTCGTTAAATTCAACCGTACCTGGAAACCGGCCATGCACCGAGTCGTATTTGGTTAAATGGGCATTAAATTTAGTGTCGCCCAAGTCATTGATGGCAACTAACTGAATAGATTGCCGATAATCGGATTCGTATAAGGCCCGCAAGATATTACGTCCAATACGACCATACCCATTGATTGCTACTCGAATTGCCATCATTCTCACCTGTGAATTGAATTACATAATAATTTAATTAAGTTACGCATTATGCCGTAATTTCAACAAAACAGGAACAGCCAATGTAATTAAATTAACTGCTGTAGTTAGTGTAATTTTGCATTAAACCCTGCAAAGATAGGACTTTTAATGCATATCCGGCATAATCCGCCAGCAAATCAGCAAGTTAATTCAATTAACCCAGTATCATGATAAGACTACAGCACTACGAGCCAGGGGATTTATGAGCATCTTAAGTCAGCTTCAGCACGCACTACCTACATTGAGCAAGGCCGAAAGCCGTATTGCTCAAGCGATATTGCATGACCCTGAAGCCATCGTGAATAGCACTACCGCCGAACTGGCTCGACGGGCCGAGGTCAGCGATCCCATGATTTCGCGATTTTGCCGCACCCTTGGCTGTAGCAGTTTTCCCGACTTCAAAGTGCAATTAGCAAAAAGCCTGGTTAGCACCACCTCTTTTATCAGTGAAGCCGTGTCCAAAGGCGATGATGCCGCGACCTATATTGAAAAACGCATCAACGCAAATCAAGCTGCCCTGGAATATATTCGCGGAAAAATAAACCCCACAGTTATTCAGCAAGCAGTAAAAGCTCTGGCAAAATCAAAACGTATAGAAATTTTTGGGATGGGAGGCGCTGCTGCTATTGCTAAAGATGCACAGCACAAACTGTTTCGGCTAGGTATTCCTACAGTAGCCTACGAAGACAACCTCATGCAACGAATGGCTGCAGCTTCTGCTAACAAAGATACGGCGGTATTAATATTTTCATTTACTGGTCGCACTCAATCCATGGTAGAAGTTGCCGAAATTGCCAAACAAAATAATGCCAAGCTGATTACTATTACTAATCCGGATTCACCTCTGGCCAAACTGGCCGACATCACTATCACCTCAGGCAACGAGTTGGAAGACACTACTATCTATGTACCGATGACCACCCGCATTATTATTTTGACGATTATTGATATTCTCGCTACTGGCCTTACATTAGAAAAAGGCCCAGCGATTGAAGAGCAATTAATAAAAATAAAACACAGTTTAGACAGTACAAAAATGTAGATTTTATTTATTTTCACTAGGTATTTTGAGCAATAAAAAAGCCCCAACCGATGTTGAGGCTTTTTATTGAAAAGCGGAAATTTTATTGCAGAGGACGAAAAAGAATTAAATAATTATTTACACCTTATAGCGCTTTCTACCCACCAACATCAACAAAGCAGAACCAAACAACCAAGCGGCAGCAGGAATAGGTACCTGGGAAACACCGACCAAACTTAACAACTCATTATCAGACAACAGTTCGATATTATGACCGAAATTACTATTTAGCGCGGTAATAATTTCATTCGCCAGCATGCCTTGCATTAGCGTATTTAGATGCATACCATCTTCAGATAAATATTTGGTGGCATGAGAATCCAAAGGGCACTCACCTTCAAAATTACAAAATACGCCATCACCTTCAACACCAAGATCTGTGTTTCTATCAGCCACTGACCCATACTCCACAACAACATTCCCAATGGTGACATCACCGGTTATTGGATCAACATTCTCTCCCGACACGGTCCACTCAATAAGATCCAGAACGACAACACCTTTTGCCGCAGCTTCAGTTAACAGTCTCGCATTTACGACACCGACACCATCAATTTCCGCCTGAGTCATAGTAGGTATTGTTGCCAATAAACCGAGAACAATATCAACATCTCCGGCCGCTTGCAGTTCATCGATACTCGACAATATCGAATCTGCTACTAAATTTGTGAAGGCCTCATCAATTTGCCCGTCATAAGCAGGATATAAACCACCATCCACTGTATCAATAACATTGGTGTGATAGAAAAAGTCATTCGGACCGACACTTATCACCACCGTATCAACATCACCAGCAGTAATTGATGGCGTAAGACCCGCCACCTGCACCCCTAAATTTGATGCCACTGGCAATGATACGTAATCCTCCATAGGGTCAATAACACCTGGCTGGCTTGAAACCAGCCTGCCATTAAAATCAAGATTAATATCCTGAGGTGATGCCGTAGCACCAGCGGTAGCCCAGTTATATTCGTAACCAAAGTTGCGAATAGAATCCCAAGCATCTGCACTATTATTTGTAGGCGCTCGGTAGCTACCGAAATTTATCTGCGACCCTCGGGTCTCCGCCAATATCTGGCCAAAACTACCTGCAGCCAAATTAGTATTGGTGCCAATAAAGTCTGATGGCCCAAGGTAATCATCAATAATACTATCGCCCAATAGCGCCATATTGATTTGAGCACTAGCCATTTGACTGACAACAAGGCCAAACATCATTAACAACAACTTAAATAGTTTCATGAAAATTACCAATATAAATTATTATATTCATGGATAATATCTCGTACCAAAGCATTTATAATGGCAAAGGATATTATGTGGAATGATCTAAAAAAATTTTATTATTTTTCACATCATATAGTAATTGCAAAAATCGCACCATAATACCGATATCTTTAAGCATCAACGGGTTACGCCTCCACCCACTCCGCCTGAAGATTCCCTCTGTCAATTTACCCGACATCTACCTGAGCATACACCAACCCCTTAGGAAGCAAGACAGCTTAGTCATGGCTATTCTCTGACTGATAAAAAGTCACCTGTGCATAATCACTGACATCCGCGGTATTATTAACATGGTATAACCCTGCCTTAAAATACTGATACTGACCTGGCGCATCATAACCACTGTCACTCATATCCACATACTGAATAATGGGATCACGCTTGGGCCGCAACAAACTGACTTTTAAATGGCGACCAATCACTTTAATTTCGTAACTGAATTTTTCATCCAGTGCGATACCCTCTGCAGGGCTACTGGCAGAGTTTGATCGACTGCCCACTAATTCAAAATAATCTTCTTCACCACCAATTTTTTCATGGGCAATATAAATTGCGCCCTTACTATTGGCCGGTAACTTTCGATAATACAAGCGAACCAGCTCATCATCATTGGCATGTATCTGGCCAATAATAATTCGACCTATCTGCCCACTATCACCGGTACTGGTAACACGATTAACTGCCAGGGTTGCAAATAGTCGACCATCTACCCCACCAGCGGCAGCTCTGGCAGCTGCTGGCGAGCTGCCAAATACCCAATTATTTTTACCAACACCCTGAGTACTAAAAGAGGTATTGCCTCGACGCAACATTTCTCTTAATTCAACACGCACATAGTTAGTATTAATAGATGCAGAGCATGGCTGCTGCTTCCGCCAATAAAGATACTGCGGTATTGATATTTTCATTTACAGGTCGTACGCAATCGATGATTGAAGTGGCAGAAATCACCAAACAAAACAATGCCAAGATCATTGCTATCACCAATCCGGACACACTTGGCACAGCTAGCCGACATCACCATTACCTCCGGCAATGAATTGGAGGACACGACTATTTATGTGCCTATGACCACCCGCATAATTATTTTGACGATTATTGATATTCTCGCTACCGGCCTGACACTTGAGCAAGGCCCAGCGATTGAAAAACAATTAATTAAAATTAAACACAGCTTGGACAGTACCAAAGTCTAAAACTAAATAATTCTAGCCCAACAACAAACGCTGCAAACTACAAATAAAGCATCTCTTTTCGTGTCGGCGCCAACACCGCCAGCACTTTGTTTTGCACGGGGTGCGGAATACCGGCTTTATTCATGGCGTTTATAAACAGGTCGACACTGTGATTGAAATAACTTTCCGTAATATTCATACCACCATGTACCTGCTCCATGCTGTCACCGGTATATTCACACTGACCACCGGTTAAATAACACATATGCTCAATCAGCTTTTCTCTAAACCTGTCGATATTTGAATCTTTAAAAAACTCAAACATAATAGGGTCACGTTCAATTTCAGTAATGAAGTTATCGACAATCTCTTCGATTTTTGGCATCCCGCCAACTTGCTCAAACGTACTCTGCTTAGTAGTCGCGCAACCAGTCACTATCAAAATACACATAAAAGCTATAACTTTGATCATTGCAGTATTACCTCTCATTTATGCTCACCACAACTGCCCATTGAACGAAAGGTACACACCCTCCTGCGCTTCAGCACCGGCAATAGTGCCCAAATCTGCCCACGCCAGCGTCAAACTAAAATCTTTGCTGGGAATATAGCTAACGAAAAAATCCTTCCAGTCATCCTCTTTCAAACCTAGATTATCCGGCTTTTGACGGTACTCGACCCCCACCACCCAATGACGACTGAATAAAATACCTGCCGAGCCTTCAAACATCATTTCATAATCATTATTTTCCGGGCCGCCAAAGCCGAGCAAACCCATTTCATTCGCTTTGGTTGCCCTGGCTGTAACATTCCATACCGCGTTATAACCCCCTATTGCACCTAAATGAACCTTGGTTGCAGCGATATAAAAATCCGTGCCACTACTGTGGTTTTCAGCACCTACAGCCGTAGCAATCGCCTCATCCTGTAAGCGTTTGTATTGCAGGCCAGCACTGATTTGCGGCCAATCGGAGTAAACCACATCACCGTAAATACGATACTTAACACCGATAATATTTTGCTTGATATCACCGCCCAACGTTTTTAAATCAAACCGATGTTGCGCAACACTGACTTCAATACGATCATAAAAAGACGCGCTCGCACCCAATACATTCAACCGATAATCATCCACATTAACCTGGGTCGCAACTGTCATTACCGAAATTTCGTCACGACTGTCATAACCCGCCAATGTCGCCCAGGGAACGATACCACCGCCGCCACTGCCCTCAAGCTGCGTCAAACCTGCCGTACCAATCAGTTTTCCTTCAGCGGCAAAAGCACTGGATATCAACGCCATACTCATCAGCAACAACCGAGCACAATAATTCTTCATAATTGTTAGCACCATTTAGTATTTTGGTTTTCCAAATGCCAGAGGATACAGTCCTCAACCGGAACAGGTTTCGACATATAGTAACCCTGCGCATATTCGCATCCCCATTCTGACAATAAAGCTAAAGTTTCCGGATTTTCAACACCTTCAGCCACCACTGACAAATTAAAACTATGGGCGAGCTTAATGACTGACTGCACAATATTCTGGTCACCACGATTAGTGTTCAAATTAAGCACAAAACTTTTGTCCACCTTCAATATATTGATGGGGAGGTTTTTTAAATAGGCCATTGAAGAGTAACCCGTACCAAAATCATCAATAGCGAGAGAGAAACCCTTAGCACGAAATTCATTAAGATGCTCTATCGCCCGCTGTGGATCCCTAACCAAATCCCCCTCGGTTATTTCAAAGGACAAGTAACTTTCGTCGAGCTGAAACTCTTTTAACAAAGCCATGACATAGGGCAACAGCTCGGTATTCATTACATCTCTAGCGGATAAGTTAATTGCAATACACAGTTGAATACCGGCTTGTTTAAATTTGGCAGCATCCTCAATAGCACTCCGGATTACCCACTGAGTGACGGTCTCAATAAACCCTGCTTGCTCGGCAATGGCAATAAAGTCCTCAGGCGAGACAAATCCCAATCTGGCATTATTCCAGCGAATTAATGCTTCGGCACTAGTGACCTTACCCGTAGTTAAATTTAACTTGGGCTGGTAGTACAAATTCAACTCGTGCTGCGCAGACTTCAACGTATTTTTTAACTCAGTGATGATAGACAGCCGCCGCAAATAACGCTCTTCTAACTGCTGACTGTAGTTAAGGGTTAATTGCTTGGTTGCCTGCGATTCATCCAGCACAATATTCATTCGCCTAAATAGCTCTTCGGCGCTGCCAGCGTCTGACGGACAGTACAATAAGCCCATTACCACCTTTAAATTTATTACTACTTCACCAGTATCAATGGGGAGTTCCAAAACTTTCTTCACTGCAGCGATATCTTCTAGCGATAATTCCTGGTTCGGCACCCACAGCAATTCACCACCGGTTAAACGCGCCGCCAAGCCATCAAAACTTGCGACCCGCTTCGCCAATTCTTTCAAACACAAATCACCATTGCTATAACCAAAAATATCATTGATATCACGAAAACCAAAAATATTGATACCAATCGCAAGAAAAGGTGACGCTAACAAAAATTTTTCATCCAATACCGTTTCAATATGATAGCGATTAAACACCGACGTCAAAATATCATGCTGGGCACGAAAAACAATTTCTTCCTCACGAACACGAATATTCGTTTGCATCGAATTAAATGCGGATGACAGTTGACTCACTTCTTCAGTGCTTCCCTCCAAAGTAATACGTTTACTATAGTCTCCCTGTGATATATTTTTTGCCAATTCGGCCAGTCTCACCAATGGCCGAGCCAGCTTATTAGAAAATAAAGCTGCCAGCCATACAGCCAACAGCACAGCAGCAAAGGCAATCAACCCAATAGTTAACTGTAGAGCATTAAAATCTGAAAATAACTTATCTACATCTTCCGACAAAATAATATTGGTTTGATAACCAAATTCATTAGCAAGCTGAAACTGTCGCGAAGCAAAATTCACATCACTGGAAAAGGTTGATGAAAACCAATCCAACGTAGAGTTCAATTGAGAAATAGCAACGTCCATCTGCTTATCGTTCAGTGTGCTGATCGAAAATATCGACGTATTATCCTCTAGCACCTGTATTGTTGTTTCGAGTTGAGAAATATTTTTTAGCTGAGTGATCAGAGCGTCATCAAGCTTAAACCCAACCAAGGCGATAGCTAAAGGGGCCGGCGCATCGACCGACAGCATAATGACCTGATACAACTCTTGATGCAGCAAAATTAAAGCTGAAGCGCCACCGTTTTTAAACACCGAGCGAAGCAATTCGGGATAGCTAAAGACTTCATCAACCGCAAGTAACGGCGGTGAACTAGTGATGTTTTTTCCATCAAGTGAAATTAATGCCATTAAATCCGCATTAATACGTTCTCCATGATTGAGTAAAGCACTTTCTATAGTACCAACATCGGCAGTAGCTACTGCTTGCTTAAAACCAAAATCATCGGTCAACACACCTGCCGAGTTAATCAGTAACTTCTCACGATTATTCAGCGACTGTTCTAACACATTTTGCGCAACCTCAAGGCTGCGATCCAACCGCTCCTGAGCTTGATTAATCGCAGCCATCCACACATTAATAATAATGGTCAATGCGGTCAGCAATACAACACCGGCTACCAACCGGAAGATACTTTGAGTAAGAGACTTAGCCGCCAAGTTTAATTCCCTCGCTCGCCAAACTTACTACCAAATTTACGCTCCGGCTTAGCCTTTTTTTCAGGTAGCAAGTTTAAACTAACGGTATGATTCTGCGGCACAATTGCTGGCAGGCCAACAGTAACACGCTCAACATGATTGGCAGACAATCTGGAATGCCATAGAGTCAACTCGGTTGCAGCCTCGATCGTCGCCAGACCATTGCTGTCAGTCACTGCAGTCAACTCAGTGTCAGCTACATATATATAGCCAATCATTTGATCATGGATATTACAGCCAAGCACCACGATACCAGGCTTGTCAAATGCTATGGTTTTAAATTCGCCCCCTTTGAACATACGAATTTCAAATGGTTTTGGTTGTGAAAAACTGTAGATATGATGTCGAATATTGTCACTATTCGGAAAAGTAACAGTCTGACCTTTTTGAATAACCAAAAGATGCGGAAGAAACTGCTTGCCAACCTGATCCATAATAGCGCCAGACTGCTTATCCTGCAGCGGGCCCTCCCATTAGAACTAAGCACAGCGTTTTCCACAGGGTTGCCGTCCTGATCTAACACTTTAACCGTGATGATTTCAGCTATTGCAGCATTTACACAAAATAACAGCGTAGCCAGCGCTGCTCCCACGCTATTCATTAATTTTTGTGTGTGATTAATATTGCCAACTTTAAACGCCATCTAGCTGCCTCATGAGTAAACTTTCACGATACTGAATCGCTGGTCCACCTTGCCGAGTAAACTCTACTAGAACCAGCGCATGTTTGACAGCAATCCAGTGTTAAGACCGCGCTGTTTACACAACAGATATATTTACCAAGCCAAATAACAGGCTTAAAACTATGAAAAACTTGCGAGAACAGTAAACCAGCTCAAATACAACGTCGATCGAACTCTATTTAAACCTGAGTAGGTTATCAACCCTCAGCATGCGCCCTTCCACCCCGCAAAGAATCACCCCCGCTGCAACTGATATATTCCCTACATCGAACAGTTCAGGTAGAGTGCAAGCTTCTAAACGTCTCCACTATTGAGATATAACATGACCTATTGTGTTGCCATTGCCACCAATGATGGATTGGTATTCTGTTCTGACTCGCGTACCAATGCCGGTCCAGATATGCTGTCATCCTATAGCAAAATGCACACCTTCCAACCGGCCAATGATCGTATCTTTTGCCTGCTAACCGCAGGAAACCTTGCTACTACTCAAGCTATCGTTGAAAGAATTACTCAGGATATTGAAGACGCAGCGCCTAGAAACCTGCTTACCTGCAATAAAATAAACGATGCCGCCCAATACGTTACCGAAGTTAGTCGTCGCGAACAAACTATGGCCTTTGAAGCTACCGAAGGCAGCGGCATCGATACTTCCGCTTCGATTATTTTTGGCGGCCAGATAAGTGGAGGGCGACACCGCTTATTTCTCATTTATTCGGCTGGGAATTTTATTTCCGACTCTGCGGAAACACCTTTTTTACAAATCGGGGAAAGCAAATATGGCAAGCCGATCCTCGATCGAATCCTGACCCGGTCCACTTCACTGGAAGATGCCGCGCGCTGCGCCATAGTTTCAATGGACTCTACCATTCGATCCAACGCCACGGTTGGCCCCCCAATTGAAGTGCTGGTCTATGAAACCAACAGCTTTGACAGCAGTCATCAGGTAAAAATGGAAGCTGATAACGCTTATTTGCACGAAATAAAACGCTCCTGGGATGAAACACTAAAAGCGGGGTTTCGTGATCTACCTAAATTTGAATGGGAAAAACACGCCCAGAACATAAGCAATAATAATCAACGAGAAGATACTTTTTAGGCGCGTAAATGGCGGTGATACATCACCCGAAGACGTCATCATTATCACAACGAACCTCTTAACCGATGACAACACGGTTACGCCCTTGATCTTTAGCAGCGTAAAGCGCTTTATCGGCGCGACTCAACAATGTTTCACTACTATCACCCTGCACCCACTGCGCCACCCCAAACGAACAGGTTTGACGACTAGCTCCCGGAAATTCATATTGAACAATTATTGTGCGCAACAACTCAGCTAAGGTTGCTGCTGCATTGACTTCTGTTTCTGGACAAATGAGAAGAAATTCTTCACCACCCCAGCGACCAGATAAATCCACATTACGGGTGTTTTGCCGCAATATGCTGCCGATAATTTTAAGAATCTGATCACCAATAAGATGTCCATAGGTATCATTTACTTGCTTAAAATGATCCAAATCAAAAAGCACTATTGAGAAAGTGCGTCCGTAGCGATTAGCAACATCCAGACATCCATAAATGCTCTCATCCAGGTGCCGACGATTTGCCAAACCGGTCAGAGTATCAGTGACTGACAAAACCTCAATTTTCTTCTTATCAGTTATATCGACATAAACAACAGTAAATCCTTTCAAGGTATTGTTGCTATTCCTGTTAATCACCACTTCGCAATCAACCCAGACATCCTGCCCCGATTTACTCAGATATAACATTTCCCCGGAGTAGGTTTCACCCTCGGAATCAGCATCTAATTTCGTTAATTGCTGCTGAAGGTGCATTTCGGGCGCCCACAAAAACTTATAATGCTGATTAAGCAATTCCTCCTGCGTATAACCGGTGATCTGACAAAATGCCGCAGAAACTTTTTCAAAATGTCCATCTTCATTAAAAGTTGCTGCCATTACGTAGCGATCGATTAAACCTAAATAATCATCACGATCTTGACTGGCATTCTCCAGCTCATTGGTGCGAATAGACACTTCCGCTTTTAATCGTAAATTAATAACCCACAACACCAGGGCTAAGGCCGCAAAAATGAGTAAACCAACACCAATAACTGACAGCCAATGCTTACCATCATTACTTTCGCGATAATAATCTACGTAATCGATGCCACTAATCTCACCATCCTTGGGGGCTAGACCGAGCTCCTTATAAATAGTAGCGATTCTTGATAACCGATTAACACTGAAATAACCAAGCTCTACCATCTCGGACTGAATCAAGCGCGCGGTCCGCTCAGCCTCATAGAGCAAATGTGATGGCTCTTTTTCTACCCCTAACTCATCAATCATCCATTGCACTATTTCCTGTTGATGACTGATGGCATAAGCCCAACCTTTTAAAGTGGCGCGACGAAATGCTAACACCTGCTCTTTATTTTCGAGCAAATAATCTTCCCTGACAAACAACATATCGCCATAAAAATCGATGCCGTAATTTGCTGGGGATATTATATTGATGGGGATATCGCGCAACTGAAAATAATAAGGTTGATTAGTGCTATAAGCTGAAATGGCATCAGCGGTACCATCCAGCAAGGCCTCTTCCTTGAACGTTTGTGCCAACTGGGTATGTTCGCTGTCTTTCAATCCCAGCTCATGAAACATAGCCACCAGGACAGCATCGTCTGTATTTTTCCGGTACATCACCCGCTTGCCTTTTAACTCTAGCGGACTGAGGATATTGGAGGATTCGAGAGTCAGTAACACTAAAGGAGAGTGCTGAAACAACGCGGCGACAATAACTAGCGGCTCACCTTTCAAACGCTCCAAAACCAGACTGGAATCGGCAACACCGTACTGTGCCTCTCCATTTAAAACCGTGGAAATAGGACTATGGCTCTGGTCTATTTCGCGGATTTCTACATCCAGGCCCTCTTCAGCAAAATAACCTTGTTTTTGCGCCGCATAAAAACCGGCAAATTGAAATTGATGCTTCCACTTGAGTTGTAAAACTACCTGCTCAGCCGAGTTAGCCAAACTGCTTACTGACAACAAGACCAATACCAGCATCGTCAGCCAATACACCGGAATCAGTCTTTTCAAGTACATCACTATTCGCAACATAAATGCCTTATAAACTCATAGCAAACACGGTTAATATTTTAGCAACAAGTTGTAATTATAGGCGCTCTACTCCGTTCGTCGATCATTAACCGCTTGATATCAAGCAAGACGACCAAAAGCTTTATGGTGTAGCGTCACTTTTAGACCAATCAGCTGAACCTGATTGCCCATCACCTGAACCTACTCGCACGGAAATTCTGCTAATGCCATATTGATCAATCTCAACCGCTGAAGAGTCTCTCAATACACCCAGAATATAGTCTGAATATTCTTCGACAGTAGTATTCAGAATAGGTAGCAGCAGGGTATCTGACTGCAAAAAAGTCATTACCTCATCACCAAATTTCACCACGAAATTATTATCTACCGCTGTAATATTTAAATAAGGAGATTGCGCCGGCAGCAACAAATATTCATCAAGCCCAATGCAAATGTCTTTTAATTTATTTTTAAATACATTGTAATCAAAGGTCATTCCATTGGGGCCCACTGGCGCCTGAAATGTGGCACTAAGCCGATAATTATGGCCGTGTAAACGCTCTCTATCGGTGGCCGAAAAAATAGTAAAATGCGCAGCAGCAAAGCTTAAATACTGCTTGGAAATCTCAATGGTGGTTAAACGACTCATATCAGGGTTATTGCCTTCTTAATATTTAAAACGCGTATCGAAAGTAGAGTAGCGGACATACTAACAGTGCATACCGTATAAATCTTTCCCATCTGGTACATGTATTTTGTTAACGCAGTGACTGTAGTGTTTAAAACCGCAATAAACAACGGACATGGCTACAAAGCCTGCTACCATTGGCTCAATCAAGCCCTTATTAACACTGCCGGGAGCGTAAATCCTAACAGAAAGAGTTATCACCCAATGATCTAAGCTTGGATACGCACGAAGCGACTTGTTGTATCACCCATTGCCACTATTCCAGAGACAATTTCCCCTCACTTTTTAAACGCGCCCAGTCACAGGGATAAGCGCGCCAGTAATAACTGCTGCCTGCTCGCTCAACAAAAACAGGATCACCGCCGCCAACGCTTCCGGCGTAACCCAAGTGGAAAAATCTGCATCCGGCATATCATTCCTATTTGGCTGGGTATCGATGACACTGGGCAATAACGCGTTGACAGTAATATCTCGAGACTTCAACTCCTCTGCCAGCGCTTCGGTAAATCTAGCAACACCCGATTTGGAAGCCGCGTAAGCACCCATGCCGATATCAGCTTTCACCGCACCAGCTGCGCTAATATTGACAATGCGGCCACCGCCAGCAGGAAAATACGGCAGCGCACCGCGGCTAGCATTAACCGCCGTACGCACATTCATTTGATATAACAAATCCCAGGTTTCAATGGAGCCGTCAGCAATGGTTTCCCAGCGGAAGCCGCCGGCGATATTAACCAAGGCATCAATACGACCATATTTTTCTGCTATCGCAGTCAACCCAGCTGCAGTAGCTGTGGCATCGCCCAAATCCAGCGCCGGTGAACGCTCTACCCCCGCTTCAGGTTCACCATTGACCATATCAACAGCAATAACGGTCGCGTCGACCTGCGCGGCCGCTTTAGAAACAGCGCGACCGAGTGAGCCCAGTCCACCAGTAACAACAATAATTTTATCTTTAAGTTTCACGTAAACTTTCTCCAGCCTTTATCGGGCGTCTGGTACAGTTAGCTAGCAATCACGCTCCTGATGCATATTTATCACTGTGGCCTGCCAGCTAAACCCGCTTGCTAGCAGCGCATGTAAACCTTTTTAATCTGCAGCACATTAGCAAAATCGCAGCACGCAAGCAGTAACAATTTTTCCACCAGCAATAACGCAGATCACCTGGAGCCCTATCTTCAATATACTGGCATATCAGTACAATGAATTCAGCAATACCCTGCGGATATTTATTAAAGTTAATAAAATACAACCGGCAAAGACTTCCAAATTCCACTGCCAACCATAAAAAGTCTACATAATTTCGCCCCCTTTAAAGTTATCACTACTTTATGAAAGTCTTGGTCTTTAAAGTTAATTAGTCTCCAACGCCGAAAGTGAGAAAAATTTAGTAGTCCTTTAATGTCACTCAGCTGAATTAAGAGAGGCATTATTCTATACATGGGGATATCTGCCGCAGCAGCTACCATCAACAGGTGCTGTGATTGGGTCAATTAAAGCCTGGCAAGCTAAAGGACAAGCACAATCAAAATACACGCCTGCTGTTAATTCATCTCTCTTTTACGCTTATAAGCCCGCTCGCAGCATGATCTGACCACCGCATTTAACCATTTGATACTACCAAGACAGCAACCGCTTAATTCCAAACGGCGTTTTTTGTAAGTCACTATGGCTGAAATCGTAATTGTTTGAATTTGCGAACTTCTTAGAATCCTTACAAATGAAACGACGATGAGAAGATCTTTTAAGCTACATCCCTTGTTAAAAAATTAGCTACAAAACCCATTAATCCATTCGTTGCTTGATTCAATCGATAATTACTCAGCTATACACACTCAGGAAAGAACATGAAAGAAGCCGTTATCGTCTCAACTGCCCGTACCCCTATTGGCCGCGCATTTAAAGGGGCATTAAACAATATCAAATCGCCAACGTTACAAGGCCACGCGATTCAACACGCAGTCGCTCGATCCGGCATTGACGGCGCTGAAATTGACGACGTTATAATTGGTGCGGTGCTCACCATGGGTACTTCCGGCATGAATGTCGCTCGCATGTCCGCCCTTGCGGCTGGTTTACCAAACACTGCCTCAGGCCAAACCATTGATCGCCAATGTTCCTCCGGCTTAATGGCTATCGCTACTGCCGCTAAACAAATTATGGTTGACGGTATGCAGATTGTCGTTGCCGGTGGCCACGATAATATTTCCGCTGTACAACAAACGTATTTCGAATCCTGTTCCGATACTCAGGACCCCAACGTATTACTGCATGCTGAACACGCTTACATGCCAATGCTGCTCACCGCAGAAAATGTCGCCAATAAATTTAACATCAGTCGCGAGGCACAGGATCGCTATGCGTTACTGTCACAACAACGTACCGCAGCGGCACAGGCGGCGGCAAAATTCGACGAGGAAATCGCGCCGATCACTACCACTCAAGCCATCTTCGACAAAGAGAATAAAACCGTTAGCTACCAGGAAGTCACCTTATCGCAAGACGAAGGCAACCGCCCCTCGACCACACTGGAAAGTTTACAAACACTCATGCCGGTGATTGAAGGTGGCTCAATCACTGCCGGTAACGCCAGCCAACTTTCCGACGGCGCCTCCGCTTGTGTATTAATGGACAGCAAACTGGCAGAGCAACGCGGCCTGCAACCACTGGGGATTTATCGCGGCATGATGGTCGCCGGTAACGCTCCGGAAGAAATGGGCATTGGCCCCATGTATGCCATTCCAAAGCTACTGAAACAACACGGACTGCGCATTAGCGATATCGGCCTGTGGGAATTAAACGAAGCCTTTGCCTGTCAGGCCTTGTACTGCCGCGATCAACTGGGCATTAATCCCGATATTTACAATGTCAACGGCGGCGCCATCTCCATAGGTCACCCCTACGGCATGACCGGTTCCAGACAAGTCGGCCACGCTTTAATAGAAGGCAAACGACGCGGTGCAAAATATGTGGTGATTTCCATGTGTGTCGGTGGCGGCATGGGTGCGGCTGGATTATTTGAAGTCGCCTGACATTCCACCGCTAAACACGGCCAGCATTAACGGCAAACGATTTGCAAAATACTCCCGGAGAACACCATGCCCGAATACAAAGCCCCACTGCGCGACATTCAATTTGCGTTAAATGAAGTGCTCGGTTTTGAACAGCATTATCAAAACTTACCCGGCGCAGAAGAAGCTACCCCGGAATTAGTCAACGCAATCTTTGCCGAGGCCGCCAAGTTCAGCGAACAAGTCATCAGCCCGCTCAACCGCAGCGGTGATGAACAAGGTTGCCAATGGCAGGACGGTAAGGTGAGTACACCCGACGGATTTAAATCGGCTTATGAACAATTTATCGAAGGTGGCTGGCCCGGTTTATCGCAGCAAATAGAGTATGGTGGCCAGGGCTTACCCTCATCATTGAATGCGGTGTTCTATGAAATGCTTTGCAGCGCCAATCATTCCTGGTCGATGTACCCCAGCCTCACCTGGGGTGCGATAAAAACACTGACCGCACATGCACCGGAAGAACTCAAACAGCGTTACTTGCCTAAAATGGTAGAAGGCCTTTGGTCGGGCACCATGTGCCTAACGGAATCGCACTGTGGTTCCGATCTGGGCTTGCTGCGCACAAAAGCCAGCCCCAACACCGATGGTACTTACGCCATTAGCGGCAGCAAAATATTTATCTCCGCCGGTGAACACGATCTGGTCGATAATATTGTGCATATCGTATTAGCACGACTGCCGGATGCACCAGCCGGCGTCAAAGGGATTTCGCTCTTTGTGGTGCCTAAAATATGGGTTGAAGCCGACGGCAGCACAGCGCAAAGCAATGGCGTTAGCTGCGGCTCTATCGAGCATAAAATGGGCATTAACGGCAATGCCACCTGCGTAATCAATTTTGATAATGCACAAGGGTTTTTAATCAGCCCGCCCAATAAGGGTATGAGCTGTATGTTTACCTTTATCAATGAATCGCGCTTAGGCGTAGCGCAACAAGGTCACGGCCATATTGAGTCTTCATTTCAGGGGGCATTGCGTTATGCCCGCGAGCGGTTGCAAATGCGCGCACCGATTCGCGCGCTGCCGGAACAAGCTGCCGATCCAATCATCGTGCACCCCGATGTGCGCCGTATGTTACTCACCCAAAAAGCGTTTGCTGAAGGCGGCCGCTTACTCACTTATTACTGCGCACAATTAATGGATATCGCCCACGCCAGCGCTGATGCCAAGCAACGACAACGCGCTGAAACCGAACTGGCGTTATTAACCCCCATCGCTAAAGGCTTCCTAACAGAAATGAGCATGGAGGCCGCCAGTTATGGTGTGCAAGTGCTAGGGGGCCACGGTTTTATTCGCGAGTGGGGCATGGAACAGGAGTACCGGGATACCCGCATTACCGCGATTTATGAAGGCACTAACGGCATTCAGGCACTCGATTTATTGGGCCGGAAAATTTTGGCCAGTAAAGGCAGCGTGATGGCGCCGTTTATCGAACACATTCAGGCGCTGTGCAAGCAACAACATCCAGAACAGGTTTTACCCTGGATTAAACAACTCAGTGACGCGCTGGAATTGTGGCTGGAGTTAACCCGAGAACTCGGCGTATCAGCTCAACAGGATGCAAACGCTGTCGGCGCTGCGGCCTACGATTATTTAATGATTGCAGGCTATACCACGCTGGCTTACTTCTGGGCACAAAGTGCTAGCACGGCGGCTACCGCACTCAGTCATGACAGCGACGACGCCGATTTTTATCAGGCTAAATTATCCACCGCCCGGTTTTATTTTGAGCGCCTCTTGCCACGCACTTTAAGTCTTGCTGCCGGTGTCCGCTCAGGGTCGGAAAACCTAATGACATTGCCCGCCGAATTTTTTGGCCGGGATTAACACCAGTGCCGATATATACAGCTCACTGTATATATCGGCACAACCGTTAAACAACGGTTATTAATTTTGTGGTGTTGCTAGTCTGGCCATCAGCTGACCAATCGCCAGTATGCCTCCAATAACCACAGCACCACCAACCAGTGTCACCAACATCCAGGTCAATGGCGCCGGTGTTACTCCCGCTGCGTTCGCCGCCAAACCGCTCACTAAAAAAAACATAAAAGCATAATTATTAAATACCAGCGGCAGGATTTCGCCCAGCGCGACAATCGCATAGACCACCAGACAAATAAACATCAATCGCGCCATCCAGACACCTAACAATGGCCCGGTCAGCTCGACAAACTGCTTCGTCAACACATAACAAGCCACCCCGGTCACACCGCCCACAATAAGTTGTTGTGCGCGGGATTTATCCATATGCGCCTCGAAAAAAAAGATCATCACCATAAAAGCGGGCCACGCTGGCAACTGCAAGTAATGCAGCACCAGTTCCAGTAGCACAATAAATATCAGTAAAAAAACTCCAAAAATTAATCGCTCTTTTTTTAAACCCACCGTCTTATTCATCGACATACTCCTATTATTTTTTCGAAATCTAACAAAATAGATCAGTGGCGCCACTTAATTTTACTTTTCGTTTTCTGATATTTCTTTCCTAAAACCGCGAAAAGCAATGACAGCACCCTGAGCGGCCGGAACCCCACTCCCTTTCAGGAAACTATCATCACTGCCTGCTAGACGGTGCAATGCTGATGCTTAGGTCAAAAAACCGTAATAATGGCAACAAACTCTCAAACAAGTGCCATTCGACTCAAGGACGGTTTCTACCTAACTCATCGTGACTGCTCACCCACTCTTCTGACACCACCGCCGCCCCCAGCGACACCTCACCACACAAAATGGTGGCGGCGATAATTTCCGCCAGCTTTCTGACTTTACCGGCGCCATAACAATCCATCACCTGTAAACATTCTTTTTGCGTTGCCAAGCCGGTTCCTCCACCATAAGTCGCCACAATCAGCGACGGCAACGTAACTGAATAATAATAATCCCCTGCCGGGGTGATTTCGGCATAGACCAAACTGGCGTGCGATTCAGCTACATTGGCTTCGTCCTGACCAGTGGCAATAAACACCGACGCAATACCGTTTGCTGTATGTACACCATTGTGCACCGCCCCCGCCATCAACCCACCTAATTGCGAAGTGCGCCGCGCTGCATACATTTTTTCTGGCGTGGTGCGCATTTTTTCCAACAGCAATGCACGTGGCAACGTCACCTCCGCAATCACTCGCTTACCACGGCTATGCAAGGTATTTAGTTGTGAATGTTTTTTATCGGTATCCATATTGCCGGATAAAAAATAGTGCGACATCTGTCCCTGATAATTAGCAATAATCCACTGGCACGCCGTATAGGCGGCCTTACCGCACATGTTCTGTCCAGCGGCATCGCCGGTAGTAAAATTGAAACGCAAGTACAACATGCGACTGGCGGGGTACTGTTCAATATTGCGCAGCTTGCCACTGCTGGTAGTCGTTTCTGCAGCGGCTTTAATGCCTGCAAAATTTTCTGTCACCCACAGTGCAAAATCCCGGGCACCGCGCGCATCTTCAAACGCAAACACCGGTGAGCGTTGCATCGCATCATCAACCACTGTCGTTTTGACACCACCTGCCGCTCGCGTTAATCCCATGCCCCGACTATAACTCGCCACCAGTGTTCCTTCTGTAGTGGCCATGGGCACATAAAAATCACCGCTGGCATGTTCGCCATTGACTAATAACGGCCCGGCAAATCCCAACGGCATCTGCACGACTCCGGTAAAGTTTTCAATATTGCCGGGCAATATGGCCGGATCAAATGAATACTGACTGGTGTGACTTAAATCAGCCCCGGTTTGATTTTGAATAAACTGACGACGTTCATCGGCAGCCGCATAAGTGTAATCATGGTCTGCATGGCGTGGTATTTTTATTGAACTCATATTCTCTATCCTGTCAGTGCATCGTGAACAACAAAACTATTCAATTATTGCGGCCGCAAACTCAGCAGTCCGTTTTTTAAATCTCCCGCAATCGGCACTGGCCGTTCGGTTTCACGATCGACAAAAACATGGGTAAAGGAGCCATAAGCACTTGCCTGCTGCTGCCCCTGCTTAAACAGTGCCAAACCATATTGCACAGAGCTGGTGCCGATGCGATTGACCCGCAGCCCGCCAACTAATTCATCCGGAAACGTCAATCCATTTTTATAAAAACATTCTGAATGTACGATATAACCTATAACCTTACCCTTGCGAATATCCAAACTGCATTCACGAATCAAAAACGTATTAGCGATAGTGTCAAAATAAGAATAGTAGTGGACGTTATTGATATGCCCGTAAATATCATTATCCATCCAGCGTGTAGTGAGTGGTAAAAACCAGGCATAATCATCGCGCTGATTAAAAATTAACGATTCCGTATCTGACATAGCTTCTTTACTCATTTATTAAAAGGCCGCCTGATAAAGCGCCAGTGCATCGCTGACCAATAACTCGCGCGGGTTATTAATTAATAAACGCTGTTGCAACATGGCATCCGCTGCCAGCAGCGATAAGTCCGCCGCCGGTACATTGAGTTCAGATAGCGTTGCAGGTAAACCCAGAGTGGCTATCAACTCGATAAAGTATTGCTCCAGCTGCACACAGCGCGCACTCACTGACACTGCCAGCTCGCTTAGGGGAATCACAATTTCTGCCAACTCGGCATACCAAAACTGCGCAGCCGGGGCGTTAAAACGCAATACATGGGGCAGCATCAATGAATTACTTAAACCATGGGGAATATGGTAGTGCCCCCCTAACGGATACGCCAAGGCGTGGACAGCAGCAACCGGTGCATTGGCAAACGCCTGCCCGGCCAAACAGGCACCTAACAACATCGCCTGACGCGCTTCAATATTATTGCCATCGTGGGTAGCGGTAACGATATGTGATGACAGCAACCGCAACGCTTCACGGGCAAGCATATCGGTGTAGGGATTTTTTTTATGGATACTAGTATAGGCCTCCACCGCATGCACCATCGCATCAACACCGGTCATTGCAGTTATCGACGGCGGTAAATCCACCGTCAACTCTGCATCCAACAACGCCACGTCTGGGTAGAGCTGTGACGCCACCACCCCCATTTTGGTCGTTTCGCCGGTAGTGACAATCGCGACTGCAGTCACCTCGGAACCGGTACCCGCCGTCGTGGGAATTAAAATTAACGGCAGCCGTTTGCCCTTGGCTTGCTCAACACCGTAAATGTCAGCCAGCGCTTCACCAGAGCGCGCCATCAGTGCCACTAGTTTGGCAGTATCCATCGAGCTACCGCCACCAAAACCAATAATGCCATCAACAGCCTCAGCCTTGGCGTACGCCAACGCCTGATTGACGATAGCCTCTGGTGGATCGGCAATGACTTCAGTAAACGCGTAAAACGGTAATCCAGCTGCACTCAGTTGTTGTTCGAGACGAGCAAGCAAACCCAACTGCTTAATACCTGCATCAGTCACAATCAATGGTTTAGTAATACCCTGGCTGAGACAAACTTCACCGATCCGTTGCAGCGAACCGATTTCATTGATAATGGTTTTACTGGTAGTAAAAGAAAAATTTTTCATCCTGCAACCCTGGGATATTATCCTTGCCGCATGATTGTTATTACAGGGCTACCGGACAATAGACTCATCAATAGCAACCACCGCCTTTGCAGCGATACACATTATTCTGACGTCTTCAGTCGAAACAGGACGGGGTTGGTTGAATGGAAGATTCTAAATAGCTATGAGGCAGAGACAATTACAATTCCTACCAAAGTGACTTACTAAAAACGCCTTGCCGCTTTACTCGCTGCCAGCAATCACTTTATCGGCAGCGCGATACTGGCCGGGAGTCACTCCGGTCCATTTTTTAAAAGCGCGGAAAAAAGCACTCACCTCATCAAAACCCAGACGATCAGCTATATCACGATTACCCAAATCTGCCGAGGCAAGATAATGAAAGGCGGCCTGCATCCGACACTCATCTTTTAAGCGCTGAAAGGTTGTTCCCTCCAACTGCAAGTGGCGACGCAACGTAGTAACTGACATACAAAGCTGCTCCGCCACGCGCTCAGTGCCTAGCATATTATGCCCAACATTTTGATTGAGTATCGCCATCACCCGCGACTTGGTGGTATGTCCGCTGCCCGCATTAATTACAATACCGAAAGGTGCACGGCGTAAAAAATCTTCAACACTTTCTTCAGTTTGAATAATAGTGGCATCGAGATAACTGGCGGGAAACTCGAAACCATTGACGACATAATCAAAGATCAGTTCATCCGAACTGAACTGCGCCATTTCCCATTCCTGTTCCGGTTTGGTAAAAGTGAACAAGGTGCGATCAGCCTTTAAATCACTGCCAATTAACCAACTCCAATGCTGTTGCCAGGAGGCCAGAGTGGTGTGAATAACCACGGGGCGCACATTTTTTATAATCTCATTAAACCCCTCCTGACTGAGGTTATCCAATGGCGCTAAGCTGACCCGGGCAACATCACCTACCTCTTCCAATAAAATACTGATACGAAAACCGCGGCAAATTTGCCCAAACTCCCAAGCCCTGATTAACGCCTGCCGCAAGGTTTTACATTGCACCATTAACAGCGACAATAAGCGAAATGAGCCTGGCCTAATTTTGCCGCCGCTGAGCATACCAAACCACTCATCTTGCATCACGCCAATAGCGCGCTGATATAACTTGCCATAATGCAGTGCAGAAAAATAACGCTGCTGCTCTAATGCCGCGGGATCAATACCCACATCCGCCAATAAGCGAAAAGGATCGTAACCCCGATCGCTGACTTCTTTAAGCAGTGTGGTGATATAACTGGTGGGAATGATGATTTCTTCTGTTGCCATTATTTTTTCCAGCTAGCAGGAATATTACTCTTTATCACGCGCTTATTGACCAACACAACCCAACAAAGAGGGCGAACACCTGGAGGGCTTGTTAGTCACTTTATTGCCCCCTGCACTCATTAAATATAGTTATAAAAAACACTATAGCTATTCAATTTAAAAATATACTGGTCTAAAAGCCAGCATAACGTTATCGATACCACTATTTATTCGCAACTTAATTTACCAATATCCACCTGATTGAGTGTATTTACTGCTCCACAAGCTGCTACGGCGTTTTTGGTAACTGACTATGGCGGGAATTGTTATTTTTTTCAGTAGTGGTTCTCCGCTAACCTCCATGCTTAATAAATACAGTAATACAAAGCTCAGCGCTGGTATCAGAATAAAGTCGTAGTTTGCAGTTCCTAGTCGGTTAAACCGCTGATTTCTATAGCAGTTTTAATACCATAAAAATTTGTTGCGAAAAAATAATAACCAGGAGACACAGATGAAAAACCATGTCCAACACTCAAGCACCCCACCAATCAGCCGGGGCGGGCTCAAACATCCGTTCAACAAGCTTGCGCTAGCCATTGGCATTATCGCCAGTGTCGGCGCGGCTAGCCAACTACAGGCACAAGAGGCGCGCCGAGGGAGTAGCGCGGCGCTACTGGAGGAAGTACTGGTAACTGCTCGTAAGCGTGCAGAGAATTCACAAGATGTACCATTGTCGATTTCCGCCTATGGCGCAGACCAGATTGAAACCCTAAAAGTTCGGGATTTAAGCAACCTGTCTGTAGGCATGCCCAATGTTGCTCTGGATGACGGCGCTTCAGCACGCGGCTACGCTAACTTTTCTATTCGCGGCTTAGGCATTAGCAGCTCGATCTTATCTATTGATCCCACTGTCGGTGTGTTTATTGATGGCGTCTATATGGGCGTTCCCTCAGGTATGGTATTCGATGTATTTGATCTTGAGCGTATTGAAGTGTTGCGCGGCCCACAAGGTACGCTGTTTGGCCGCAACGTTACCGGTGGCGCCGTATTGATGAATACCAAAAAGCCTAGTGAAGAGTTTGAAGCTTCCATTAAAGCGGCTGTTGATGGTGGCGGCGATGGCGATGGATTGAATAAATATCTGATGGGTACGGTTAGCGGCCCCATAACCGATACGTTCGCCGCCAAATTTACCGCTTACTATAACGACGATGACGGCTGGTTTGAAAATCAAGCCACCGGTGACGACTTCGGCGCCGTAGAGCAAACCATGTTTCGAACAGTCGGTGTGCTGAAACCCAGCAGCGAAACTGAGTTAATCCTGCGTTGGGAACACGCTGTAAACGACAGCGACGGACCCGCTGGGCAGAACCACGTCAATGGCTCAGGGTGGCAGGTGTTGTTACCAGTTTTGATCGGGACAGCCATGACTTATCCATCGATGAAGAAGGCTTCTATGATACCGAGACCGACTTCGTGACTTTTGAAATAAATCAGGATGTCGCCTTTGGTAACGGTACCATCACTAATATTTTTGGCTGGAGAACCTACGAAGCCGATAGCTTCGGCGATATTGACAGTCAGCCGGTGTGGATCTTCCACTCAAAGTCATGGACCGAAACCGAACAATACAGTAATGAATTACGCTACAGCGGTGTCTTCGCTGATAAAGCGCATGTCACTGCCGGTTTATACTATTTTAAACTCGATGTTGATTATCACGAACGTCGCCTGATAGCCGGAGGCGCTAACGTATTTGATGGCGGCGGTTATTACAATGTAGAGACAAAAGCTGTTTTTGCTGCAGTGGATTATGACCTTAGTGATACCCTGATACTTAATGCGGGCTTACGCTATACCTATGAAGAAAAAGGAGCAAAGATCGTTTCACTGAGCCAAAATATTTCTGGACCAGCAGGCCCCACCTGCAACCTTGTCAGCCCTGAGGCAGGCGAAGCAACGTGTACTCCTGATTTCGTTGACGATGATAACTGGAGCAGCGTATCTCCCAAACTAGGCCTCACATACAACCTTTCCCAGGACGCCCGCATCTATGCCCACTGGACACGTGGTTATCGCTCCGGTGGCTATAACTTACGCAATACGTCTTTTGATCCCGTTGATACACCGGGGCCATTTGATGAAGAAATTGTCGACAATTATGAAATTGGCTACAAATCTGAATACGGACGCGGTCGTTTCAATGCCACAGCATTCTATAACCAAGTTGAAGACATGCAGCGCGAGCTTAATACCGCAGGTCCCATTGGTACCATTCAGTTAATCCGTAACACTGCCGACGCAGACATCTTCGGCATTGAGCTTGATGGCGCCTTTGCCCTCAGCGACAACCTGCTATTAACCTCCTCTATAGGTTGGTTGGATGCCGAATACACCAAAGTGAAAGCGGACTTGAACGGGGTCGATGGCATCAACAGTGCCGACAAAGCGCTCGACCTGCCCCGTGCGGCTGAATTGACTTACAGCGTTGGTCTAAACCACGATTTAAACTTAGGCGACTGGGGCTATATGAGCTCCCGTATCAGCTATGCCTACCGGGATGATTCGGCGTATACCGATGATAATCTTGGCGTTATCAATGATCAGAAAATTCTCGATGCCGGCATTGATTTCCATAGCAGCGACAACCACTGGATCTTTGGTCTGTATGGTAAAAACCTGCTAAACGATGTGAAGCACGGTGGCGATACGCAACTACCTGACTCCATGGGCGGCACCTTCGCGCCACTGGCGAAAGGTCAAATCATCGGCGCCGAAGTCACCTATAACTTTTAACTGTCGCGGCAGCAGTTAATCGTTCGTAACGAACAAGCGGTGTACGCCCCAACCAACTGAAGGATCAGTTGGGTACACCGCTTTCTTTATTCAGCAACAACCATCGCAAACGTCCCGCTGAACAATTTTATGCCAGCAATAGCGAGTCGTTTTTTTGGAGTCAATTAATGAACGTCGGCCAGACTGTTATTGAAGTGTTTGAGCAAGCCTGCCAACGCTATCCGCATAACCCTGCATTTACTTGCCTCGGGCATACCCTTAATTACAGTGAAATCAATCAACTAAGCCGCCACTTCAGCGCTTATTTACAACATTGCACCGGGTTACAGCCGGGCGATCGTATCGCCGTGCAATTACCGAATTTATTACAGTACCCGGTAGTTATTTTCGGCGCGCTGCGCGCGGGCTTGATTGTGGTGAATACCAATCCTTTATACACCGCCAGAGAAATGTTGCACCAGTTTACGGACTCCGGCGCCAAAGCGTTAATTACGTTGCAGACGATGAGTGAAACAGCAATAACTATTGCCCATCAGTGCGCAATCGAAACCGTCATTGTTACCGATCCACTGGATCTGCACACTGCGCCGGATAATGAAACTAACCCCAAAGCTGTAGATACAAACGGCATCAGCGTCACCACGCTGCGCAATGTACTAACCCAAGGTAGCACCTTAACGGTAGAACCGGTCGACATCGAACCCGAGCAAATAGCCACCTTGCAATATACCGGTGGCACTACCGGTGTCGCCAAAGGGGCAATGTTAAGCCACCGCAATCTGGTTGCGAACACCCGGCAATTTACCCAGCGCGCGATTGAACATTTTCGCGAGGGCATGGAAATTTATGTCACTCCTTTACCGCTCTATCATATCTACGCATTTTCTATTCATCTGATCGGCATGTTATCTCGCGGCGGGCACAATCTGCTGATCCCCAACCCCCGCGACATTGATGCGCTGGTCGCCGCGATCAAACCCTTCCGCTTCACCGGTTTTGTTGGCATTAATACTTTATTTAAAGCACTGTGCCTGCATCAGGGGTTCAGGCAATTGGATTTTAGTGCCTTGATCAGCACCTCCGCCGGCGGCATGGCGTTAACACCGGACTGCAGTGAAAAATGGCTGGCGCTAACCGGGGTAACCATTTCTGAAGGCTATGGCATGACCGAAACCTCACCGGTGATTTCATCCAACCCGCCCGGCCAGGTCCAGGTAGGCACCGTTGGCCTGCCGATGCCAGACACTGAAATAAAAGTCATCGATGATCGCGGTAACACTTTGCCGGTCGATACAGCCGGCGAGTTATGTGTGCGTGGCCCGCAAGTGATGCAGGGCTATTGGCAACGCCCCGAAGCAACTGCGGAAGTATTATCCGCAGAGGGCTGGTTAAAAACCGGCGATATTGCGCTAATCCAGGCGGACGGTTATTTGCGCATTGTCGACCGACTGAAAGATATGATTGTGGTGTCAGGATTCAATGTATATCCGAATGAAATTGAAGCTATCGCCAGCATGCATCCTTCCGTATTGGAATGCGCAGCCATTGCCACCCCCAGTGAAAAAACCGGCGAAGCAATCAAGTTGTTAGTCGTTGCCAGCGATGAAGATTTCGACAGCCAACATTTGCGAGATTTTTTACGCACGCAATTAACCGGCTACAAAGTCCCTGCGCTCATCGAGTTGATCAAGGAGCTACCGAAAAGCAATGTAGGAAAAATTCTACGACGGGAATTACGCTGATTTCTCCCCGTGCGGTTGTGATACATCCAGGGCAACGCACGGTTTTTTATTCACCACCACAATTATTTGAAGCCTTATTTTTAGCTTATCGAAAATAATCACTTAAATATTATTGTTAATTAACCTGATGCTTTAAAAAATAGCCATTTAACCCATGAATGTATTTGTTATAGCATCTGAAGAATTCGGATATTGCGTTACTGCGCACGATCAGCGATGGTGTTACGCTGCTTTAGGTAGATGACTTTGACTGCCTGCTACCACACGTTTTTAACAACAGGAAAAATGACACTATGAAAGCCATTGTCTGCAACACCTTCGCACCGCTCGAGCAATTACAATACACTGAAGTCGCCGACCCTGTTGCCGCAGCCAAAGAGATCGTGATTGCAGTTAAGGCTGCCGGCGTTAATTATCCCGATGCTTTAATCGTGCAGGGACTCTATCAGGACAAACCACCACTGCCTTTTATTCCTGGCATTGAATGCGCTGGCGAAATTTTTGCCATTGGTGAGCAAGTCACTGGTTTCTCCATCGGCACCCGTGTCATCGGTTTTAGCTCCAACTACGGCGCCTATGCTGAAAAAGTGGCTTGCCCTGCCCACAATGTTATCCTTATTCCGGACGACTTAAGCTTTGTCGATGCAGCCAATTTAGCCTGCGCCCACGGCACCGCCCATCACGCCTTGAAGCAACGCGGCAACCTGCAAGCGGGAGAAACTTTATTGGTACTGGGCGCTGCTGGCGGCACCGGTGTTGCCGCAGTACAAATCGGCAAAGCCATGGGCGCACGGGTAATTGCAGCCTGTTCCAGCGCCGACAAACTGGCGATAGCCGAGGCCAATGGCGCAGATGTGCTGATCAACTATAGTGAACAGGATCTACGCACAACACTGAAAGAGATTACTGGCGGCAAAGGGATTGATGTCGTGTTCGACCCGGTAGGTGGAGAGGCTTTTAATGCCTGCAGCCGCAGCATGGCACGCAATGGTCGATTATTAATTATCGGTTTTGCCAGTGGTCAAATTCCACAACTGACACTTAATCTACCGTTAGTAAAAGAGTACAGTGTTAGCGGCGTTTTCTGGGGCAGTTTTACCCAGCACGAACCCGCGGTATTTGCAGACAATATGCAGGAGCTTTTTCAATGGCACCACGACAAAAAAATTCATGTTATCACCGATGGCGAGTTTGCATTATCCGCAACGGCTATCGCATTGACTCAGGTCATGCAACGTCAGGTAAAAGGTAAGCTGGTACTCATTCCCTAAACCCATTGTTAAACACCATCACAGGAAGCACTTATGCAAACGGCACTATTTGATCTCACTGGAAAAATTGCTCTGGTTACTGGCGCCAGCCGTGGCATTGGCGAAGCTATAGCAAAACTGTTAGCCCAGCAAGGTGCCCATGTTATTGTCTCCAGTCGTAAAATTGACGATTGCCAAGCGGTAGCCGATAACATCATTGCCAGCGGTGGTAGCGCAGAAGCACTAGCCTGCCATGTTGGCAATATGGAAGACATTGAACGCACCTTTTCCACGATAAAAAGCAATCACCCACGGCTGGATATTCTGGTTAACAATGCCGCTACCAATCCTTACTTTGGCCATATTATTGATACCGATTTGGCTGTGTTCGAAAAAACCGTAGACGTAAATATTCGCGGCTATTTCTTCATGTCTGTAGAAGCTTGCAAATTAATGCGCGAACAAGGCAGTGGCGCCATTGTTAACACCGCCTCGGTTAACGCGTTGCAACCAGCTGAGTGGCAAGGTATTTACTCCATCACTAAAGCCGCCGTCGTCAACATGACCAAAGCTTTCGCCAAAGAGTGTGGACCTCTGGGAATACGAGTTAATGCATTACTACCCGGATTGACGAAAACAAAATTTGCCGGAGCCTTATTTGAGCATAAGGAAATTTATGACGAGGTACTCAAAACTATTCCACTCAAACGCCATGCCGAACCTGAAGAAATGGCCGGCACAGTCCTGTATCTGGTGTCAGATGCCGGCAGCTATACCAATGGTGAATGTATTGTAGTAGACGGCGGTATGACAATTTAAAGCACAAGGAAATTAAGCGTATGAATATCGAAAGTTTTAACAACAAAGTCATACTCATTACCGGTGCCGCCGGTGGATTTGGAACATTATTAACCGAAAAACTTTCCCGTGCAGGTGCCAAGCTAGTCCTTGGTGATCGAAATACCCTGGGGCTTGAGCTGCTCATAAAAAACCTGGGGGGAGAGCAACCTAACATTATTTCTCAGTCCTGTGATGTCAGCAAAGAAAGCGAGGTGGCGGCACTGGTTGCTGCCGCTGTCGATAATTTTGGCCGACTCGATATTGCCATTAACAATGCCGGCATGTCGTCAGTCATGAAATCACTCACTGACACCACCGAGGCCGATATGGACCTCAACTTTGCCATTAACACCAAAGGCGTATTCTTTGGGATGAAATACCAAATTCAACAAATGCTAACCCAGGGAGAGGGCATCATTCTTAATGTCGCATCCAAAGCAGGTATCGGTGGCGCGCCCAAACTGACCGCCTACTCCGCCGCTAAACACGCAGTCGTCGGCATCACCAAAACCGCCGCGTTAGAGTACGCTCGCTATAACATCCGTATCAATGCTATCTGTCCTTACTTCAGCCCAACACCGATGGTGACTGACGGTGTTGGGATTAATAGCGATTTGCTGGATATGCTCGCCAAAGGCTCACCCATGAAACGGCTGGGTGAACCAGAAGAAATGGTGACGGCCATGCTGATGCTGATTGCGCCAGAAAACAGTTATTTAAACGGGCAAGCCATTGCCGTTGATGGCGGCTCCTCGGCTTTTTAACTAACGGGGCACCGTCAGCATCACAGGCACTCAACATAATAAGTTTTACTGGCAGCCCCTTCAACTTCAACCAACAACTATTCGCTTGCGACTAATATTTTTTCAGGTTTATTTTAATTGAAGGGATAGACTTTTAAATTATATATCCAGTGAGCCAAAGAAAATTTCATAACAATATTCTAACCAAAAAAAGACAATTTTTTCAAAAAGCATTTATGTGATTTCGAAATTTACTAAAACTTGGAATTCCCCCCCCACTTAGTTTTCGACTTTTTCGCTTTCGGTTTAACTTCGGGCTTCGCCACAGGCTTAGCTAAAGGCTGTAACTCTTTATTGTCACGGTATCTAAACTGCATACCCTGTAAAAAATTACGCAACACCTGATCCTTGCATTCGCGATAGTGCCTGTGATCTTGCTTGCGAAAAAACGCACTTAATTCATGCTTGCTGAGGACAAAATCTGCCAATTCCAAAATTTGTAAAATTTCTTCCGCTTGCAAATTGAGAGCGATTTTTAGCTTGGTAAAAATAAGATTATTGCTTAAACGCTTTTCTGGTTTCGGCTGTTCACCGTCGCGTTTCCCACGCTTCAAATTAATCAGTCCGTTGAGAAAGGTGGCAAGTAAAACATCATTACAAGCTTCAAAGGCGACATCGTCATCTCTTTTCAACCAATTACTCACCTGCTCGCGAGTAACAACATGGTCAGCCAGACCAAAGATTTTGATCATAGTATTGTCATTTAAATCCAACGCATAACGCAGGCGGCGTAAAATATCGTTGTTATCCATGTACCCTCCGCTATCTGGCGTGTCGCTGATTACGCTCAGCCTGCACTTTCAACAACACTTTTAACTCTGCATCAGCCCAGGCTATTGCCTCGGCTTCACTAGCAAAACCTTCCTGGCTTTTAGTAATAGTGGTTTTACGGGTAGTTACCCGGCGAATAATACCCGCCGTCCAGCTACTGTCCTGCTGGGTGATAAAGGTTTCATACTTTTTGTTGCTCATGGCGTAAATTCCGTTGCTACCAGCTCAAGCGCTGGCTGGGTGATCGAAGAATGCGCCTATTTTAAAGGAAACGCTGGCAGATAGCAGAAGAATAATGAGCGAATATCGACGGATAGAGAACTGAGCGACATTGGGCTTAGCCTATACACCAAGCCATGCCAACAAGTTCAGCTTGTCACTGAAGCCATTGCAGGTACAACCTCATCAGCCACCCGCCGTAAATATTTCCAGGCCAGCTCCGCAGGGATGCCACCGCACAGTGGATGCAGCGGTAAGCTTCCCCAGGTGTTGATCAATTCAACCGCACCTGCAGCCGTCACCACACGGTACGGCCCCTGCTCATCCCTTAAATCCGCGACCGTTTTACTATTCGACACTACCGTAGCTTGCAGGCCGGCCTCATTACTCCACTCACTATAAGAACGCGCATCCGCTAACATATATTCCCCAATTTCTTCCCAACCCTGATCAGGATCGGGGTGAACGAAAACTATATTAGGCATGTCATCGGGAGGGATTATACAGGCGCCCGGTTGGTGCCCGGCATCACGGGCCGCTTGTTGATAAGCCTCCTCTAAACCCGGGCTGCTATTCTGCGCCATAAAACCAAACCATTACGACCGGCACGACGGGCGGCGGGCTTACTGCCACCGCCCCAAAAAATGGGTGGCATCCCCTGACTAAATGGCTGAGGGGTCACTCGGGGCATGGTTTCTGCCGCGACTGCTTGTTTGAAAACGGCCTGTAACTGCGCTAATTTCTCATCGGCAATAGCGCCTCGCCTGGCAAAATCCAATCCAAAAAGTTCGTATTCGGCCGGCCGATAACCTATCCCTAACACATAAGCTACGCGGCCACGGCTGATGTGGTCTAGCACAATCATTTCCTCGGCGAGCCGCACCGGATCATATAAAGGTAACAGTGTCGCCGCTACCAGAATACCAATGTTATTAGTCACTGCCGACATTGACGAGGCCAGCAATAGTGGCGCTGGAATATAGCCATCAGCAGAAGAGTGGTGCTCTGATACAGCAATTGAAAAACTTTCCTTATCATCAGCCCACCGTGCCATTTCTATTGCCGCCTGATACTGACCGGCAATTTGCGTTACCGACATTCCAGGCACCCGCATATCAAATCTCATCATGTACATGACTCATCTCCAATTAAAATTTTTATCCAATCTCAGTTATTCGCCACTAAATCTATAATCAAAGCACTAACCATGAGGTAAAGCGCACGATACAAATTAATACCCGGCGGCCACTTATACAACCATACCAGAGCTCAGTACACTTAACAGAGGCAAACCGCTACACACTGCCAGAGTAAATCTGGACAGACCATCAAAGTCGATGACACAATCAACACTCGCCAGAAAAACATCGGACCGCTATTAATGACGATAGATTACAGAAAACTTGGGCCGCAACAGGTCAATCCCATCGGGCTAGGATGTATGTCACTGTCTTTTATCTATGGCCAGCAACCGACACCCAAAGACAGTGCCGCGTTACTACACCGCGCTCTCGATCCAGGCTATAACCATCTGGACACCGCCAGACTTTATGACCAAGGTCATAGCGAGGACATGCGTAGCAATATTGAACGCGAAGAGTTTTCTTAAATAAAGACGTGGGGAAAATAAAGCTCTCCGATGCTATCTATTTACATAAAAATCAAATGATGAAGGGTGAAAATATCAACCTGAAAAACAGCTATTTTTCTCATACCCCCTAAATGCTATACACCACGTACTATGCAATTAAAACAGCGCTTCACTACAACTTTACGTAATAAATATCCAGGCCGTTATCTTTCAGTAAATATCTATTGACCTTGAGCCATATAATCATTAGCTTTCTCCTTTAATACACTAAATCTCCTATCAGGCTCTCCCCTTAACGCCCCAGCGAGTTAATTCAAGCAAAGACAGGAGCGCGATGAACTGGCTAAGTACAATTTTCAATATCCCCGACGACAATCTTCTTGTTTATGGCACTTATGATTCAGGTCTTGTAGGTCTGTCAGTGGCGTTGGCAATATTTGCATCTTTTATGATGTTTCAAAATATTTCCTTGGCCGCTCACATTAATTCCTCCCTAAATCGCTCCCTAGCTTATGCCGCCGCCGGAATATCTCAAGGCGGCGGTGTTTGGTCGATGCATTTTATCGGCATGCTTGCATTTGACCTCTGTACCCCGGTGGATTATGACAAAGGGCTCACTCTTCTCTCCATTGCCCCAGCGTCATCGCTTGCTCGATTGCCATTCATATACTTAAAAAACCTACGATCAAATTTTCCCAACTGTCAGTGGGAGGGCTGCTATTAGGTGGCGGCATTGGCACAATGCATTATACCGGGATGGCTGCCATGCAAATGGCTCCGCTATTACGTTATGATCCTACTCTTTTTTTACTATCCATTTTATTTGCAATTGTTTTCGCGACCCTCGCGCTTTGGGTTCGTTTTAGCGCTAAAAATATACCGTGGTTACAATTTCGAGAGCGCTCGTTAAATCTTATCTGTGCCATTATTATGGGCCTGGCAATATCCGGGATGCATTACATAGGTATGCTTTCTGCTCGCTTTGTTGCCACCCCTGAGTATTACCAACTATTGGAAACACAAGCAAACGAATCAGAGTTTATGGCAGCTGCTGTTGCGGTTATAACCATAGTCCTCACATTTCTGGTGCAGGGAATTTATCTTTTATTAAAATACAGGGACATATCTCTCGCTGCAAAAGCGAGCGAAAATCGTATCAAAACAATAATGGACACTACTGTTGACGGAATCATTACCACCAATGACAAGGGCATCATCATAAATTCAAACCTTGCTACAAGTACTATTTCCGGCTGGAATAGAGAGGAGCTTTTAGGAAAAAGTATTTTTCAATTACTACCTAATAACATCGAAAAATTTAACGCTGATAATTTTTTAGCCACTATAAAATCCACTTCGCAGGGAATCGAAGAGGAAACAATTATTACGCACAAGAATGGTAATTCTATACCTGTCCGTGTGGCCATTGGACACTCTCACATTGTTTCTGAAGATTACTTTGTTGCCTTTATTTCCGACATCAGTAAACGCATTAATATAGAAAACACGTTAAAAGAAAGCGAATTCAAGTTTCGGTCACTGGTAAAAAATATTCCTGGCGTAGCTTATCGCTGCATAAACTCACCTGAATGGCCAATGCTATTTATTAGTGATGCAACCGAAGCATTAACAGGATATCCCGCCAGCGATTTTCTGGTACCAAACCCCAAGCGTAATTTCTCTGACTTATACCACCCCGAAGAAAAAGAATATCTATGCTCATTTGCCAGCAAAGATTCAAAATACACTATTGAATATCGTATAATTCATCGTGATGGAAGTATCCGCTGGGTACTGGAAAATGGCCACTACATTTACGATGATAATGGCAAAATTAAATGGATTGACGGCTTTATAATGGATATTACTGAGCGTAAATTTATAGAACAGGAATATTTAACAGCAAAGAATAGAGCTGAGGCTGCCGCCGCAGCAAGATCTGAATTTCTGGCAAATATGAGTCATGAAATCCGCACCCCAATGAATGCGATTCTCGGGTTTAGTGAAGTTCTCGCGACTACGCCATTAGATGAAAAGCAAAGTAGTTACTTACACTCAATCAATAGCTCATCCAAATCACTTCTTCACCTCTTAAATGATATTTTAGATAGCGCAAAACTTGATAAAGGAAAAATGGAGCTGGAATACAGCACATTTTCACTTCATCAGGAGGTTGATGTTGTTGTTTCCACTTTATGGCTGCAAGCACAAAAGAAAGGCATACAACTTGATTTAAAACTTGGTGAACATCTTAAACCGTATTATCGAGGCGCCCCCGATAGAATCAGACAGGTATTAACTAATATTATTGGTAATGCCATAAAATTTACTGAGCATGGCAGTGTCTCCATATGTATTGACACCATACATCAAACCGATCATCTACTATTCAGCGTTAGTGATACTGGTATAGGTATTGCCGCTGAACGATTAAATACAATTTTTGAATCCTTTACTCAAGCTGATACATCAATGACCAGAAAATTTGGTGGCACAGGATTGGGAACCACTATCAGCAAGCAGTTGGTTGAATTAATGGGGGGAAAATATGGGTTGAAAGCACCATAGGTAAAGGAAGCACTTTTTCATTTACCTTACCCTTAAAGGCCGCTGAAGCCTTAACCACCCAAGAGAATATACCCACAATCACTGACAATAAATTACCACCACTGCGCATTCTAGTAGCAGATGACATTAAACCAAACCGCGATCTGTTGAATATTTTATTAACACGCCTTGGCCATACAGTAACTCTGGTTACTGACGGCGAAAAAGCCGTACAAGCATGCAAGGAACTAGTATTTGACATTATTCTTATGGATGTGCAAATGCCAAATATGGATGGCCATACTGCAACCCTTAACATCAGCACCTATGAACGTGAACAGCAACGCCCCCACGTTCCCGTCATTGCCCTTACCGCCAGCGTTCGAGCAGAGGACAAAGAAGCGGCTAAGCAGGCAGGCATGGATGGATTCACTAGCAAACCCATCAATATAGATGCGTTAATGCTTGAAATACAACGACTCTGTATAAAGAGTTAAAACTATGATCAGATAGGCAATTATCTAGACCGCTGTTTATATGTTTACTGAGATTCTATTTTTTGCACCGGAGAGCAACAATGAAAAAATTTAGCCAATGGGTAAGCTCCATTGCCGAGGCGGGACGCGAATTCCTACCGCTAATCAACCGTCAGGATAAAAAACCCACGCTCTCCACCCTCTGCCACAATCTCTGTACCAGCAAAGGTGAAGCCATGGGGACGGCCCTTGCTCATGAAGTTGTTAAAAACTATCTACACCTCGACAATGAAGGCCGAATTGCTTTTTTTCATATGCTGCACAACGAGTTTGGCGCAGACCCAAAACAGATTCTTGATTGTGCAGAAGCCTTCAAAAATACGCCCTCAAGAGACACTTACCGGGCGCTGTATCATGCCGTGGAATCGCCGCGACAACGGCTATTTAGCCGCATCAATATGGCACCACAGGGTACGGCTACGCTGATCGATCTACGCCGTCAACTGCTACCTTACCTCAGTGAATTCCCTGAACTAACCGGTATTGACTACGATTTAAAAAATCTGATGATTTCATGGTTTAACCGCGGCTTCCTCACGCTAGAACAAATTTGCTGGAGCACGCCTGCGCATATTCTTGAAAAACTGATCGCCTATGAAGCCGTGCATGAAATGAAGGGCTGGGGGGATTTACGCCGCCGTCTTGCCGATGATCGCCGCTGTTTTGCTTTTTTTCACCCGGCACTGGAGGATGAACCGCTTATTTTTGTGCAAGTAGCTTTAGTCAAAGGCATTGCTGGTAATGTGCAGGAATTATTGGCAGAACCTAACGCTGAAGCCATCGCCACATTTGATAATAACGATTTTGATACGGCAATTTTTTACAGTATCAGCAACTGTCAGGAAGGATTAAAAGGTATTTCTTTTGGTAATTTCTTGATCAAACAAGTGGTACTGGAGCTGCGCAATGAATTTCCACAGCTCAAACAATTCGCTACTTTATCGCCTATACCTGGCTTTACCAAGTGGCTACGTAAGGAGCGAGCCGATGAAAATAGCATACTGATTGATAGCAAAGCGCAACAACAACTGCAACTAATGGACGAAACAGAGTGGGCCAACAATCAGTCCAGCTGTGAGATATTGCAACCACTACTGACCCGCTTATGCGCCCACTATCTGCACGATGCCAAATCCGGAAAAAAACCGCTGGATGCCGTAGCGCGTTTTCACCTGGGTAATGGCGCCCAAATCGCCCACTTAAACTGGATGGGAGACAACTCTGCTAACGGCTTAAAACAATCAGCAGGACTATTGGTGAATTACGAATACCAGCTCAACAAAGTTGAAATGAACCATGAAAACTATGTCAATGACGATAAAGTCACCGTATCTGCAGAGATTCAAAAATTATTGAAATAAGTCGCTCCAAAACAGAGGACGTTGTGCTTGATTTCAATTTACTAGCAAAGCAGATGTAAAGCTTCAAACACGTATTGCCTAACAAACGGCCAAAGGTAATCTTAACTACACTTTTTCATCCGGCATTTAGTACAGTACGCAGGGAGAATTAAGCGAAGCATAAAAATCGACTCGACAGTAGCTAAACCAGGGTCGAGCGCCAATTTTATCAACTGCATAAAATAAGCCCAACCCTGCTTAGTCCCCGCCGGAGAGGTGCCATTAACCTGGTTGTTAATGCAGCTCTCGTTTGGCTTGCGAGGTGTTTAACCTACAGTGGAACAACCTTATTCGCGCAAGGTCCTTTTTGGCCCTGACCAACTTCGTACTCAACTGCCTGACCGTCATTAAGTGTTGCGAAACCACCGCCACTTTGAATTTCAGAATGATGAACAAAAAGATCTTTGCCGCCATCTTCGGGAGTGATAAAACCAAAACCTTTATCTGGATTGAACCACTTAACAGTACCTTTACTCATCATCTTTACTCATATTTTGGTGAAAATTATAAATCCTGTATTAGAGTTCACCGGCTCTTAATACAAGGAGATTTCTTTACCACTAACCATCGGCAAAACTTTACATTTGACCGTCAGCAACGAGAACAGCGCCGCCGCGACCTAACATTCTTAAAACCTGGGCCCTTTCAAGACTCAAAAAACACAGCACATACTCAACATTAGCGCACTGCATTTTAAACACAGTTTTACTACTACTATAAAGCTTTATCTAGCTTCATTTCACAGTGCAACCCAAGACGGACCAAACTCAGCGCTGTTGTAACTTCGATTCCAGCATTGCCATCCCGGCTGGCACGTCCACAGACACACCCAGATCTTTAAACGTAGAGCCAAAAGCATGCAGGGTCCGGAATAAATTATGGGCGCGACACTGCTCCCCCATTTGGCCAATTCGCACAATCGCTGGGCCAAAGGACCCGGAAATTTCAACTTTGTAGTTTTTTGAGATATGCGCACAAACGGCTTTGCCATCGATATTGACAGGTAATTTAATCCCGACTACTGAATTTAAACGTGTGCGGGGTTTTACATACAACTCCAAACCTACTGCCTCAATGGCTGCCTGCAAGGCAATTGAACAAACCGCATGCCGTGCGAAACGTTTTTCCAATGTTTCATCACACACTAATCGCATCGCTTCATGCAGCGCCAATAATCCCGACACCGGCGCAGTGTAATGATAGGATGCACGGTGCCAAAAATTGGTAGCCAAAGTAGCATCCAAGGTCCAATGCCGCATGGGTTCCGTCCGATTAATAACACGCTGCCAGGCCTTATCAGAAAACGCCACCAGCGACACACCCGGTATTGAACTCAACCCTTTTTGACCGCCGGTAATCACCGCATCGATACCCCAGTTATCCATTTCCAGCGGCATCGTGCTTAATGTACACACCGCGTCCACAACTAACAGGCAATCGTGTTCCGCAGCAATGGCCGCTATTTCAGGTAGCGCACGATTAAACGTGGTGTTAGATGTTTCGCCTTGCACCATAGTCAATACTTGAGGTTTAAAGGTTTTAAGATACGCCGCAATAACTTCAGGGTCGGCAGCCTCACCATCAACCACCACTAACTTCTCCATTTCTCCACCTGCGCGCACCGCCATTTCGGCTAGCCGATCGGAGAAAAAACCATTGCAAACGCTTAACACCCGCGTACCAGGCCACACCAAATTGGCGACCGCCATTTCCATGGCCGCCGAACCGGGGCCTGCTACGCCGAGCAACCACTCGGTTTCAGTTTGGAAAATATAACGTCCCATTCGCTTAACTTGATCCACTACTTTGGCCATAGTTTCACCCAGATGATTGATCACAATGCCATTGGCAGCCGCAACAGCCGCAGGAATGGGAACCGGGCCAGCACCCATCATTAATAATGGCTCTTCGGGAAGAATGCGATTAAGTTGCTCAACGTGGGGAACTGCGATGTTCATGAATATAAGTTCTCTTAGCAGGATGTTGTATTGAAGGTGCCAGCGATAACCACTGGTATTTATCCACTACCACAAAGGTACAGCAGATAAACACCAACGGCGGCGAGAATAACACAGTGAGGGAGTTAGTGCTTAACCACCAACCCATCAATAGTAAGAGCCCCTATACACTTCATTATGTTGATAAAGACCAAGCCGTTCCGATATCAGCGGTATGTCCCAGTCCAATTTTTGTGCCATTTTTTTAGCTTTTTTCTGTAGCTTCACTGCTTTTTTATAATTGCCAATTTCTGCATAAGCCGCAGCTTGAGTCTCCATGATTCTGACTTCATCAAAATAATCTTCAGGGTCATTATCAAGTAAACGCAGAGCTTCTTCACCGTTGCGCAACTCCTTTATATTTGATGTTGATAACTCCCAAGCAAGCAGTAACCTGGCCGCATAATCTTCATCTTGAGCCGCATTCTTCAGCCATGCCATTGCCGCCATTGATCTGTCAACTGATAGCTCACTTTTTGATAGCGCCGATTGAGCCAAGGCTTTTTGGGCAGGAGAATAGCCACCAATAGCAGCAGCATTTATCCATTTATAACCATTAACTACATCAATCTCGCAGCCCCTGCCTTGAAGCATATTACGCCCAATTTCAAACTGTGCATGAGGCAATCCATTTTCGGCAGATTTTGTAAACCACTCGTTAGCCGTTTTATATTGAAGATCAATTTTCTTCAAATAGGACTTAAAATATCTAAACGTGTTAAGCCGGGATGCATAGCGGTACTGCGCTATAACATCGCCATCACTTGCAGCACTTTCAAGATCACTTAGCTCTCTAGTAATTTTACTAGTACCCAGCTCCGTGTTTTTTAACTGATATATAAAGACAGTTCTATGCCCATAAATTGGTTTTTGGTCAATTGGAGGCTGATATAAAAACTGCTTTGCAGCTCGAACACTTGTCTTGGTAAATGTGTAGTTAGTTGACCTCGTCACAGCCAAATCGCGCGGATACCCCTCCGGAGAAATAGTAAATTCCAAATGAGTGAGCCCCATTCTCCCTGATCTGTTTTCAGACTTAGGATAACGAGGGGCCACTTTTCTAATTGGCTGGATATCCGGGGGGCAATCTTCATCACTAAGAGGTTTGGGGAAAATATTCGCCTTAATAGCTGAAATACTATAAACAGGGTTGAGCTCACTAAAGCGCCTATCCGCTTCAATTTTTTGATCCGCATTAAACTGACTAAATACTGAATTTGATAATCGTGTAAAAGACTGCTCATTAAATCCATCATTCGCTATTTTCATTAACACGTAAGCTTCGACCGGATCTCTTTCAACTGCCTCACCCCGATAGTACATAACACCAAGATTAAATAAAGAAGACCTATCGCCAATGGCAGCCAATGTCTCAAAAGCTACTTTAGCTTCTTCAAACCGACCCTCACCATAAATCGCCATTGCCTTGTCAAAGCTAGCATGCGCTACTGATGACAGCAGTAAGACATGAAGCACTACAACTACTATTATTTTTCTAACTTCAAACATATCCCTAAACCCTAACCAATCACTAAAAAACCATACAACCCCATAACACCAAATAGCCTAATGATTGTCATTTAATTACTCATTAAATCATCCAACCGTACTAAAAATACCAGCACCTTATACTCCAAAAAAGCGTCCTTAAGACTAAACCGCCAGTTACTCACTCACAGTAACAGATAGGTTCCGACCTTTTTCTTTTGCTGCATACAATGCCCTATCAGCACGAGCGAGCAAGGCATTTTGAGAATCGTCTTTTCTAAATAAAGTAGCGCCCACACTTACAGTAATATTATCAACCAAAGGAAAATAGGCGCGTTCAATAGTCAATCGCAATTTATTAGCCAATAAATCCAAGCTTTCCTCATTGACACCAAGTGCTATGACCACAAACTCTTCGCCACCCCATCTAACCAATGTGTCATTTTCACGTATCGACTGTGCGAGCAGCTCAGCTGTTTTACAAATCACCTGATCACCAACATTATGCCCAAAGCTATCATTAATGTTTTTAAAGTGATCAATATCAATGATCAATAGCCCAAAACTTTCGTCATAGCGAATATCGCGTTTTATTTCCTGCGAAAGTATCTGGTCAAATTTATTGCGGTTATAGATACCGGTTAGCGGATCAGTCACCGCTAACGCCTGCAGCTTTCTTTGATTCCAGAAAATCTCCTTTCTCGATAAGTCAAAAATTAAAGCGCCCATAATACCAAAAGAAAAACTGCAGAATATCCAGAACACATGCAACAGATAAGCATCCCTCTCCCCGATAAAATAAAATCCCGAAACAAGGAGAATAGCTGAAACAACGCTGGCGCTGACAATCGCGTAGCCGAAGGTCATGCCGGAAACAATAAATATCCACAGCACACCTAAATACCCTTCCGTTAGCAATGGCGTACTCCCTTCAAATTGACTGGCAATATAGGCGTGACAAGACATAGAGATGAGCGGATACACTGCTAGACAGCGCATAGTGAGGCTATAAAACGATTTTTTATACGCTAAATAACTGATCGCCAACAACAAAGGGATAACCACCCATAGGTGGAGTTTCCGCATTAACGACTCGATATCGTCTGGCACCCAGCTCTTGTCGATAACTGAAAAAATTGCATATAGCCATGCCGTTAAAAACAGCATGGCAGAAATTTGAATTTGCCTTGATGGCTGATCCCACTCCGCAAAGCTTTTTTTTACTACAGGGTCCGACAACCCCGGCGGCAACTTAAAGGGAAAAATATACTGGAGGACGCGTTCTAACGTTTTAGTGCCCATACTGGCTAATAATTTATTGTTAATGACAAATACATAGTACATCGCCTTGCGACAAATTACAGCCAATCACCCTATGCCTGGCACCTTGTAGAACGGGTAAACATGGGCCAATCTAACAACAAAGCTCAGGGATACAGCCAATACTTCGCTATTGAAGGCACACTTGTATACGCTTACTTATCATCAGAACCCGGTAGCACAATCAAGGCCACGAGAAAAATAATCCAGGATATACCTTCAGCCCGCAATTCCGTCAATTGTATGGTGGTCACCCCGTCCACCACTATGCCAAAGATTCGCGCAGCCACAATACAGCCGTTAAATAGCACAATAATGGCAAGACTGGCCCGCAGATAACCGGGACGCACCAAGCCAAACCATGCCGTTAAGGCCATCCCTGAAAAAATCGCGCCGAGACCCGTGCGGATAAAATTAATCGACTCCGGTGATCCTGAAACCGCAATACCAAAGTTGGCAATAAAATCCAAAGGCTGAAGAATATAGAGTGAAGCCAAATAGCTATAGATCAAAGCTGCATAAACAGCAGCCATCCGTGCAAACCATAATCGTGCTTTAAGCATTAAGCCCTCCTCTTGAACCCGGTTATAAAAGATAGATTACCTTTCTAGTGCATTGTTTTTAACAACGCCTTTATCTCTTTTCTCAACTCTTCGTCCTCTCCACCACTGGCCATATTGTGCGCCTGCCTGGCTAGCACTAAAGCCTGTTCCGCACTGCCCGTTTCCTGCAGTATTATCGCCATCGCATAACTAATAGATGCCATATAATCTTTGGCGTCTATTGCTTCGGCAAAGCCCAGGGCTTTTTGGTATAGCGCCAAAGCCTCAGCACTGTCTTCAGTAAAATCAGCTAGCGTTTCCCACTGCACTGGATGATTCATAATCTCATCGCGCTCATTATCAACACATAATACTTTTAATTCTTCATAGTATTTTTCAAATACCTGATCATTTTCGTCTTCCGCTGCTTTTAATAATTCTATGGCAAGCGTGTGCACTCTTTTATATAGCTTGGTATTCATGGCTAATCCAGCGTTGTCGGGCATGAAGCGCGGCGTTATAAATCCCGCGCATTAATATAGGCTTGCTCACTGATATGGTGGTAGTTGGTAACGCCCTTTCTAAAAGCATCCCAGGACTTGTACACTTTAGCTGACATCGGGTCGGCGGCCACCAACTCTTTATAATAGTCTTCCGATGCAGCTTTTAAGGCGCCTAACACATCATCAGGTAACCGCCGCACATCAGTGTCCGCATCATTTTGTAATTTTACATAAGACGCATTATTGCGGGCGGTATATTCGTCCAACATATCCTGATTAGCGTAGCGAGCAGCCGCGGTCACCATCATCTGCAAATCCTCCGGTAGCGATTCAAATGCAGTTTTATTGACGATTAATTCCAGCGTAGGACCTGGCTCGTGCCAACCGGGATAATAATAATATTTAGCCACCTGATGTAAACCCAGCGCCATATCGTTATAGGGTGCCACCCATTCCGTAGCGTCAATAACTCCCGTTTGCAAAGAAGTATAAAGCTCACTACCGGGCAAGGTTACTGAACTGCCCCCGGCACGGGTAAACACTTCTCCGCCCACCCCGGGGATACGCATTTTCAAACCTTTTAAATCAGCGATGGATTTAATTTCACGATTAAACCACCCGGCCATTTGTACACCGGTATTGCCTGCCGCAAAAGGAATTAAATTAAACGGAGCATAAGCCTCACGCCACAACTCTAATCCTCCGCCATAATGCAGCCAGCCATTCATTTCCTGCGCGGTTAAGCCAAACGGCACCGACGTAAAAAAAGGTGACGATGGGATTTTTCCCTTCCAATAATAAGCTGCGCCATGCCCCATTTCAGCAGTACCCTGCGACACCGCACCAAACACTTCCATCGCCGGTACAATTTCGCCACCTCCATAGACCTTTACTGTTAGGCGACCATTACTCATGGTATTGATCAGCTTGGCGAAGGTTTCAGGGGCGGTACCTAAGCCAGGAAAGTTTTTTGGCCAGGTCGTTACCATTTTCCAATGGTAGGTTTTTTGACTTGATTGGGTGCCATTCAATTCTTGTGCTGAAACAATGTATTTAGCATCATGTGCTTTCAGCGTTTTATTACCGCGCTCGATGACCAATAACCAACTTACTGTTACCAGCGCTGCGACTAATAGCAAAATAATAAGAGGACTGTACTGCTGGTATTTTGTTGTCATATATTTACCCGATTAAATGTTTATGACGCTTTATTATTCAATATATCAAAGAGCTTCTAAATTGGCATACTGCACTACCAGCCACTTGCTGCCTTCATCTTCAAAGTTTACCTGTACTCTGGCGGATGGCCCATGGCCTTCAAAATTCAACACCGTGCCCACGCCAAAAATAGAATGCAGCACTTGCTGCCCCAAATTTATTTCAGTATCGGGAATGGCATAATTATCATAGCTGGAAGAATTATAAGCTGGAGCAAAACCCACCGGGCGGCTAATGGTGGTATTTAATCGCACTTCCTGCATTAATTCCTGCGGGATCTCACGAATAAAGCGTGACGGTGAATTATAGTTTTCATTGCCGTACATGCGTCGTGATTCTGCATAAGTGATATACAGCTTTTGCATGGCACGGGTAATACCCACATAACAAAGACGGCGCTCTTCTTCCAAACGACCGGCTTCTTCCATCGACATTTTGTGCGGAAACAAACCTTCTTCCATGCCGACTAAAAATACCAAAGGGAACTCCAAACCTTTGGCAGAATGCAAGGTCATCAACTGCACGCTGTCTTCAAATTCATCGGCCTGTTGTTCACCAGCATCCAACGCCGCAGTATCCAAGAAAGCCTGCAGCGGTGAGATGGAGTCATCTTCCGGTTCAAACTGACGCACAGCAACAACCAGTTCCTGTAAGTTCTCGACTCGGGCCTGTCCTTTTTCACCTTTTTCTTTCTGGTGAAATTCAATCAAGCCGGACACCGTCACCACATGGTCGGTTAAATCTTCCAGATTTAAATTATCGGTTTCAGTATCCAGCCCGTTAATCAGCGTTAAAAATTGCTGTAAGGCATTGGCAGCCCGATTGGGTATTAATTTCTGCTCGATTATTTTATCCGCAGCTTGCCATAAGGAAACGTCGTGTTCGCGGGCAAACTCACGCAAGATATCGACGGTCTTGCTACCGATGCCGCGAGTCGGTGTATTAATCACTCGTTCAACTGCGGTATCGTCATGGCGATTATTCACCAGCCGCATATACGCCAGCGCATTTTTTATTTCCAGTCGATCATAAAAACGCTGGCCGCCATAAATCCGATAGGGAATACCGCTGCGGATCAAGGATTCTTCCAGTACCCGCGACTGTGCATTGGAGCGATATAAAATAGCAGAGCTGGCGCGGGCATTACCGGCTTTGCTCCACTCTTCTATTTGATCGACGACAAAGCGCGCCTCATCCTGCTCGTTGAAACCGGCGTAGAGGGAAATTAATTCGCCCTCGCCATCTTCTGTCCATAACTCTTTACCTAAGCGGCCGCTATTATTTTCGATCACCGCATTAGCAGCACTCAAAATCGTTGAGGTCGAGCGATAGTTTTGCTCCAGCCGCACGATTAAAGTGTTAGGAAAGTCTTTTGAGTACTGCTGGATGTTTTCGATCTTGGCACCGCGCCAACCGTAAATGGATTGGTCGTCGTCACCCACCGCCATCACCGGGATTTTTTTACCGGCCAACACTCGCAGCCAAGCATATTGGATGGTATTGGTATCCTGAAACTCATCCACTAACAGATAACTAAAGCGGCCCTGATAATGGGCTAATATCTCCGGCTTTTTCAGCCATAACTCATGGGCGCGCAATAACAACTCGGCAAAATCGACCACTCCCTGCCGATCGCAGGCTTGCTCGTAAGCCTGATACACCCGCAACATGGTGCTGTAATTCAGGTCCTTACCGTAATCCTCAATATGGCTGGAGCGGCGACCTTCATCTTTTTGACCATTGATAAACCACTGCGATTGCTTGGGCGGCCAGCGGCTCTCATCCAAACCCAGCTGTTTATGGATACGTTTCACCATCCGCAACTGGTCATCACTATCCAGAATTTGAAAATTTTGTGGTAAACCCGCATCTTTCCAGTGGGCCTTTAACAAGCGATGAGCAATTCCGTGAAAGGTGCCCACCCACATGCTGCGATAGCCTCCTGAACCGCCCAATAGCTCTTCAATACGGGCGCGCATCTCTTTCGCCGCCTTATTGGTAAAGGTCACCGCCAGAATACTGTGGGGCGAGACACCCTCGGCCTGAATCAACCAGGCGATACGGTGAACTAACACCCGGGTTTTGCCGCTACCGGCGCCGGCTAGCACCAATAAATTACCGGCAGGAGCGGCTACGGCATCGCGCTGAGCATCATTTAAATCATTGAGAATATGAGAAACATCCATAGCGGCGCATTCTAGCAGACCTGTTTGCTAAATAGGGCAGGCTGAAGAACAAGACTATTCAAAAAAATAGGTTAGAATAGCCATCAACCGACGGCAGCCCAGCTGCTGATGATCATCAATTAATCAATAACAACGATATCCCTACTATTTTGAAACCACTGAATATCATCAATGCGATAGAACTGGCCAGACCCGATTTGCGTAAATCAGAATTAAAAGTCGCCAACTATATCCTGCAGCAGCCCGATAAAGTCATTCACCTGCGTATTGTCGATTTAGCACAGCACGCCAGTGTTAGTGAACCCACAGTGGTACGCTTTTGTCGCGCCATTGGCTGTGACGGTTTTCAGGAGTTCAAGCTAAAGCTGGCGCAACATATGGCCAACAGCCCCAGCTTTGAAGAATTCACGCTGAACGAACACGACTCGGCCCGCGAGTACACCATCAAGGTCTTCGACTCGGCAATGAATACGCTGAAAAATGTGCGCGATAGTCTGGACACCCGCGCCATCGAAGCCGCCGTTGCTGTACTACAAAAAGCCCGGCGCGTAGAGTTTTACGGTTTTGGCGCCTCCAGCCCCGTCGCCACCGATGCCCAGCATAAATTTTTCCGCCTGCAAATTTCCTCTTCGGCCTACTCCGACCCGCATATCCAAGCCATGTCAGCGATGTCATTAGAGCCAGGCGATGTCGTCGTCGCCATCTCCCAGTCAGGCCGCACCCAGGCCTTGATCGATGCCATGGTTTTAGTCCGGGAAGCGGGTGCTACCATTATTGGCCTGGCGCCTCGCAACACTCCCGTCGCCCTCAACTGTGATATCCCACTGTATATTGATGTCAAAGAAGAGATTGAAATTTACACGCCGCTACCGTCGCGGATGGCACATATGGCGGTGATTGATATTCTGGCGGTGGGCGTTTCCAAAGCCAAAGGGCCCGCGATTAGTGAGCACCTGCAGAAACTTCATCGTGGGTTACAGTCATTGCGGCAGCCGGATTAATCTACATGATGTTATTGGGTGTTGTGCTGCGGGCCGATCCAGCTAAAGCTTAATGCACAACCGATCTGGAAAATACATTCATTATTATTACCCCACAGATAATCAGTGACATGCCAATCATTGCCGGGGCATCTATTTTTTGATTAAAAACAAAAAAACCAACTAGCGTTATTAGCACTATCCCTAAGCCAGACCAGATTGCATAGGCAACGCCTATAGGTATTGTTTTTAACACCAGTGACAGGAAATAAAACGACACTACATACCCGACTACGACACCAATACTAGGGATAGGCCTGGTAAATTCTTCGGACGCCTTTAATGCCGTCGTGCCAATAACTTCTGCGACTATGGCAATTGCTAGATATACATAACCCATTGTTGACCCCTATAAGTATTACGCAGTAGCGAATAGTTTTTCCGTCAGCTTACACCTGTCAAACGACATTGTGCGCCCACATTTCTCGCGAAATTATATACCAGCAATGCTCGCGCAAATGACTTGATTCCGGCACATCTGGATGCTCAAACGTTTCGCCGGTATCGGCCATACCGAGCCTCGCCATAACCCTACGAGATCGAAGATTTGCTGGAACGGCAAAAGACACAACTTCTTTTAGATTAAGTTGCTCAAAAGCAACTTTGAGAGCGGCAGTGGCGGCCTCTGTAGCATAACCATAACCCCAGTGCGATGGAGCAAGCCTCCAAAGAACTTCTACGCAAGGCGATGGCGGCAAATCTGCACGCGGGATATGTAACCCGACAAAGCCTATAAATTCTCCTGTCTGTAAAAGCTCGACCGCCCAAACACCCCAGCCTCTCTCCGCGATTAGATTTTCGCAGGTCTCAGCAATGGCATCACTCTCTGATTTATTTAGCGTGCCAGGAAAGAACTCCATGACTTGCGGGTCGGCAGACATAACAGCAAATGGATCGCGATCACTCCCAGTCCATTGTCGAAGTTGAAGACGCTCTGTTGTTGGTTCGATAATCTGAATCATGGGGAGAGTTACACCTCTGTAACACCTAACAGTTGGATACTAAGGCCCCCTACTACGGTCCACATATCCGTCGTAGCTATTCGGGGCCAAGATTACTCAGGAGCATAATCAAAATTCTCTGCCTCTTGATTTATATTTACCCACGAACATTTCTCTGACAGCCAAAAGTTGGCGTCAACTTTCTTTTCAGGGTAGCCAATAATACTTCCGCAGTGAAGTGTTGGATATTCTTCATTATCTTTGCCGAAACTGTAAATTGGCGTACCGCACGATTTACAAAAATGGCGACATCCACTATCCGTTTTGTATACAGACATATTTCCGTTTTTGTCTGAAATCTCCAAGTCCTTTGCGATAATTGAAGCATTGGTAGCAAATGATGACCCGCTGAATGCCCTGCACTGAGTACAGTGACAATTATACAAAAATAACAGCTCGCTTTTTAGAGAGTATTGAATCTCTCCGCAAAGGCATTTCCCATTTATCATGTAAACTCCTTTTTGACTATTAACAATACGAGTAGCGATAACAATAACCCTAAATCAACGCAACTACTCGCACTTCGCCTTGTTATAAAATTATTTTCGTACATCCTTAATGTACAAAGAATTGCCATCATTTCTCATTTCGGTTTCGAACAACTCAGTAGCCCGAATTAAATCCCCTAGTTTTTTATAGCCATAGTTGATCGGTGAAAAAGAACTATTATTCGAGATATAATTTCCCACTTTACTCATCAGCGCCCAGTCATCATCATCCGATGTTTTTTCTACTGCGGTGCGTAATAGTTTCACTAACGCCGCATCTTGCCTCAGTTTAGCCTTGCCTGTTTTTGCTGGCTGCTTGGTCGCCTCCTTGCCTTCTTTTTCATTCGCCAGGTTTTCTGTATAGATAAACGTTGAACAGGCATCAACAAACGGCTGTGGCGTTTTCTTTTCGCCAAAACCATAAACCGGCAGACCACTTTCCAGCAACCTCATCACCAGTGGCGTGAAATCACTATCGCTAGTCATTAACGCAAAAGTATCGACAGCATTGCTATACAACAAATCCATCGCATCGATGATCATTGCCGAATCCGTGGCATTCTTACCTTTGGTATAAGCAAACTGCTGCATCGGCCGAATCGCATGCGGATGCAAGCGGTCAATCCAACCCGACAAAGACGGACTTTTCCAATCACCATGCGCATGCCGAATATTAACCATGCCAAATTTGGATAACTCCTCAATTACTCCTTCTATAGAATTATGACTGACATTATCGCAGTCAATGAGCAACGCTATTCTGTTTCGTTCTGACACGTATCTCTCCTGAGTATAGGCTTGAATGGAAAATTTTATTGTAAATGATTATCAGTTGTCACCGACCCCCTTTATTCAATTTTTTATTCGTCATTCCCGACTTGATCGGGACAAAAGCACGAAGTGCGTCGAACACCTGTTTTATTCAAGGCGGCCCGCAGGGTGTACCCAAAACGCTTCACGGGGCAGGCTCAGTGGAACGAATAATCTAGTGCTACAAAGTGCTGAGTAAGGGGCTTTGTATAAACTCCAGGGAAAACTAGCTATTTTGCACCCTGTAGCTCTGGATCCCCGATCGGAGTCGGGGATGACTTCAACTTATCTGGGGTGTTTCAGATTTATCCCGGACAGCAAATCAAGTCGGGAATGACAAAATATAATCGAAGGGGACGACGAAATAGGGAAGTACAGCGAATAAAAAAAGAAAAATTTCGCCTGCCGGGCGCCCCGCCCCTTCACCCTCGATGATTATCAATCAAATCAACAAACCCACCATAAGTCCTCCCCACTTGATCGGCTGATTGCAAAAAGTTTTGTGGAAAGGGCTGCTGCCATTGACTTGCGTCGTTCAAGCGCTGCATTTGCTCAGCACTTAACTGCACATCCAAACACCCCATATTATCTTTTAGTTGCGCCAGTGTACGCGCACCTAAAATTGGAATAACCCGATGATGCTGTTGCCGCATCCAGGCCAATGCAACTTGAGGCACTGACGCCGAACATTGTTTAGCTACTGCGGTAATTGCTTCCACTACTGTGTAAGTGGTAGCCGCTACTTTGCCAGCGACGACTTTGGCGCGGGCGCTGTTTTCAGTGGCGGCTTCATTGTGCGGATTGTATTTGCCACTCAACACACCGCTCGCTAACGGCGACCAGGCGCACACTGACAAATCCAGAGCATCGGCCATCGGAAAATATTCTGCCTCGATGTCCCGTGTCACTAAATTGTATTTGAGTTGCAGCCCAGCAAAGCGGTGCCAACCTCTTAACTCGGCCAGCGTATTGGCTTGTGCGACAGCCCAGGCCGGGGTATTGGAAATGCCGATGTACTGAATTTTCCCCGCGCTGATTAAATCATCCAGCCCGCGCATCACTTCTTCAGGGGAGGTTAAAAAATCCCAGCAGTGCAACCAGTACACATCGACGTAATCGGTGTTTAACCGTTTTAAACTGCCCTCCAACGCCTGCACCATATGCTTGCGGGAATTGCCGCTGGCTAACGGGTGGGCGGTGCTCATGGCTGAGGAGTATTTAGTGGTAATAACAAAACGTTCGCGCTCGCTGGCACAAAATTCACCCAACCAGCGCTCGCTATCACCATCAGTGTACTGATCTGCAGTATCAAAAAAATTACCACCGGCATCGACATAGGCATCAAAAACCGATTGGCTTTCCGCCTTATCACTGCCCCACCCCCAGGACTCCCCAAAAGTCATCACCCCTAAACTAAGCTCTGACACTTTTAAACCGGTATGTCCAAATAATTTATAACGCATGCTTACCTCTGACTGTGTTCACTTAATACTGCACTGACTCATTCATCCTATTTAAATCCTAACTGTTTTTTCACTATGTCACGTAGTTAAGTTTTGTTAGTGTATCGGAAACACACACTGTTAATAATAATGACATTATCCGGAGTTTCACTGTGGAAGAGCATCGTCCCACCCCCTGGTTGAAGATATTGAAGGTACCCGACAAAAATTACAAAGCTGGTTCAGCCAGCGACTGGGGACTAGTGTCACCATTCCGGCACTCAGCATTCCTGAAACCAATGGTATGTCCAATGTCACATTGATGTTCGAGATCCACTATCAGCAGGATGGTATTGAGGTGGAGCAAGCCTGTGTCGGCCGGCTCTGCCCGGAAATCGAAAAACCGGTTTTTCCGGAATACGATTTGTCCGAGCAATATAAAGTGATGGAAATTCTCGACAGTAAAACGTCTTTACCGACACCGCCCTTATTGGGATTGGAACTCGACACCCGCGTACTCGGCACCCCCTTTTATATCATGAAAAAAATTGAAGGCCGTATTCCCGGTGATATGCCGCCCTACACCATGGGCGGCTGGATGATGGAGGAAGTCGGCCCGGCAGAACGTGCTGCGCTATGGAATGCCGCCATTCGTTCGATGGCGCAGTTACATCAGCTGGATTATCAGGCATTAGGATTTGATTTTTTAGCACCGGCTGCAGGCAAAACCGCCTTGCAAGCGCAACTGGATTATTGGCAACGCTATCTCGAATGGGGATTGGAAGGTACACCCTGCCCGATTTGCGACCAAGCGCTGCAATGGCTTAATGACAACCAACCAAAAAATGAGCCAACCACTTTATGTTGGGGCGATGCCCGGCTCGGGAACTTAATTATCAGCCAGGACTGCCAGAGCATAGCCGCAGTGTTAGATTGGGAAATGGCGGTGCTGGGCAACCCGGTACAGGATTTAGCCTGGTGGAATTTTATCGACCGTACGTTTTCTGAAGGTTTGGGGATGCCGCGCCTGGAAGGCCTGCCCTCTGTGCAAGACACCAACAAACTATGGGAACAGGCGTCCGGTTTCAGCGCTAAAGATTATCACTACTACGAAGTGTTTGCCGGGCTGCGTTACGGTTTAATTATGGCAAGACTGATGGTTGCCCAAGGCCAGTTTGATCAGGTAGCTAATAATTTTGTCGTCACACTGTTAGCCAAAGTGATGGCTGAATAACTGTCCGGGCAGCTAACATAGCACTTGCTGACAATGACTACCTTAAGTACTACTTAAGTTTAGCCTTAACGTGATACAACGCCGTCATCCCGGCAGCAATATGATCATTCACATGGCAGTGATACATCCAGGTGCCGGGGTTGTCGATAACCATATCCAGCGTTTTCATTGACGCGGGTAACAACTCAATCACATCAGTGCGATGACCATTATGTAACCCGGTATGGCCATGCCAGTGCGGCGTATGTAAATCCACCTCGGTGCCCAGCGCCAGTAAATGCCAGCGCACGGTTTCTCCTTCGACCATATCCAAACCCGGCAAATTGGCAAATAGATAGCCATTGATGACATGCTTCAAATTGCCTTCTTCGAAATCGTCTTCATTTTTGGGTGCGGCCGCCAAGGTGCGCTGAATATTATCATCCAGATACCAGCTCTCGTTTTCATTCATCACTGTATATAAATTAATAAATTCCCTATCCACATCATTTGGACGGCCATCAGCTGTAGCCATGCCCTTCTCGGTAACTATTATCGCGCCGATCAACCCAGTATTAGAATCCTGAATGCTGCGCACATGGGAGTGATACAACCACACCACCGAGCTATTGTCGGCAGGCCCTGGTCCCGCCGATTCTCGCACCTGCCACTCGTAGGTGTAGGTTTCTCCGGGCATCACCATATCGTCTTTTTTGTCAGCGCCGGTGGTACCGTCATTGGTCATCGCACCTTCATTGGCCTTGGTATAAAACACGCCGTGAGGATGAATACTGTAGTGCCGCGACGCCTGATTTTTAAACACCACTTTAATCGTGTCACCCACTTCGGCGCGGAACAACGGCCCCAATAAACCCAGATGCTGCTCTTCTGGCGGGCGCGGCTTCAAGGTAGAAAACGTGGCATCCGTGTATTCCCGAAATAAAGCTTTTTTATATTGACTGCCAATGGTGCTGTCGGTGGTATCCACAAACACTCGCTGACTCTCCAGCAATGCCATATCCATCATCAGGTTGCGCTTTACCGGCGCATAATCCCAAATCACCTCATCAGCGGCGACATAGTAAAGCCGCTCGACAGCCAGCGCTGATAAAGAAAAAAGAAAGAGGGTAAAGCACAGCAGTGATTTCATGAATAATCCAAGGTTAGTCGTGATAACGCGCAAAGCGCCGCCTATAAATGGACTAAATCATAACATGCCGAGAGTTATTGTTAATATAGATAGTAATGATAATAGTTCGTATTTATAGAAGCCACATCCTTTTGGAAATTAATCATCCAGTTTAGTGGTAGGTTTTTCGTGCCACCCAAAAGCTCTTCTGGGATAACGTAATTGAAACGATTTAGTGATTTGATTGAAGCGGGAGCTAGCTGCGAGCGCGAATCTAAGACATCCAAATCTATTTGATTAGAATGGCTTTTTTCTTTCTTAGTTAGCTAGCGGAAGCAATAAATGACTATGGCGCAGGCAACCAACCGGCCACTGCCTGTAACGGCTTAATAGCGGTGCTGGTACTCACCCAAGCCGCAAGGGCTTGTTGCGTTTGCTGGCGCGCCTTATCTACTTCCGGTAGTTCACCCTGCCATTGCATATCGTTACTCCTGTAGTGCTGCAACGCCAGTACCACAAAATCATGCTTTAACTCACGGCCTTTGTTTTCACCTGCTTTAATATCGGTTGATAAATCAAAACCCAGTATCGCAATTGATAAAGTGGCCACCTGATTAACGCCTGCATTCAATGCTGCAGGATCAAAAGTCGCAGTAAAGGTATTTTGTTTCAGCTGTAGTGATAAATTGCCAGGCCGCTGCTCACTGTCACCACTGCTGAGCTTCGGTAACCGTTGCTGGCGATACCAGCCTTTCCACTCAGCACCATTGACCACAAACCCCGGCGTATAAACCTGACGCACATTACCCTGCCGCGCATGTTGCCGTTGCCGCAAAGAATATTGCGGGCTGGCAAAGCGATCAGGCCAGCCAATGTCATCCCAGTAATCCACATGAAACGCCACAGGAATAATTTTTTGCCAAAGATGCGGGTGATTTTTATAGCCGGATAAAAACGCATCCGCCGGAGGGCAGCTACTGCAACCTTCGGAGGTATACAGTTCAATTAATTGGGTTTGTTGCGGACCGCTATTTAAGCGCAATTCGGCAATACTGTAGTGACTGCACAGCAGCGATAAAAAAGAAACAGATAAAAATCGATGAATGATCATGGCAGCCCCAGCAAGTAATGACTGGGACTGCAAATTATCAAAACCGTTCCGTGTTAATCACCACACTCATCATCACTAACCGGTAAATTACACGTGAGACCACTACCTCCAGTTAAAGTGAGCTCAATAATTTGATCTTCCGGTAGCGGCAATTCCAGCTCGTCAAAGATTTCCGGATCATCATCGGCAGCATTGCAGGAAAACACCAGGGTGTATTCACCCGCCGGTAAAAACGCAAATTTATACTGCCACACGCCGCCGCTTTCGGTTAAACCTTCTGCGATAAAGGGTGCAATCGCACTGGAAGGAACATCGTCATCTTCATCGGGGTCATACATATCAGCCAGATTGGCGACCGTAAGCCCATGGCCTTCATAGAGATACACTACATTGCCGCTGGTAGGCTCGGTTTTTTCATCGCAAGGCGATTCAGTATCAAACAAGTCGCTTGCGACCGTCCCGGACAAAGAAGTATCGCCGGAATTATTCTGAATTCTTACGCCACGGGGTTTTAGGTTGTACTCATCAGGGCCCGGTTTATACACCAGAGACTGACGCAAATTAAATTCGATCGTGAAAGTTTGCTCCACTTCACCCGTTACAGTGAATTTACCTAGTTGCAATTTATCGGAAGGGACTTTGATCAACTTCTGAGTATCATCCAATTCTACAACATAGGAGTTACCTAAATCTTCATCGAGAATTTCCAGAATAATATTGCTGTATTCACCGTCTTCTAATTCCAGCCCTTCAATTACTATGGCCTGATTAGTTCCCTGGAAGTCCAATAAATTAATCTGGATGGTATCTGCGTCAACTACCGGCGGCGTTACATCATCGCTGCTAAAAGTATCTACTACCACATCATCTTCACCACTTTTTCGGAAGATAATACGGTCAATTTCAATCACTACTTCTTTGACATCGTCGACCGGCGCATCAGAGATACCAATTGTCACTTCACCAGGTTCAAGGTCGGGCGGATTACCGTTACCAATGGTAAAACTCTCACCACCGCTACTACCACCGCAGGCACTTAACAAAAGCAGCAAGGCGCTAACGGAGAAAACTTTCATTGTGGTATTCATAACTATTCCGGTGTAGAAAAGGGTTATTATCAGAGGCTTATTATTATTAATCCGAACGATAACAGCAATGGTTTAGCGAGATTTACTGGCAATACACGCTCTATATACTCATATATTTTAAAACGCTACGCTTTTGTAAGGTAAATATGTGTAGTATTTCGGCCGCTGATCCAGCCGAATATGTAACCAATACACCCCCAGCCCGGAAGTACTGACCCATAGAGGCTGTTCACTTAATAATGACTCAATACTCGCGCCTAACTGTTGCCAGTAATCACGCTGCTGAGATGCCAGCCCAGCACGCACAAACTTTGCCAGATGGGTATAGTCCGCATCAGCACTAACCGGCGTCGGCACTACCAAGCGGGCGTCGCCACCCAAATTATCAAAACAAACAACGGTATTTTTAGCTTCGGCACGGGCTGAATTAAAGTAAGGCGCAAACGTAGCAGGGTCACTGCTTACCGTTTTTAAGTCAGGGCTATCCACCAACACACATTCAAAATCGCGATCGATATTCGCCAATGTCAGCGCAGGCAACTCCCAAAAAAAGGCATCAAACTCAACAGCAGCCATTAGCTGATTATAAAATTCACAAAATTGCGGATTACATTGCCACAGCTGCAATACCTGCCTGAAACTCAGCACCTGCCCAACTTGAAGTAGTTGATAGTGCTGCACACTGCCTTGCTGCAGCGATTGTTGTCGAAACTGCCAACTCATTGCTCTTTCATCACTCTTGCTTCTCTAATCACAGCATGGCTATTGACGCTGATTTCACTCATAAAAAAAGCAGCCCGCTTTCGCTAAGGCTGCTTTTCAAAATGGCTGGCTAAATCTGGTAGAACCAAGCCTAGTTCTGACGAATTTTTGCTACTACGCGGCGGTTAGCTGCACGACCTTCAGCCGTAGCATTGTCGGCAATAGGACGCTCTTCACCAAAACCAGCTGAAGACAAGCGTGATCTATCAATCCCGTATTTGTCCCCAAGAAATTTAGCTACCGCAGCAGCACGACGCTGGGACAAGCCTTTGTTATACACATCAGAGCCAGAACTATCAGTATGCCCTTCAATCACCACACTGGTATTACTGTGCGCGCGTAAATACGCGACCACTTTGTCCACTGCTGCCTGGTCATAATCTTCAACGCGCTCGCTGTCATGGGCAAAACGCAAAGACAAATCCAAAGCGACACCCGCTTCCGGTACCAGAATACAACCATCGGCGTTTACTTCAGCGCCAGCGGGTGTACTCAAACAACGGTCCTTGCTATCAGCAACACCATCTTTATCACCATCGCCGTCAACTACTTCGACACAACCCACACTATTAACGACTGCACCAGCAGCAGAATTAGGGCATTGATCTTTGCCATTGACCACACCGTCTTTATCGTCATCTTTAACTACCGGTGCTGCTGGCATCGCTTTTGGTGCCGCACTGCTGCTGCCAAATGCATAGCTCAAGCCGATATTAATCAACCTATCATTAAAGCTATCATCCAGACTGTGAATTGCCCGCGCGTCCGCACGCAATGACCAGTTATCATTGAAAAGGTAGCGCACACCGGCACCGATATTGATTTGTGTTTCCTTGTCATCACCACTATTTGAATCAAACTCTGCGTGGCCGACACCGCCGAGTACAAAGGGCTGCAATTGCTCACTCTGACCACTAAAATAATACAAGCCATCAATATAGTACTGGCTTAAATCTACATCCGGACCAAAATCACTTTTGGTACCGGTGTCCAGATAGCGCAATTCGGACGCCCAGCTATCGTTGTAACGGTATTCTCCACCAATAGAAAGCGTTGTGTCATTACCCAGATCGCGTTCAGCATCCAAATTCTGGTGTCCAATCGCAGGATTAATATACCAGCGACCATCGTTTTCGGCTTGCACAAGTGTTGCCATTGTCAAACACACGCCTGTTAGCAAAACTGTTTTGATTTTTCTTGTATCCATTTAGACTCCCCCACTCACTGTCGTGAATTGCTTATAAAATTGTCGGCGTAGTTTAGCACCCATTATCATAAAGGAAACACCTTAACCGAATCCATTTCAGCACTGTCTTTATTCACAACCCAACCCCTTTAGCCTGGGCTCAAAAATTTTAGTGTTGCACTGACTATGAAATAAATTACCCCCCATTCATTCGCAAGCGCTTATTAATCAACTAAATTTGCAAGCCCCGCCAGATAAGATCAACCAATAAACTGACCCGCTTTTGTGCGCTACGACGACCGCCTGCGTCCTGAATAATACCGTCCGAGCTATCCACCAAAATAGCAGCGATGGCATCGGCACTGCCTCCATGCAGCGACAAGTCTAATTCGCCCTGCTGCTCCGCTGCGGTTAATAAACTCGCCACCCGCTTCACAAAACGCTTATTGGCACTGGCACCCACCGTACCAATAGCCCGATGACTTTCATCAATGAGTTCACGCCCGTGCGGGCCATAATCCAGCATTTCAAAAAACCAGACTAAACGAGCATCAATAATGGCGTGTAAATGTTGATAGTGCGATTGCTGCTCACTGGCTGCGGCAATAATAGCGGCGGCGACTTTGTCGTGGGCTTGCTGGCTTAAGGCTTTAAACACTGCCTCTTTATTGCGGTAGTACTTATACAAGGCGGTGCGAGACAAGCCCGCCGCCGAAGCGATATCCGACATGGACGTCCGCTGATAACCAAAATGGGTAAAACACTCCAAAGCCGCCGCTAATATCAAGCCGTCATTGGGACCAGTGCTGGTTTTTATAGCTGGGTCTGCATTCATCCGTGCAGTATAACCAAAATTGACAAGGTTTACACTTTTGTATAATGTGTAAACCCTTGTCGGCGTCCAGCCCTTACCATAATCAACAGGTGTTTCCATGAGCGAGAAAAAGCCCAGTCAATTTCAACAAACCATTAGCGGTGAGTGGCACGGCACACCGTCATTATTTGAACCTGACGGCACTCACGTCGGCTGGAATAAAATCAGCCGCGAAAGTTCGTTTGATAACGGCCGCACCACGTACTGGATGAAAACCGGGATCGACGCAACCGGCGAATTACGTCACCGTTTTGATATCCCGACCAAATTTAGTTTCGGCGTTATTGATAGCGATAAAAACCGCGTCTACACCGGGCCGGATTTTGTGGGTAGCGGCCGCCCCTTTGGTACGCTGGTTGATTCCTACTACTACTCACCAGGATGGAATGTCAATCTACGCACCGTCAATCAAATTGTTCCGGAAATGGGTATCCAGGCCTACTCTTCACAAATGTTTGAGGCTGACACATTGATTTGTGTGTTCAACGGTTTATACATCAATACCCCAACCGATGATAAAAGTCCCGCCACGCTACAAAAAATTGAAGACTGGCAAACCAAGGAGCGGGCACAAGGTGGTAATCAATTTGTATTACCCCCCAAAAATGCCGGCGTGTGGCGGGGTGAATTTCAGGTCTATAACAACCAACAGGAATTCGTTGGCACTAATCAGGTGACCATTACTCACAAGCCGATTAACTTATTGCACTCTGAACAAACCATAACCATTGAAGGCGTTATTAATCGTACCTTTACCGCCTTGCGTACCCGCAATAAAAACCGCTATCAATTCCATGGCCCTGATGTCCATGGTAATGCCACCACCTATGGTCGCTATTTGTATGCCACTCGCCACTTCTACGGAGAGCCGGGACATATGTGGTCACGTGAAATTATGAGCGACGATGAAAATACACTGATCTGCGCGTGGCAGTTTTTCGATTCCGGTTTACCGCAGTATATGACCCATGGAGTATTACGCTGGGAAGAAGGTGAAAAAGTGTTGGATGCACAATACATAGATTAATCACGGTACAAAATTTGTACCGGCAAGCAGCTATTGGCACCTGACTTGCTACCACTACACTATCAACGCCAAGCACTCCACTGTTAGCGTTGTACTTCCTGAAAGCCGTTGGGAAGTGGTAACAGCTTGGTGCGCTACTGATTGTTTTGCACCACTATTGCGCCCCCGATGAGCAATAGCGACTGTTACAACCTCTTTAAGCGCCAACATTTGTTGGCGCTTTTTTTATTGTAAAAATTCACACTTACATAGATTACCTGCTCGATAAGGTCATTACACTTTTATTAAAAGATACTAAAAAAGCGTGTTTTTAGCGCATTTTTAGCTATTTCTGATACAAAAATTACGAATAACACCCTGTTCACTTGAGAACCAAAAAACAATAAAGCCATGGTCGCCCCATATAAAAAACGTTAGGCATCAGTAAAGTTAATTTAAGCCTGTCATATTCGCGCTTATTGGCATCACCTTTGCAATAGGTAAAGTGTTATCGTATTTTCCCCCGAATCTATGGATAACCTCCCTGTTGCAGCCAGGGAGTAGTAACAGTTAGTGTGCATGAGATTTTCGATTGCACTGATCGCGCCCGACTCGCGGTCAAATTGTTACACCTTTTGAGCGTCAGCCCCAGGGCTGGCGTTTTTTTTTGCCATTCTCTTTAGCAACAAAGACTATCTACCCACTGACTTAGCAGCTTAAATCCACGCTTTATACTTCAGCGCCCTAGCTGCTACTATTGATCCTTACCAGATACGTTACTGAGAGAATGCCGCTATGCCTACCTACCCACAATCAGGTCGCTGTCAGTGCGATGCCATACAATATCAGGTTGATGAGCCTTTTTTATTTCAGGTCCAATGTCATTGCAACGATTGCCAAAAGTACTCCGCCACCGCGTTCGGTATTTCGGCATTTATTCCACAAACATCATTCCACATAACCAAAGGCACCCCAAAAAAATGGTCGCGACCAGCTGATAGTGGCGGCACAGTCGATTGTTATTTCTGTGGTGAGTGCGGCAACAGGATCTATCACCACAACCCTAATAAACCGGAGCTGATCAAATTGAAGCCGGGGACGCTGGATGATGTATCAGTGATACAACCGCAAATGCATGTGTGGGTTCGTAGCAAGCAACCCTGGGTAGAGATTCCGGCAGGGGTTGAACAACACCAAACCCAACCGGAGTTTTGAAAACACTCTTAATAAAAGGGTATTACAAAGCAGCCATGACTGTGCCATAGACAGCACCGCCCAATAGACCCAATGTCGCCAGAAAACCGATCACAAAACCAATCGCACGTTTATTAGGGTCAGCCATATAGCCTTTGCAATAAAGCGCCCGGCCAATAATAAAAGCCACGCCCAATCCTGCGCCAATGGTGGTACTGATATAAGTGCCAAACAACCACAAGCAAGGGATAACAACGACCATTTGTTCCAGCGTATTCATTTGAACCCGAATAGCCCGCTCCAGCTTAGGGTCACCCGTCATCTGTGGGGCCTGAATCCCACTCTTGCCCCGCGCCATCCCTACCAGCATCATAAAGACATAGTATTCCAACAAAATTAAACTTATTACCGCCGCGATCAAAGCCATCTTTTTACCCCGTTATTATCAGTTATGATTAAAGCGCTGGCAGTATCGACGCAAAGCCTGCAACTAACAAGGCTGTATTATTAGAAATTCTTGCCCATCAGGCCTACTATTAAAGTTACAGTGTCATCTGAAATCCATTACCCAGCGTATAGTTAGAATCGTCAAGCTCTATCAATATTACAGGTAACTATGATCAATCAAAATCTGGGCATCATCGAACGCATCATCAGGCTATTGCTTTGCGGCGTGCTTACTATATGGCTGTTTAGCCAAAATCAATTTGGCCCGCTGGAGTGGCTGCTAACCGTTTGCGCGATCTTCCTAAGCTTGAATACGCTATTTGCTCGCTGCTATCTATGGCATCTACTCGGTATCAACACCTGCAGCGACGATATGAATAACTGTAATAAAGTTCACTGTGACTAACGCCACTCGACAGATTATCTATTTTCGACCAGTTGCGATAATGTCACCACTCTACACTGCTGTTTTTCATTGTCAGATTTATTAATAGGATGCTTTTGTGAACCAAATTTCCCCCCGCCTTAATCGCCGCCGCTTTTTACATTACGCTATCGCCAGCATCGCAGCCTTTGCCCACTTGCGCGGCTGGGGGCAAACACCCAACCCCCCATGGGTATGTTTGGAGAAGATTCTACCGCCGAAGAAGTCACAGCAGGCTTAGACCTGAGCGGTAAAACCGCTTTGGTTACCGGTGCCAACTCCGGCCTGGGATTTGAAACTGCACGGGTATTATCGCTACGCGGTGCCCATGTGATTGCCGTGGCACGCACGCTGGAAAAAGCCAACACCGCTTGCGCCAGTTTCAGCGGCCCCACCACTGCAGTCGCCTGTGAGCTCAGTGATTTTGATTCAGTGGTCGCCTGTAGCCAGCAAGTACAAGCTTTGAATAAACCGATAGACATGTTGATTTGCAATGCTGGCATTATGGAGTTGCCGGAACTGGAACAGGTCTACGGCCTGGAAAGACAATTCGTAGTAAACTACCTCGGGCACTTCTTATTAACTCAAAAATTATTGCCCCAAGTACAAGCTGCAGAGCAAGGCCGGTTGATTATGTTAGGGAGCGGCCGCTATAAATCGGCTCCCGCTGAAGGCATTCAGTTCGATAATTTATCCGGCGAAAAAAATTACGATCCACTGACCGCCTATGGTCAATCTAAACTAGCAATGTCACTGTTTGCCCGTGAACTTTCCGTTCGCTTGGGCACTAGCACAACAACGGCCAATTCCGTATTGCCCGGGGTGATCATGACCAACCTTGGCCGCCACATGCCTACCAGTAAAATCATTATGGCTAAATTGATGGGCTGGACCTTTATGAAATCAGTCGAAGCTGGCGCTGCCACCACTTGCTTTACCGCCACCCACCCCAGCCTGGCCAAAGTATCAGGACATGTTTTTAAAGATTGTAACCCCTATACCCCCGAAGGCCCGCATATGAATGATGCCGAACTATCTGCCAAACTGTGGGATACATCAATGGAGTTGCTGCAACAATATTTATAATTTTTTCCTGAATTTTATAATTGCGCGTTGACATGTTTTTAATCAAGGCGCATTATCTGCTCCTCGCTGTTAGCGCAGCAAAATGATTACACGTAATACAACAACACTTTAAACAGACTTTAGTCATGAAAACTCTGAACCGAATTTATCAATCAATGCGCGTCACTGCACTGGGTAAACCCTGTGTGCATGCGTATGTATTTGTTCGTTTCCGGAGCCTAACTAACTAATTCGTTTTTAGATTATTTAAAAAGCCTCCGAGGATCAGAACCCGGAGGCTTTTTTCGTTATACCCCTTTCGATTTTTTCTCCCTTCCGATTCTCGTGGCATTGATTGCACAGTTTTATGTATGGGAGATCGTCCGGTGGAACAGGGACTGCACAAAAATCTAATAAATATTTATCTCATGGCGTTTTTTCAAAATGCCATGATTATCACTGCCGTATTTGTGCCGCTAATGCAGCGTCACGGCTTAAGCATGGCCGAAGTATTACAAACCCAAGCCTGGTTTGCCTTGATCATCGCTATTTGCGAAGTACCCAGCGGCTATCTGGCTGATTGCTGGGGCCGTAAAAATACTATTCAAGTGGGTGCGCTATTATGCCTACTCGCTTTTGGCTGGTTAATTCACGCTGACAGTTTTGCCGATTTTGTTATCTATGAAATTATAATGGCACTCGGTATCAGCCTTAATTCCGGCGCGGATTTAGCGTTACTTTACGATAGCCAAAGCTGGCTCAACCGGAGTAAAAAAATCCAATACCACGGTGATAATAGCCAGCATATTACCCGATTGGTTTCGATAGAAGGGTTTGCCGGTGGCTTTGCCGCGTTGCTTGCCGGGCTATTAACGCTATGGTCACTGGACTGGGTACTGTGGGCACAGGCTTTCATTAGCGTGCTGGCATTGTGGTTTGCACTCAACCTGGTGGAAGTGCCAAAAATTATTACCCAACACAACCATAGTGAAAATTTTGGCAAGGTAAAAAAAGCACTAATGCAGGATCCACTCGTATGGTGGACAGCTATCGCTATTATTATTTTTAGCCTATCTGCGTTGTTGACGTTTTGGTTGTACCAAAAATATTGGGAGCTGCAAGGTATACCGCTGCATTGGTTTGGTTACCTGTGGGCAACCCACTGTTTGGTTCGCGCGTTGTCAGCGCGCTATGCCTGCGATATAGAGCAATGGTTAGGCGCACGCAATGTGTTCATCATAATTGCACTGCTACCGATTATAGGTTTAATCGCTATGGGGAGCATTGGCGGCTGGCTGGGTTTGGCACTGGGCTTAACCGTGCCACTGAGCCGCGGTTTGAGCTTGGTCGTGTTTTATGACGCGCTAAATAAAAGGCTGGATGCCGAGTTTCGTGCCACGGTTAATTCATTAGTGAGTTTAGGTGTCAGGGGTTTATTTATTATTAGCGGCCCCATCCTCGGTTTACTGGTGGATTATCAAGGCGTGCAACAGAGCTTGCTATGGTTAGCGCTGATTTTTTTGCCGCTCTTTTGTCTGGTATTGATTAAGCTGCTGACCCATATCCGCCAGCAGCCGGTGACAGACATAACAGAGAGCGCAGTATTGGCAGAGCAGTAAATTAATCATTAGATTTAGTTTACTTGCTCTGCGCAATCGCAGCTCGCCGCCCTACAGCCCCATTTAATTGAGTTGAAAATTGAGAACATAATGAAAAAGTCGCCTTTAAACCCATGTCATTCCATTAAAATACGGGTATGGGCACCGACGGCAGCGCTAACTGGACGCAACAACAACGCTGCACCGAAAAAGCGTTAGCAGCGTTGGCCACTAGGTCTGGCTTGCTTACCTTTAGTGACCGCTCGGCGTTTATTCGTCCAACTACCGAACAAGCCAATATTGTCCATCACCTCGGCGAATTAATGTTACGGCCAGGTGCAGTGGTGGTAAGCGCTGAGGAATTAGGTCAGGTAGCCCGCACCCGGGAACTAGCCATATGTTTAATTGGACGGGTTATCTGCTCGATTACTGCCAACTTTGTCACAAAAAAGCACAAGCTCTAGCCGCATAAGCTTCCCTTAAGTTTTGCCCTCTAGACTGCTCCTTAATCGCTAACCAAGGAGTGAACTATGTATCCCAAACTCAGCACTCGTACAGCACCTCAACGCTGCTTTGCCAATCAAGCCGGTGAATGGCCATTACTGCAGTACTGTAATTTTAATGACCTAAGCCGGGAAAAACTCGAGCAGTACATCGCCCAGATTTTTCATACCAGTTACGGGGCCAGAATATTCGACTACTTGCCTTTATTATTATCACTACAAACTGATGGCCAGATCACTGCCGCCCTCGGTCTACGTAGCGCGGCACATGAAACCTTATTAAGTGAGCGCTATCTGCATTGCTCCGCTGAACAAATCATTGAACAATGCCACGACCAAACCGTCCAACGCCAACATATTATCGAACTTGGCAATCTGGTCGGATCAACGCCAGGCCACAGTGCCGTGTTATATCTATTGGCCGTCGCCGCCATGGAACAAGCTGGCTACCAATACTTATTATTTACAGCCAACCAAAAAGTACGCGCCTCAATTAACCGCTGTGGCTTCACCCCAATCGTTATCTCCGCTGCCAGAGCTGAATGTCTGGGTACCCAGGCAGAACGCTGGGGCAGCTACTATGATGGCGATCCACAGGTGATGTTAGCCGAAGTCAAACTCACAATGGCCCAAGCTAATGCACAACCCGCAATGCGTAAACAACTGCAACATTATCAATCATCCATTTTTGCCCTGGCGCAATTTCTCGCGGAACAATTTGTATGAATGAACTGTTAACAACATTACAACAACGGGCTACCCAACGCCCGCTGGACGTAGTGCTTATCGGCCCGGATGGCGACATTAACGCCGCCACTTTATGGTCACAGATCCAGGATACTTATCTGCAGTTATTAGCCGTCGATGCCAGAGTTATCGGCCTGTATGCTGAAAATACTCCGCTGTGGATAGTTATTGACCTTGCTTGCCAGTTAGCGCAAATACCCCTGATTCCATTACCGATTTTTTTTAGCTCAGCACAATTACAAAAGATTATTACCAGTGCAGCTGTCGATTTACTGCTATGCAGTAACACCATGCAAACACAGCTGAGCCAGAAAATCCCTGACCTTATCTTCTCCGACCAAATCATCGCAGGTATTTCCAGTGTTCAACTGCTGCCCACACACTCTGCACAGCGACCTGAAGGTACCGAGAAAATCACCTTTACTTCAGGCTCCACAGGCGACCCTAAAGGAGTTTGCTTATCATCAAGCCAGTGCCTGAATGTCGCCCAATCCCTAGCGAATAGCATCGCCGTTGATAAACCTCGTCACCTTTGTGTATTGCCTTTAGCGACCTTGCTTGAAAATATTGGCGGGGTTTATATGCCGTTGCTTGCCGATGGTTGCATCGTAGTAATGCCGGGCACCGAACTCGGCCTGCAGGGTAGTTCAGGAATTGATCCCACAGTATTTCTTGCTGCTATTAATAAGTACCAACCCAATACGCTCATTTTAATTCCGCAAATGTTAATCCTGCTTGATGAAGCACTGGCTAATGGCTGGTTGGCACCGGACAGTTTGCGCTATGTAGCTGTGGGCGGAGCTAAAATTTCAGCCCGTCTTATTGAACGGGTTAGAAATCAGGGGCTACCTATTTACGAGGGTTACGGCTTATCCGAGTGCGCCTCGGTAGTGTCACTTAACACACCAAACACTAATAAATTTGGCAGCAGTGGTAAATTATTAGCACATCTTCGTGCGCATGTAGAAGCTGATGAAATTATTATTAGTGGCAACTCATTTCTTGGCTATCTTAACCAACCAAACAGCTGGAATATGACATCAGTCGCTACCGGCGATATTGGTCACATTGATAAAGACGGCTACATCTATATTTCTGGTCGTCTAAAAAATGAAATTATTAGTAGTTATGGTCGCAACATTAGTCCTGAATGGGTGGAAAGTGAATTACTCGCAGATAATAATTTAGCTCAAGCTATCATTATTGGTGATGCCAAACCCTGCTGCAGCGCATTACTATTTCCGCGCAACCCTACTATTAAAGACCAGCAAATCCAACTACTCATCAACAAGGTTAATCGGCAGCTGCCAGACTACGCCAAAATCGGCCACTGGCTGCGCTTATCTTCGCCTCTTACTTACGCCAATGGCTTGTTGACAGAGAATGGCCGCCCGCGCCGGCAAAAAATCATAGAAGCCTTTGCTGAAGATATTGAGGAATTATATTCATCTATTCAAAACCCGTTAAAAATTGGAGTAAATTGCCTATGAGTTTTTACCAGACCTTAATCGCCGCAACTCAAAATGAGCGCGAATACTTGCTCAGCTCGCCGCTGGTACATGAAGCAGTAAACGGCAATATGAGCCGCGAGCACTACGTCGCCTTTTTAAATCAAGCCTATCACCACGTTAAACATACTACCCCTTTATTAATGGCTGCTGGCTCACGCATTCCAGGCAATAAAGAATGGCTACGCAACGCTCTCGCTGAATATATTGAAGAAGAGTTAGGCCATCAGGAATGGGTACTAAACGATATCACTGCCTGCGGTTTTGATGCCGAGAAAGCCCGTCAAAGTACACCTAATCGTGCTACCGAACTGATGGTTGCTTATGCCTATCACATTATTGAACGCGTTAATCCGATAGGCTTTTTCGGCATGGTTCATGTACTGGAGGGCACCAGTATTACTGTTGCCGATAATGCCGCCAAAGGTATTATCCAAGCTACTGGACTGCCGGAAAAAGCCTTCAGTTATTTACGCTCACACGGCGCTTTAGATATTGAGCATGTCGCTTTTTTTAAAAACCTGATGAATAAAATTGAGGACAAAGAAGATCAAAAACTGATTATTCATTGTGCTAAAAACTTCTATCATCTTTATGCTGATGTCTACCGCAGTATAGCCCCGGAACAAGCTTCACCGCTTGCGGCCTAGGATTAATTATGAATCTAAATGGAAAAACCTGTCTATTAACCGGTGCCAGCGGCGGTATCGGTGCCGCCATTGCTACGGCACTGGATAAAGCTGGCGCAAGGCTTATTCTGGTTGGACGAAATCAATCAAATTTAAACGTACTGATGGAAAATTTATCGGGAAAACATCATACGGCCATTGCTGCTGACCTCGGCACAGATCAAGGAATTGATCAAATTCATCAGGCCTGCACTGACGGTATTGATTATTTAATTAATAATGCAGGGGTGAACTATTTCGGTTTATTACCTGAACAAAGTGCGCAGCAGCTTCGACAAATGCTCGAGATTAATGTGCTAGCGCCCATGTTACTCATCCAGTCACTGCTACCTACATTAACTACCAACGCTGCCACCATTGTTAATATCGGTTCTGGCTTCGGCAGTATCGGTTTTGCCGGTTACTGTGGTTACAGTGCCAGCAAATTTGCATTACGCGGGTTTACTGAGTCACTGCGTCGTGAACTCGCAGATACAAAATGACTGTACTTTATTTAGCCCCCGCGCTACTGCTACTGAAATGAATTCTGAAGCAGTCATAGCGATGAATAATGAGCTGGGCAATGTCATGGATACACCAGAGCGTGTGGCAGCAGAACTGATGACGCTACTCTCCGGCACGCAAAAAAATCGCTACATTGGTTGGCCAGAGCGATTTTTCATTAAACTCAATAGTGTATTACCCTCACTGGTTGATAAAGCATTGTCAAAACAGCTGCCTATTATTCGACGACAAGCACTAGCGACACAGGATAATCACCGCTAATATCGACACTATGCGAATTTTACTGGTAGAAGATGATCCCTCCCTTGGCGTCGGCCTGAAAGATGCGCTGAGCCATGAAGGCTTTGTGATTAACCTCGTCACTAGCGGCAGCGAGGCACTGGCTGCTATTCGTGCCGAGGCCCCTGACATCTTAGTACTGGATCTCGGATTACCTGACATGGATGGACTTGAAGTACTAACGAAAATAAAACAACAAACAGCAAACATCCCGGTAATGGTGCTTACTGCGAGATCTGATCTAAATGACAAGATTAACGGTTTGGATAAAGGCGCCGATGATTATCTGGCCAAACCTTTTGAGATCAAAGAGCTGGCAGCCCGGCTACGGGTGTTTGAACGTCGCTTAGCCACTGCCACATCAAGCACCATTATTATTGGTAATGTTAAGCTGGATACCGCTTCTCACTCTGTCACCGTTAATGACGAACTAATAGATTTTTCTCGCCGGGAATTTATGTTACTAAAATCGTTGATGGAAAATGCTGGCAAAGTATTAACCCGGGATGCATTAGAAACCCGCTTATACAGCTGGGGCGAAGAAGTTGCCAGCAATGCTATCGAAGTCCATATACATCACCTTAGAAAAAAACTGCCAGATCATTTAATAAAAACGGTTCGCGGCATTGGCTATACCGTTACAAAACCCGGCACCACTCCTCGCGCATGAATACCATCCGCATATATCTGTCAATTATGTTAGTCGCTGCCTTTACCTTGATTTCTTTTTTGGCAGCACTGAATGGTTATCGAGCCAGCATGGAAGAGGCTGAAAACCTAATGGATTTACAGCTCAAAAACACCAGCAACATCCTATTATTACTGTCAGAAAATACCACCCCCAGTATCATGGACGTAACTGCCAATAGTCCTTTTTCTTTTCAACTATGGCATAACGATAAATTACTATTGCGCTCCCCATTAGCACCTGAAACCATGATTAACACTGCTGAAAATGGTTTTAGTTACAGTAACTTTTCTGGTTATCGTTGGCGAACCTTAAACCTAAGCAATGAAGAAAATTATCATGTCATCGTAGCAGAGCGTGCTGATTTACGTCATCTATTTGCTGAGAAAGTGGTATTGGAATCTATTTTTCCGTTAATTCTCTGGCTGCCTATTTCAGCGCTGCTAGTCTGGTTTTTAATTGGTGTAGGTTTAAGGCCACTCCGCAATCTCAGTGAACAAATTAATCTCAAACGTAGCGAAGACCTTCACCCAATAGATTATTACAACCCACCAAAAGAGTTAGTCCAGTTAATTGACTCAACAAATTCTTTACTGGCTCGTCTCAGTGCTTCATTCGAACGAGAAAAACACTTTGCGGCTCATGCCGCCCATGAACTGCGCACTCCAATCAGCATCCTAAAAGTCCATATGCATAATCTTGCTACTGAACTATCCACCGATAATACCAGCCTGACGCATGCCAACGCAGGTATAGAAAGGATGCAACATTTGGTGGAACAGATTCTCGACCTAAACCGCAGCAACCCGGAAATATTAGAAGCTGACTTCCAAACACTGGATTTACATGCACTACTGAAACGGATAACAGCCAACGCCTGGCCAATGTTTGCTGAAAAAAATCAAAATATTTCGCTTCTTGGCGAGCCTGTTAGCATAATGGGCGACGAAAGCATGCTCGAGATATTGGCCCAGAATCTATTGGATAATGCCAGTAAATACACCCCTAATGAAGGTGATATCGAAATTTATACCGGCATCGATAATGATAAAGCCGTACTAAAAATCATCGACTCTGGCAAAGGTATTCCGGCTGATAAACTCACCCAAGTATTCCAGCGTTTCTATCGGATCACCGACCACGACAGCAAAGATGTTACCGGTTCTGGACTAGGGCTTGCGATCGTGCAACAAATTGTAAAACTGCACAGTGCGGATATACAACTAACTGCAGGTCATAAAAATTATGGGCTGAGTGTCCAGATTTATTTTCCACTGAGTGGGGAACATTGACTTCATGCACCGACTAATACTCATACCTCTTATTGTATATAGCCTTGTCAGCCTGGCCGATAAACCGGTATTCGAGATTGATATTCGCGACCATTTATTTATTCCCGCCGAAATCACGATTCCAGCACAGACCAAAGTTAGACTGGTAATTAATAACCGCGATCAAACCCCCGAAGAATTTGAAAGCTACGAATTAAACCGGGAAAAAGTCATTATGGGAGGGCGCAAAGCCAATATTTTTATAGGCCCCCTGGAACCTGGAACATACCCTTTTTTTGGTGAATTTAATCCAAAAACCGCACAAGGCAAGGTTACTGTGAAATGAGTCTTTCCGATGTTAATTAGCTCAGTCATTCTGGTTTTACGCGAAGTGTTGGAAGCGGCTATTTTAATAAGCGTTTTACTAGCCTTATCCGCTAACTCTCGATTTAACTTTCGCTGGCTTTGGTACGCTACCCCTTTTGCACTCTGCGGTAGCTTACTCTATGCCACCTCACTGGATACTATCACTGATGCTTTAGATGGAGCTGGTCAGGAAGTTACTAACGCCAGCCTGCAACTAATTGTCTTTCTATTAATTCTTATCATTGTAGCTGCCAACCCCGTGAAAAATATTGCATCGCGGCATTGGATAAAAAAACTCATGTCCCTTGCTGTTGCCTGCGCACTTATCCGGGAAGGCTCAGAAATTTATATTTATATTACTGGCTTTTCCAGTGCCGAAGCATTGCGCACGGCAGTCTTTACCGGCAGCGCCATTGGAGCCAGTATCGGTATTAGCCTGGGTATACTCTTATTTTCAATATTGCGGATTCAAACAACCATTCGCTGTAACCAGCTATGCCTATTGCTTTTGACTTTTATCGGCGCAGGCATGGTAATGCAGGCTACCATACTACTTGAACAAGCCGACTGGATACCCGCCAGCAAGGCATTATGGGACAGCTCAAATCTTTTAGATGAGCAGTCAGTGACGGGGGAATTACTGTATGCCGTATTTGGTTATGAATCTACACCCTCGTTGATTCAGGTAATTATTTATTGTCTAAGCTTCATCAGCATTATTAGTGCCTGGTTTTATGCCGCCACACCCAAGAGTACAACGAATGTTTTATAGATTATATTTTGCCCAACGATTTATTTTTTGTCTGTTAATGTTTACCCCCGTGTTAGTTATTGCTGATGGTTCAGGCATCGATAAAATTTACCACCCCTATGTAGAATTATTGGAATGGGAGGTCGAATGGCGCGGCACTCAGGAAAACCGAAACCCTGAATCCAATGAAACTCGCCTCCAGCAGCAAAAACTTGGTATAGGCAAAGCTCTTGCAGATCGATTATTTGTAGAAGCTTATTTCATTGGCGAAGGCAGTAGCGACGAAAGTTTAGCCTTATCGGCCTATGAATTGGAGCTATTGCTGCAGCTGTCAGAACAGGGGGAATACTTTGCGGATTATGGCCTACTCATTGAGTTAGAGAAAAAAGACGCTTTAAATATTTGGGAGTTGGCAACACAGTTTTTACTTGAAAAGGAGCTTGGAAAATTTAGCGCTACTGCCAATATAGGGCTTATCTATGAGTGGGGCAACGATATTGAGGATGAGTGGGAAACCTCGCTGGCACTACAACTGCGTTATCGTCAATCCCCCCGTTTTGAACCGGCTCTGGAACTCTATATTGCTGAGGATACCCAGGCTATAGGACCGGTTCTATTGGGTATGGAAAAACTCGGAAGCGGTAAAGCCTTGCGCTGGGAAGTAGGCACCATTTTTGGATTAAGTCAGGAGACCGCTGACTACACTTTACGGGCCGCTTTAGAGTACGAATTTTAGTTTATTCAATCACCAAACTGCCATCGGCATTAAACTGCCAAAAATCCGCATAAGCCACCTCCCAAAAATACCCATCAGGATCGGAAAAATAGCCACTATACCCGCCCCAAAAAACATCCTGCGCCGGTTTTTCGATACGGCCACCATGCTGCTCTGCCAACTGCAAAATTTCATCAACCTGCGCTTTGGTCTTAGTGTTATGAGCCAGGGTGATACCGGAAAAACTGCCTCGCGTTAACGGTCGCTCTGAACCCAATTCTGTAGCCAGATTAACCAGTGGATATAACGCCAGACAGGTGCCAGCGGTTTGAAAAAACACGATCTCCTGATCGGCCTTGCGTGATGTTGGAAACCCTAAGCCGTGATGATAAAACTGATAGGAGCGCTCTAAATCGGCTACGCCTAACGTGATAATACTAATGCGAGGTTCCATGACCGGGTTAATCGTTTGCGCCATAACGCTGTCGCTCCATTTTCAATTACTTTTATTATCGCCATAAAAAACGGGAGCAAAGCTCCCAGTATTCAAGTGTACTTAATCAACCTAGGCATAAGTCGCACTGCGTGAAAACTCCTCTACCACACTGAGCATTTGCCGACAGGTAATTTGCCCAACCAGCCTGCCATTTTCTACCACTGGTCTACGGCGTTGTCCTTTAGCCAACATATCATTAGCAACATTAATCATATTATCGCTGGCGTGTACCACATCCACATCACGGGTCATATAGTCTGAGACCGGCCCGACACTGCTGCTGTTATAGGTCGCCGTCATAAAGCCCTTCAGACAGTCCAGCTCCGACAGCACACCCAACAGCTTTTTATCGGCATCAACGACACAAAGCCCTGATATTTTATGTCTTAAAATCAGCTGCACAGCTTCCGCCAATGGCGCGTGTGCTGAAATAGAAACCGGATTGGTCAACATGTGATCTTTGATTTCAATTGAGGTTTTCATCGAGACCTCCTTTTTAGTTTAGTTGTTATAATTTCATCATAACGGCATTAACCACACTCGGCTAATGCGCAGAAGCGATAAAAAACCACTTTTGAATTAATAATACGCTATATAGAATAATGCGTGCGTACTGATAATAGCTGCCGATCTAATCCTTAATCATCGACCTGATCGCCAAAAAAGCCGGACAACAACTCCCGCTCTTCCCGGCTCACAGCCGACTCTGCACTGCCCATATCCAAACCACCATGGCACACCCGATTGCGCCCCTGCTGCTTGGCCTGGTAAAGACAGCTATCGGCCCGATCCACAAACTGCTCTGGCGCCTCATCATGCATAAAGGTATAAATATCCACACCCAAACTGGCGGTTAGCTGTAATGTTTTTCCATCGATTAACACCGGTGTTGCTGCAACCTGCTCGCGAATCCGCTCAGCTACCTGCATCGCAGTAATTAAATCCGTCGCGGGCAGAATAATACTGAATTCTTCACCACCATAACGACAGGCGATATCAAGGCGGCGTGTACAGCTACGCAACACATCAGCCGTAGCAATTAATGCCTGATTGCCACCTTCATGACCCCAGTTATCGTTAACCTTTTTAAAGTAATCGAGGTCGACCATAATCAGCGCGGTAGTTTGCTGGGTACGACGAGTACGCTCCATCTCTTGCTCGAGAGTAAAGCGGAAATGACGGAAGTTATATAACCCGGTCAAAGTATCAGTCCGCACTTGCTCAGCCAAATGCGCAATTTCGCTATGCAGTGCTGTGACCTGATCAATTACCACACAGTGACTTTCACCCACGGGACAACGGGGACGCGACTCAGCAGCCAACTGTGTATCTAAAGGAACTTTATCTATCATGAAATCCTGCAACAAATCCAAAGTTCTAGTTAGTCAGAATCACTCTGTTTAACCACGTCATTAAAAAGAGCTTAACTAAAGTGCTAGTGTAAGGCATCCGGGCTAATGTTCGAACTAAAAACGGGTCTTGGCTGCACCATCATCGCTGGCTTGAGGTGCGCAGGCATTAGCCTGATAAGCAACGACTGTGACATCACTACAAGCAGAGCAATCATTGCTATAGGTTTTTTGTTGCTGATCATTCAAGGTCGCACACACAGGCACATAGTGCATAGGACACACCTGTGGCCGAGGCTCAGTGCAAGCCGTTAAATTCGCAGGCTCGGTGGCACAAGCGGCTACGCCCAACAATAATCCAACCGCTATATATACTCTTGCCAACATCATACGCTTACTACTCTTGTACTTTCGTTAATCGGATGGCACAGCAATCACCACCATGTTATCAGCCATGCAGCTACACACACGATACCTGGCTACATATGGAATAGCCCCCTATCGCTGGCGCTGCGCTAAGCATAGACAATTTCATCGCCTCTACGCAATTCACCGTTACTGACAATTTCAGCGCGCAAACCCGCTTTATGCACCATGCCGGCAACCACATCCGCACTGAGCACCGTCGCCAAATGCGCACAGGGCTCACACAACCGAACGCCCCTGAAATTCACCCCATTGATAGAAAAATGTTTGCCCACTAACCCGTTAAGATCTACACCCTGAGTAACTAGATTACGACGAAAATCTCCAGAGTTATAAGCGTGGTCATAGGCTTGATTAAATGCATCAATTTGTTCAGCCTCAATAAGCGTAATCTCTTTATCGGGTAAGCCTGCCAGTTGTTTTGAAAAAGTCCCGGTTTCCGCATAGTAACGATCGCCCGGAATCCCTCTTCCCGCCTCTACAGAAACGGCAGGCCGTGCTTGCATCGGGCCACCGCCGATAGCGGCAATGTATATTTCTTGCACAATACCCATAATGACTTCCTGCCAATAACCCTGATAATCATTAAAAAACATAGAAGAGACGCAACCAAAAAGTTACTGGTCCGTAGAATAACGGTGTTGGCCAACACAGGCAATGCGCTAGAAATCAGCCTCACTGTCAAAGCTGAGCGGCTGCTGACTGACCGGGTGCACAAACTCAATGTGATTGGAATGCAATAGCAAGCGAGGCGCTGCAGCTATCAGTGCCGCGGGCGCATAAAATTCATCGCCCAATATTACATGCCCCAATGCCTGCATATGCAAACGCAATTGATGAGAACGGCCAGTGACCGGTTTTAGTAACACCCGGGTTTGCTGCCGTTGAGTATCACGGGATAAAACCTGGTAATGCGTGATAGACGCTTTACCCGTAGCCTGACAAATTTTATAACAGCGTGGATTAGCTTCATCTTTGGCAATCGGTAAATCTATTTCACCTTCATTGTCAGTAATGATACCGCTCACCACTGCCGTGTAATGCTTGTGTACCGTTCGCGCCTGAAACTGTTTACTAATATGGGATAAAGCCGATTTGTTCAACGGCAATATCACTAAGCCGGAAGTATCATAATCCAGTCGATGTACAATCATCGCCGTAGCAAAAGATTGCTGCACTCGACTCACCAGACAATCGTGATTATCAGGGTGGCGGCCCGGCACAGATAATAATCTGTTCGGCTTATTCACAACCACCAAATCGTCATCGTGGTAAAGCAACTGATAGGCTTCGCTGGTCGCAGCCAATACCGTTAATTGAGTGACATCTATAGCCATAAGAATGCTGTCGCCATTATTCAAACCTACTCGTCAGCACACATAACGACTGCTGAGCGAGTACCCTCATCTATACATTTAGCGCCCGAAGCAATAGCGCAGCACATAAAGCAAAACCGGTAATGTATGTACCTAAGGCGCCAACAAATCGCATCGGGTTGGGCTTGGCCAAAGTTTTAGCAAAAAGAATTCCCATAGCCGCAAGATAGCGAAAAAATGTCACCAATATCATGCACCAAAGAACCCAGGTCGTTTCCGGGAACTGGCCTAAAATATAAATCAGTAACGCCAGGATGGGCACATACTCAGCGGTATTACCATGCGCTCTAACGGCCTTATACAAGGTATTTTCCGGGTCTTCGCTATAGCCGAATATCACATTGTCTTTTGATCGGTAACTCGATACGGTAAATGCTAGCCCAATATTTAATAGCGCTAACAAAGCAATACATAACAGGGGAATAGACATAAAATATCCTACTTTTTAGTGTTAGAAAATAGTTAAGTAGCCAGTGAATCTAGATAAAAACAACAGCATTATCTTCGAACCTGCGCACCAATCGGCATATTACCCTCCTCAACCTGAAGATAGATTGAGTACGGCAATACCACCGTATCGGTAACCGCTGAGAGCGCTGTATCAAAAAAATAAAAAGCCAAGTACCAATCTATGTAGTTTCTTTCCGGGTATGAATGTAGCTTACATAAATTATATGAAACACCTCCAGACACTCTCAACAGGGAGGTACAATACGTTTTCTGCTTTTTTAAATTTTCAGCAACATCCTGGTCTGAATTGGTGAGCACAGTCAAACTGCCGCAACCCGACAACAATATAACACTCACCGCAGTTAAAGCATGCTTCTTAGTCACACCAAACATTAACCTAAAATAATTATTTACCATCAACAGATTAAGCATGATGATTTTGCAACCGTTCCGGTGCAATAGCCCACCACACAAACCACAGCATTAAAAATTGCAGGGGCAATCGAATATATAAAAACAACACCGAAATATCCTGATATCGTTCCGGGTGTAGCGCCATATTAATATTGGCGGGGTAGACAGCAACAATTAGCGCCAGTAAACCATAAGCAGCAACAACACGCGTCTTCGGTATTAAAATACCCACGCCCCCCAATATTTCAAAAACGCCGCTAATTAACACCAGCTCTTTGTGATAACCCAGGTAGTCCGGCATTGATTGCACAAAGAAATCCACAAAAATAAAATGCCCAACGCCTCCCCCCAAAAAAAACAGCGCGATTATCAATAATGGAATTCTAGGCATACATCATTATCCTTATTTTAAATAAATCATTCTTGCTGCGTCGCTCAGCATTGCTATTTTTGACTTTATGAGGGATGACTAAACACCGACTCGTAATGCTCAACTTCAGGAAAGGGCTGGTAAAAATGATGCAGCAAGGAACGCCACTGCTGATAGTGTTCCGACCCCCTGAAGCCCTCGGTATGATCTGCCAGCGTTTGCCAGTTAACCAGTAGGATATACCTGTTTGGCGTTTCAATACATCGCTGTAACTGATGAGAACAATAACCAGGCATAGCCGTTATTATTTTTTGCGCCTCGTTAAAAGCGACTTCAAAATCACTTTTACATCCAGGCTTAATATCCAGTATTGCCACTTCTAAAATCATTTAGCAGCCTTTTTATGCGAATGCGTGTACCCATTGATGGTTGCGGGCAACATTAGCGCATATATCTGCTAAAGCAACCCATCAGGAAACCCACTAAACTGGGGAATTCCAGCATAAGGCTCGCACCAACTGGCTTTTGACTCCGTATTAGCATGCGCCACGGGGCTAAGGTTTAATGGCGTATCTACCGTTGCCAGCGTGACACTAAAATACATATTTTTGTCTGACGCATAATTCATCAGCCTTGAACCACATTCAGAGCAAAAAGCCCGAAAGCCGCCCAAGTCGTTTTGGTGTTCTTTTAACAAACCTTTTTCATCAATCAACTGTAACGTAGACCCCTTCGCCATAGCCACTGTTGCATAATCGGCACCGTGAGCCTTACGGCAAAACTTGCAATGACAGTTAAATATCTTATCCGGCATTATTTCGACTGCGTAGCGAATATTGCCACACAAGCAACTTCCCTCAACCATGTGTTAAACCTCTTATAAATAACGACAACTGCCCACTAACGGCAGTATTAAACTCTCGCAATGACGCACCACAACTGCACCGCTGATCTTTTATTGAGACCTGTTCCCCCCAAACAGCAGATCAGCCTCTACTCACAGCGCTATACCTCCGGGCCATTACTGCTGCGCTTGCAACATGGCAGCCATCTTCTGATGGATAAGGTTAATTGCTTTAAGCGGACGAATAAGCACCTTGAACTCGACCACCCTACCCGCATCGTCCCACTTGAGCATATCGACACCATTAACCATGATGCCATCAATCTCAACCTGAAATTCAAGCACGGCATCACTTGGGCCACTAATTTCTCTAACGTAGCTGAACGTCTCGTTAAAAAAAACATGAAATGCTGCGCTAAGGTAGAGTGTGGTGATCGCTTTTCCGACCTGTGGCGTGTGCACAACAGGCGAATGAAAAACAACGTTGTCGGCTAGCAGCCCGTCAAGCCCCTCGGGGTTTCGAGACTCAACAAGTTGGTGCCAGGTAGTCAGCGTATTAATAGCCATGTGAATCCATTTATCGGTAAGTGAATGAAACTATCTAACAAAGCGGCAGTGTAATGCCTCAAAAAATTTACCCAGCCTGCTACTCGTTAACGACCCGCTTTATAAATCCGGATGATCCAATTGTGGGTCACTTAAAAATACCCGCAATGGCATTTGAAAACATTTACTAACTGCCTCAAATGTTACATTCCCCTAATGTGATACCCACAGGCTCCATTGCATTATCAGCCTAAATACGTCTATTGATACCAATAGATAACTATCCGTGAACCCAAACACCATTAGTCATTTGGCAATCCAAGCACCTAAAGCCATATGCATTGTCAAACCTAACTCCACCAGCCTCACCTTAGGTATAAAACACAGTGCTATCTTACACATCATCCTCTAAAACTGAGAAGCAACTTCTTTGCGCGACTAATCACAGAGCTACGCTCATTAGGAAAAGAGCCAAAAGAGAGGAAATCTGAAAAACCTTCAACATAAATATCGGTTATATTTTTGTAAGACATGGACCATTCGGTAAACGTTCGCTCAGATATTTCATCACGAACCATTTCTATAATGCCAGTATGGCGCTCATCAGACTTAATATTTTCAAACAACTGCGACACATCTGCCTCAGCACCCTCTATGAGCTGCATTATATTTCCATCGTTGTAAAGAAGCATTCCGGTGATGTTATGCTTTTTATTTCTCGTTCGAATTGATTCCAATAGCCTGATCAATTCATACTCACCAAAAATCTCTTTACTAGCACTAACGTAAATAATATGAATAAGTTTTTCCATGTTCTCAGCGTTATCCACAATTGCTTAAAACAGACGCCACTTTATCTACGCCGTGCGCTGTTCATAGTCTTTCGGTGAGTCGTATATTTGGGGTCAGAGTAAAAATAAGCTTTAGCCTTGTAAGAACTTTTACTCCGACCCCAAATATCTTGGTAAATTTACTCACCCCAAAATTTCCACCACTTCTTGCTATTGGCTTCTCTGGACTCTTTGCCTTTATCGGAGCCTTTATCGAGTTCTTTTTGTTCCTGCTCCGATTTCTTAATTGTTTGTTTCTCCACTCCGCTTAATTCGCTAGACTTCTCTTTCTTCTCTTCCTTTAGATCGCCACCTTCAAGTTCTTCTTTAATTTCCATTGCTGACCTGTGAGCATCTTTCTGCTCTGCGGTAGGTTTACCTTTCCCTGCCCATTCCGGCTTATCCGCGATAGCTGGAGTTACGAATGCGCTTATAAGAATTATTGCTATAATATTTTTTTTCATGTAGAAATTCTCCAGTTTGATTAAAATTTAACGTTAAGAGCAGCCGCAGCCGGCTGCACACTCAACAACTAACTGCACCACTTGTTAAACGTAACACTCGTAAATACTTTTAAATACAAGTTGTATTCTAAAAATAATATCTAACACCCAACCCATATTGATCTTCATCCCCAGTAGAAAATAAATCCGCAAATACTGAAAACAATGGTGAGAATTTATAATTTAATTCGCCTGTAAGGCTTGTTGATGATTCATTAATATCTACATAGTCTAAGCGCACATCTAGATTTATTTTATTCGTTAACTTAAAGCTTGATATAAAGCTCAACATGACCTCATTAGCCCCATAATTATCTTTACCAAAGTTAAAATTGTTATTATCTTCAGGTAAAACATTTCCTATATTGTCAGCCCAATAACTACTAAGTTGAGTGTCTTGCTCCAAATCTAAATCGACATACCCAACAGCAAATGCCATTTTATAGGAATCATTAATACTGAATATATAGCCAATTGAAATTTGAATTTGAGTGAACTCAATATCATAGTCAAAAACCGTATAATTCAAAGATCCTCCTGCGGGCACATTCGAAGGAGGGTAAAATTGAGCGCCTGTAGTATATGAGTAATCTGTATCGCCTTACATTTTTAAATATTGTGCATCGACAATCCATTGATCATTTATAGTTGTTCCAGCTCTGAACCTAATCCCATCCATATCCAGATCAGCACTTACTCCCATCATTGATTCAACAGGAAATTCATCAACACTTCTGTTAACAGATGTAACGTCGAAAAAATTATATTCAGACAAACTAGTTGCAGCTGCACTATTAATAATAAAGCCAAAAACAAACAGAAGATTGGTCGATACGCTTATAAATGGCGTAATATTATTTATCATGGAATTTCCTTCTAATAGAGTTATATAAGAGAATAGTAAAGAGTTGAAATTTAGCTTTCTTGTCAACAATACGGCGGTGGATTCTAACTTAAAGACACAAAAAAATAGTTAGAATTCTTGATCTACTGAATAACGCTTCACATCAGAGGACAACAAACCGCATAGCGGTTTGTTGTCTGACTGCATGTGTTTGTTAGCTGATCCAGCTCACTCAGTCCTCTCGATTTCACCAGGGCGCCAGGTTTTGTTGATCCAGGGCTCCAGAGGGCCATACATGCGCAAGATGGTGAACCAACTCTTGCCCGGTACGGTCTGCAGCCAGTTCGCCTCTTTTCCTTTTGGTGCTTTCGGCCCAAAATAGACATCGTAGGAGCCGTCGGCATTTTTCTGGAAGCCATCGCTTTGGCTACCGACCGTCGGAAACATCTGGCTGGTCTGCAGCAGCGAACGCGTCTGCGTGTCATACAGCGTCACTGCCCAGAAGTCATTGACAGGAACATTCGGCGGCAGGTGAAGTTTGTAGGTCTTTGAGCCGTCGAATGCTTTCTTGTTCGCATCCAGGTATGCCAAGGCATAGTCGGAACCGGCTCCGACATGCGTTGTCGCCATGGCCGGCGTTACGCCAGTCGCATTGAAATAGAACAATACCCGCGCATCCAGGCCCATTGCGCCTTCCTCCTCGAACGACGTGTTCTTGTTTGCATACGCCATCGTCCAGGAACTGTCGGTATCGGGATAAATAAACACGCCGTCTATGCGCGGCTGGTAAGTGATAGCGCGCGCGGTGGCACTGCCAATCATCGCGGCTTCGTTCAGCAGCTTGGTCATGCGTGCGTCGGGCTTAAACGGCTTGCCTTTGACAATGCCTATAGCCGCCAGCTGACCGCGCATCTCTGCTCCGATGGCATCGATCGGCTCCACTTGTACGAGCTTGTTGAGATCCTCGTAAAAGCTAATGTCATTACTCACGATCGTGCTGTAGCTCATGCCGGAAAAGTTTACGAACTCAGTCGCGGGGGGATTATCCGCTTTTGTAAGCGAGTAAATCTTGAGCTTTGATTTGATGTTCTGCACGGCAGGCGCTAGCCCGTCCTTGATCGAGCCACGCAAGAACATCAGGTTATTGTAGGTGCGTGGTTTCACGATGAAGTAGCCTGCCGGTTCCGGCCCAGCGTAGTCCGGGGGCAATATCAGATACTTGCCACCTTTGCCGCGGTCAGGGCCGATCGCACCGAGATTGCTGACGAACCTGAACCAAGCATCGTCGAGGAACCCAAGCATGCCCGGAGGTAGTTCGACGACCAGTGGCCCGTCGGTCTTCAGGTCGAGATAATTGACGGCATACAGAGTAGACGTGTTGCCAGTCAGGTACAGGGATTCAGGCTTGAGTAGCTGTTCGGAGATAGGCACCACGTTTGAACGATTCGCGCCAATACTCGCATTGCCAGCCCGCATTGCATTCAACGATCCGGCACCCTGGTTGTTCAGGTAAACTTCTACAGCTCGCATCCGGTCGAGGTTGTCATAAAGCGTGTCGATCGTGGCATCGCTCGGCACACCATCGAAGAATTCCAGTTTGCCGATAGGTGTCTTAACGCTGTCGGGTATCGATATTGATTTCAGCGTTTCCGGCGATATTTCAGCCTGAACCGTCGACAAGGCTGATAAAGCCAGCACAGCAGATGTAAAAAACAATGTAAGTGGACTGAACTTCTTCATAGTTGTATTTCCCTTAGTTACCCAAAACTATTAAAACAATCGATGAAATATTGTAGATTCATTCAGCTACCGCTGCATCACTTTGTTATGCCTTATTCCTCTGGTAAAAATTGTGGATTCCACACTACTTCCCACAAATGATTATCAGGATCTTTGAATCAAGAATCACGCACGAGAATCACGAGCGAGACAGAATCACGAGGACAGGCACTCAACATTGACAAAACAATAACACCGCTTTAACGTCAGCGCACATACTTCGTAAAAGGAATTACCAGGAATCACGAGGACAGGCACTCGAGAATCACGAGGACAGGCACTCAACATTGACAAAACAATAACACCGCTTTATCGTCACTGCACATACTTCGTAAAAGGAATTACGATGACACTTCCCAGAAAATCACTCATCTGTGTCGATGACACTCCCTTCTATCATATTACTTCACGCTGTGTGCGCCGCTCGTTTCTGTGCGGGGTTGATCATGCCACAGGAGCGGATTACTCCCACCGCAGGCTCTTTATCGAACAGCGGATTCATTTACTCAGTTCGATATTTGCCATTGATATTGCTGCTTATGCGGTGATGTCCAATCACTTGCATCTGGTCGTTAAGCTTTCTCCTGAAGGGGTGGATGATTGGACCCATCAGGAAGTCGTGGAACGCTGGACCAGTCTATTTAAAGGACCTTTGCTGATTCAACAATACAGCAAGGGGGTATGGCTTGATGACGCGGAACGACAGACAGTGAACGAGATTATTCACACCTATCGCCAGCGGTTAGGGGATATTAGCTGGTTTATGAAATGCCTTAACGAGCCCATCGCCCGCATGGCCAATAAAGAGGATGGTTGCCGAGGCCACTTCTGGGAAGCCCGTTACCACTCGCAAGCTTTGTTAACGCAAGAAGCACTGCTGAGTTGTATGACCTATGTGGATCTCAACCCAATACGCGCAGCAATGGCGCCCACCCCAGAGGAATCAGAGCATACCAGTATTAAAGAGCGAATCAGCCCATCGCTAAACCTCGCAGAATCCATTAGCGAGCTGCTCGCCTCACAGCAGCTCAATACCTTTAATGTTCCCCTCAAACCGCTGCTGCCATTTGAGGGCAATATCACCCTCAATACACAACAGGGCTTACTCTTCAGCCTGGATGATTACCTGACCTTAGTTGATTTTACCGGCAGAGCCATCTGCGATGACAAGCGCGGGGCTATTGCCCTGCACTTGCCACCGATACTCGAACGGTTAGGCATAGAGCGGAAAACCTGGCTGATCAATGCCACGGCCTTTGAGAAAATCTATCACAAACGTTTTGCTAAAAAACGGCAGCGCGTTAAAAAAACCGCCTAATCTCCCAACCAGGTCACTAGTGATATTGATGAGCGTTATGGCTCAGGGATAACGGCTGCTGAAAAACAGGGATTTGTGGTTGGGGCTGTGTTTGTACTGGAATTTCTGACCAGGTTAACAACTTGGTGTAGAAATCCGGTATTTTTTTTAGATAAGAATGGAGGTCAGTTTTTTAATTATTGGTCAGTGCCTGTCCAGTATTATTGGCTGAAAAACAGGGTTTTTTGGTTGGGGCTGTGTTTGTACTGTGATCTCTGACCGGGTTAGCTACTCGGTGTAGAAATTCGGTGTTTTTTACAGATGAGGATTGAGGTCAGTTTTTTTATTATTGGTCAGTGCCTGTCCAGTATTATTTACCTTTAATATTCTGGTAGAGCAGCTAGGATGCCTTGCTACTTCCCTGATCATTTCGTAATTCTCTAATTGCTTATACTTACCGTTACAATTCTCATCCCATAGAAATTCAATAAATTCGGTAGGAGTATTTTCATTTACTAATAATGGGTGCTCCCAGTCAAAAAAACGCGCTCGGCTCAACTTAGTTGAAACCTTATCCCTTTTTACTATGGCTAAGAGAAATTTAAGCAAGCCTTCCTCTTCCGTCTTCTCCAGCTCTCTTTCCAACATTAAGATTGCATCTGCCGCTCTCAAGGGATTTTCAATTTCATCAGCAAGCAAATCGTAGTCCGTGTCCTGATCTGTACTTGTCATTACATTTTGAATGATCGCGATATCATGATGCGAAAGTTTTCTGCAAGCTTGGATAAAACGTCGACGCTCACCGTGCTCACCAAAATATTCATCTAGCGCGTCATCGAGGCTGCCAAACAGCTCTTCAATTTCTGCTGCGTTCATACCTCTGAATAAATCCAATATCGACATACTAACCCTCTGAAATCTATATCTTAGGAACAAACGCTGGTAGCGTTATAACGCCTTTAGCAACGGAAAATTACGGAGCCGAAGGCGCAGTAAGTTTTCCGATTGCCTAAACTTGTTCTGTGTTGGTTAGTGTACAAGACCTGGAACCTTCGCTTTAAGTATTTTGATTAGTTCTTTATCCATGTACTCATAGTTATCTGGGATATCCAGTGATATGACGGATTGGTTATTTATTGCCGAGCCAAATTTACCGGATAGTTTCTTTTTATGTGCTTTCTCCATGACAAAGATATAGTCTGCCCACTCAATATCTTCGAGACTTACATGCACCTCGGCGTCATTGCTGATGCCTGCGGAATAAACCTCCCACCCCTCAATATCGCCGAATATTGCTTCAGCCGTCGGGCTCCTAAGTTTATTCTTGCTACAGAGGAATAATACCTTCGTCATTCATACTCCGTGGACACAGAACGCCTTTGTCATTTGCGTTTTGGTTGTAGTGGAGTTTTGGGGTAAAGTGGCGCAGCCACCCCAAAACAGAGCGTAGACCAAAACGTCAAATGGACAAAATTGTTATATTTCATTTGGCACTCAGTTTAAACATACGCTTAAGGCGCATTAGCCAAACATCAACAATTTTGGCATTTGGCACGGTGTCGAGACCTTCATATTGGCGATCTAAGATTCTGCGAATAATACTTCGGTCGTTACCCACATATACTACTGCCTCACAACAACTAACATTAATAGCTTCGATTGCTTGGCCTACCTCAGCTTCTGTTCTTGGTTGTCTCTTAAAATAACAACTAAGATCATCCGATTCCATTAACTCCGGAGCTTCCATTTCAGGTAAGCAGCAAAGCATACAATTTCCATCTTCGACGATGAAATCACCGGAACAGTTTTTTTCGTAGGCCTCAATCTTCATAAAATATAACGCCGCTATAAAAGGCGCGCTTTAGCGCGTCCAGTGGAGGCCGTATTTTTGGCCGGAACGATTTTTGATAGCCTTGTTAACACTGGGCCTGGCACATTGCTGCCTTAGACCCAGATATAAAACTACTTAATGGCAGTGGTAAGGCTTTGATCCTGCATGACAGCCATCTTTATCTGTACCCCCAGAATGGGCCTGTACAAATGATACTGCTAATAATGATGCAAAAAATAACGCGATAACCTTTTTCATAGTCTCTTTCCTTGTGATTGAGTTTATTATTTGGTTATCCGTTTCCATAAGCACCCAATTCCTGTGAGTGTTTCGTGCCCGTTAACTAGAAAATTCGATACTATATATGATAGCTTCAATAATTAAGCCTTTACGATTTTGAATATATTACTACTGTTAGTTACGCGCCATATTCATAAGAGTGTTAACGCTTATTATATCGACCAGTCGGTATAAGTATTTTTACACAGACCGGTCGGTATAAGTTGTAAAAACAGAGGTAATTGCTGACCAGTCGGTATATGTCTTTCCATTAGCACAGCCATGCCCTCCCTAAGCCTTTGATTTTTATTGTGAAAGCATAATACCCGCAATTGCAATTAATTCAACCGACGCGTCCTAATTAAATGGGCTATATGCACTTATACGAGACGAGTCGGTATAAGATGCCAAAAATCTCCCAACACCTAATTTTAAGCTTCTGATTTGAAAGGTAAAAACAAACTGAGCACTTATAATCCGACTTATAGAGAAAGGGTCTGCTTTTTCTGATTTTTACTTATACCGTATAAACAATCACACTTGCGCTTGTTGGTATCATCAACTGCTTAGGTTTCAACCTTAGTTATTTGGTTTATCGCGATTAATCTAATGTCTTATTAAATCGATAGGACGCTACCATTAGCCCCACCACAGTAAACCCACCCAGCCACAGGCTATCGAACACCAAGGCTTGAATTTCTGCGCCGCGTAATACAATGCCGCGGATCATGCGCATAAAATGTGTTGCCGGCAATGCCTCTGAAATGTATTGAGCTATGATTGGCATGGCCTCATAGGGGAACATAAAACCGCTCAGCAATATCGATGGCAATAATATAAATACAGTCATTTGCATGGCCTGTAGCTGGGTAGTGGCAATCGTTGAAATAATTAAGCCAAGGGTAAGGCTGGCAGAGATAAACAACAAAGTCGCCAGGAAAATATCAATCAAGCCACCATTGATTGGCACGTCAAAAATCACCCGTCCCAAGCCTAGTATTATCGCAACCTGAATCAGGCCGACAAAAATATACGGAAATATTTTTCCTACCATTAATTCAATGGGGCGAATAGGTGTGGTTATGAGTAATTCCATATTACCGCGTTCTTTTTCCCGGACGATGGCAACAGCGGTAAATAAAATCATGGTCATGGTTAAGATAATGGCGGTTATTCCTGGCACTATATTGACTGCTGACCGTCTTTCCGGATTAAAAAATAAGGCCACATCAAACGTAGCTACCCGCTGCGCATACGGTAAACCCGGATCGATAAGTACTGCATTCAATGGCATTTGTTGCAATTGCAACAGGGCAGCACTGATCATGGTGTCTGATCCATCCACTAACCACTGCCCCACTGTTTCACCGCGACTGATACGCTGCGTTAGATTAACCGGCAGCACTAACGCCGCTCGAATTTCACCCGCGACAATCGCCATCTCCGCCTCTTTTGGCGTAGCATAGGTAGCGGCTACGTTAACTACTTGGGTCGCCTTTACCGCCTCGGTAATCACCCGCGCCACCGTGCTCTGGCTCATGTCGACTACGCCAACAGGAATTTCCCGCACATCTGTATTAATGGCATAACCGAACAGCAGTAACTCGACCAGCGGAATCATTATAATCATGCCAAAACTGATTCGATCACGTCGCAGCTGTTTGAATTCTTTGCTGACAATGGACTGGATTCGGCGCAACGAGATCACAGTTTTTCCCCGCCGGTTACGGTCACAAACACATCTTCGAGACTGGGCCTGACCGGATGACAATGCGCATCTTTGCCCAGCACTTGCTGTAGTAACGACATGGGGTCGGGTTCTTTTTTATCGACCAACACCCGCAAGCGCAAGCCTTGCTGCGCCGCTGAAAGCACATCAGGTAGTGCTAGCACACGCGTTTTAATAGCCCGTAGATTGTTGGCATCCACTTCTATGACATGCGCGGGCAGATCATCCATTAATTGCGCTGGTGAACCTTCCGTGCGCATTTGTCCGCGATCAAGAATGGCCAACTGATGGCAACGCTCTGCTTCATCCATGTAATGGGTTGATACTAAAATAGTGACGCCCTGATCACAGAGATCAAATAATTTTTCCCAAAAATCACGACGATTTTCCGGGTCAACCGCAGACGTAGGTTCATCTAAAAATAATAATGATGGCTTATGTAGTGTCGCTGCAGCCAATGCCAGTCGCTGGCGTTGGCCACCGCTCATGCTACCCACCCGTTGCTGCCTCATGGGATGCAATGAATATTGGCCTAATAACTCTTGGATACGGGATTTTAATGGCCGCGATTCAAGCCCAAAAATTTCCCCCATAAATTGCAGGTTTTCCGCCACGGTTAAATCATCGTAGAGCGAAAACTTTTGAGTCATATAACCAATCTGTCGCTTCAATATTTCAGATTGCTCGGGAACATTTAATCCCAACACTGTGGCGCTACCTTCACTGGGCGTTAATAACCCACAGAGCATACGAATGGTTGTCGATTTACCGCAACCGTTAGGCCCCAAAAAGCCATAGATTGACGCTTTGGGCACTGTCAGGTTGAGATGATCTACCGCCGTTAAGTCTCCAAAGCGCAAGGTCAAATCCTGCGTGACAATGGCTGCCTCACTCACTCCTGTGCTGCCTCAGGAAGTAATACTTGTGCGGGAGTCCCACTGGGCAGGTCATTACCATCCACAATATCGACCTCGGCCAAATACACCAATCGCGATCGTTCTTCGGCATTCAAGGCGTAATACGGTGTGAAGGCCGGGTCTCTGGCAATCCAGCGCAAGCTACCGCTAAAGGTTTGATCAATGCCGTCAACGCGCACGGATAAGGTGTCGCCAATATGCAATCGCGCCCGATAGGGTTCCGGTACATACACGCGGGCATAAGGTGCTTGATTCGCTAACAGCGCCGCTACGGTAGAACCTGCTGGTACCCGCTCACCAATATGCCAGGGCAAGCTATCCAGATAACCATCACGAGTCGCTTCAATGCTTAATTCATCCAGTGTCAGAATCTCCTGTTCGAGTTTGGCAAGTGCCGCGTGATAGCTTGCTTCGGCCTGGTCCAATTCTTCCTGACGGGTACCATTGGTCAATACCAATAATTGTTCATTCGCATTTTCCAGGCCCGCACTGGCTGAATCCCGCTCCGCTGTGGCGCGATCAAGCTCAACCTGTGACGCCAGCTTTTGTTCCACCAGAGTCACTGCTCGCCGATAATTTTTTTCAGTTTGTGACAAGGTTGCCCGTGCGCCATCCAGCCGTGCTTTGGCCGCGGCTATATCTTCCGGTCGGGCGCCGTTACGTCGCTCTTCCAATACGGCAGCCGCATGCGCGACTTCGGCCTTGGCCTGCGATACCTTTGCTTGCTGCCGACGATCATCCAACTGCACTAACAAGGTGCCGGCGCTGACATTGCTACCCTCCGCTACCGGTGCCGCTACGATAATTTCAGCCGCCGTGGTCTTAAGCAAAATACGATCCCGCTCCAGCGTACCCAGAGCCTGTGGTGGCGACAAGTCACTACAAGCGCTTAGTACCAAACAAGCCATTAGAGATAAAACATAAAGCGTTTTCATAACCATGCTACCCAGCGATAATAATAGTGAGCTAACCCTATGAACAATGTCATTATAGTCTTGACCTCTAATTCCATGAGCAGAAATGTAAACGGCTATGCGACTTCACCGACAGACCCAGGCAAACATTCTCGCCAACATAATTACCACCTTTAGTCTAAGCGCTCAGCACAACAATGTCACCGCGACCCAACAGTCGCAAATAAATTGGCCTTATGCTAATTTATTCTCGGCTTACGCTGCTAACATAGATTAAATAACAACGGGGCCAAAGTTCTAACAGGGTTAATCGCCCGCGCCAACGCAGCACCCTAAAACTGATTTTAATCATGGAGCATCGGTACTGCCCCGCAATTGCTTGCAGGCTTTAGCGAGATGACCGATGATACAGCACCAGCCATAGCTTTTCTGAACGCTCTATTGTTAATAGAATAGCCCCATGACAACAACGCCAGCAGCATCGAAGCAGTCTAGTAATAGTTGGCAAACCGAGACTATTTTTGACTCTGCCCGCGAGCACTTCGACAGTATGCTGGCGGGAATTAACCAAGCCAGCCAATCCATTGAACTGGCGATCTATATTTTTGAACTGGATGTTATTGGTAAACGTTTTGTCGATCACTTACAACGCGCCGCTCAGCGCGGTGTCACCGTACGTGTCCTGGTAGATGGTATCGGCTCCTCCCGTTCAGCCGATACGCTGGGAGAATTATTAACCGGCGCTGGCGCTGAATTTCGTATTTACCACCCTCTCCCCTGGTACTGGGATAGTTATCGCTGGTCACTGCGTCACGGCAGCTGGATCAGTAAGTTCTGGCATTTTATTAACGTCGTCAATCGCCGCGACCATCGAAAATTTATGGTGATTGATAACCATACAGCCTGGTGTGGCAACTTTAATCTCAGCGATGACCATCTTGGCGCGCGATTACCTTGGCGCGATTACGGCGTTTGCGTATCCGGGCGGCCAATCACACAATTGCAGATTAATTTTGATCGGGTATGGCAAGGTGAAGAGGCTATCCGCGGCTTGACTGACTTTAAATACAGCTGCAGCAATCTATCTTTTCGCCTGCGCTGGCTACGCAATCGCAATTTAATCGCTAGAATCCGCAACGCGCAGCAACGCATATGGATTTGCAGCGCCTACTTCTCACCATCAGGCGCTATTCTTAGAGCTATAAAAGCAGCACGTAATAAAAATATTGATGTCCGATTAATTGTGGCCGGGCGATCCGATGTGGCGTTATTCCCATTACTTACCTCTAGTTACTACGCCGATCTATTAAAGCTGGGAGTAAAAATTTATCAATATGAGCATGGCGTATTACACGCCAAAGTGATACTCGTGGACCAACACTGTGTCATCGGCAGCACCAATCTCAATCACCGCAGTTTTTATCATGATTTGGAATTGGATGTGGTACTTGATCAAACGGCATCAATTACCCGCATGGAAAACTTATTGCTATCAGACATGGACAATGCGCGGCTTATTAACAGCCGCGATGTTTCCATACTAAGCCGTTCTTTCTGGCTTGGCTGGGTGCCACGCATACTACGTTATTGGATGTAAATAATGGATGCTTCCACTACCAGGTTGCGCGTGTGCACTTACAATATCCACAAAGGATTTTGTTCAATGAACCTGCGCTTTATTCTTGATGATTTGCGCCAGGCGATGAGAGCGCTAAATGCTGACTTACTGTTCCTGCAGGAAGTCATTGGTGAGCGCCTCGACGCACAACCTGTTGTTGAGGGGGTAGCCACGTCGCAGTTTGAATTTCTTGCCGACGAGGTGTGGCCACACCACGCCTATGGAAAAAATGCGATATACCAGCGCGGTCATCATGGCAATGCCATATTAAGCAAATGGCCGCTACTGGAATCAGAAAACCACGATATTAGTCGCTGGTGGTTTTCACAGCGCGGCATTCTAAGCTGTCAATTAGAAAATGGCGTCTACGCCATTTGCATCCACCTGGGCTTGCTACAAAGCGAACGCCGTAAGCAACTGCAACAATTACACAATTTAATCACCGAAAAAATTCCCGCGAACTCACCACTGCTTATTGCCGGTGATTTCAACGACTGGAATCTCAGCTTGCATCGCAAGCTACAACAATTTGGCTTACGGGAAGCATTGAGTGAAACACAGGGCAAACCGGGCAAAACATATCCCGCGCGCATGCCGCTGTTTCGAATGGATCGTATTTATTTTCGCAACCTGCAATTACTGGATGCAAAAGTACTTAGCGGCGTACGCTGGCAACGGCTATCGGACCACAGCGCAGTTGTTGCCAGCTTTAGAGTATGACAGTAACTTAATAGTTAATTCTTAACAGAGCCATGCACATTAACATGTGCTCTATTCTTATTTGCGCAACGGTTGCACTATTTTTAATTGACCTTTACGCCAGGCAAGTAAGATAAGCAATATTAATCCAGCTCCCATCATCCCCGCCGCAGGAGGCAACGATTTTACTATCATGACAGTGATGGTGGTTTCATGGGTCGCATTGGCGGCTCCAGAACCGTCATCCACTAGCAGCTTAATAAACACATCGCCACATACCGTATCACCGGCGCTAAATGTTGCTGTGCCGTCACCATTATTATTTAAGGTTGGAGCGGTACTACTGCCCTCTTGCAGACAAGTGGAGTCACTAATTAAATAACTCCAGGTATACGTTAGCGTATCGCCGTTCTGGTCAGTGCTGGTAGCACCGGAGAGACTTACCTGGGTCAAAACATCTATGGTTAACGGGTCAGTCGAATTACCTGCTTGCGTAGCCGTAATTCTAGCGACTGGTCGAATATTGGCAGCCAAATCCGCAACTGTGAGCACCACATTATCCACCGAGCTGCTAACATTACCGTCATTCACCCGTAGCGATAGCACGTAATCACCATTCAAGTTCATGGTATTGAAAGAAGTCGTTGCGGCATCACCAGCATCATTTAAGGTAGTGGCTTCGGCACCTTCAGGGGTAGATACTATCGTCCAGAGATAAGTCAGCACTTCACCGTTGCTGCTATTGCCCGAAGCATTGGAGGTACTGGCCGAACCATCTAAAAACACAGTGGTATTGAACGTTAGATTGTCCTGATCAGCGCCGGCATTGGCCACTGGCCTGTCCTCATTGTCGCCCACACCATCACCATCACTATCCTGATATTCGCTGGCATCATTAGGAAATGCATCATCTTCATTATCGCCATAGCCATCACCATCGGTATCAGTTTGTTCACCCGGATCAACGGGAAACGCATCGTCAGTATCAGGTACACCATCACCATCCACATCCGACTCTTCAGGCTCTTCTTCCTCGCCATCAAACCCGCCACCTGACCCTGATCCACTGCCTGAGCCGGAACCACTGCCAGAACCTGAGCCCGAACCACTGCCCGAACCTGAACCTGACCCCGAACCACTGCCAGACCCGAACCATCGCCAGACCCCGAACCATCGCCAGACCCCGAACCATCGCCAGACCCAGTACCATCGCCAGACCCAGTACCTGGATCCAAATCAATATCGTTATCCGTGTCCGTGTCTGTATTGCCATTTGAATTGCCGCCACTAGAACCCGGCGCCAAATCCAACCCAATCTGCGAAATAACCGATCGCATATGCGCTACTGCCGCATCAGCGCTAACCAAAGTGGTGGTAGTTGCGCCGCTATTTAGCACAAAACTTGCTACATCATCTGCAAAGGTGTCGCTGTAAAAATTGACAAACATATCCTGCGCAGCGCTGTGGCTGGCAGCAAGAATTTGAATACCGTTATTGGGATTGGCATCACTGTCCAGCGTCAGTAATAGCTGTGCAATCCTTACCGCTACTGGATCATTTTCATCGTTGCTCTCAACCATGTCTCTAGGCATAACCAGTCCACGCGCCCGCACGGGTGGCAGCTCTATGCCACCAATCGAAAAACTGACCATTTCACCACGCACGTAATCGTAATACCCATCTGCATTAGTAAAACCTTGCTGGGATTCTGTTTGGTAGTAAATATTGGCTACCGCGCTATCGACAAACTGCCCGGACTGAATCTGACTGGAAGCGTCACTACTATCACTGTCAGTACTACAACCCGATGTTACTAACGCGGAATTACAATTGCTTTCACCCCCACCGCCCTACAGCCGGCTAACATCGACACCATTACTCCGAGCAACAGCAACGAAGGAGTGCGTAATGAGAGATATTTTTTATTATTCATCTTTTTTAGCATGGGTAACAAACCAAATAATCCTTGCCTGTAGTTATTGGTATACATTCGCGTAATCGGTGCCGGGCAAAGATGGAAAACACCGGACATACAAACATCCAAATATGCCAGAAAAATACTTGTCAGGAATTTTCTATCGCCACCCTACGCTTTATTCATTGCAACACTATAGAAATTTCGTTACGGACTGATGACAAAATTAATAAACAGTGAAACTTTTAAGAAAATTTCTATGAAAAAACAGGTCAATTATTTATATACAGGTAAACAATGCCTTGAGATCACCAAAAACACCGGTAAGTATTTGATTTACACTGGACGCTTACGTAACCACATCACTGCCGTCAGTGCCGAAGCAAACAACCAGCCCGCCGCAGGTAATGGCACTTCCATTGAGCCGGCTATATCCATCACATAGATATTACCCATAGTGTGAAAGTGTTGAATAATGTGGCTAGTGTCGGCAGTAATCAGATAATCAACCATTAAATGATTATTAGTGAAGCCTATACCCTCACTAAAATCCCAATCGGCAAAATCTGGCATAACAAAATCAAGCGGCCTGGCATCGCCAAAATAAACACTGCCTTGTTGATCAAAAACCAGTCCATTCATCATATTCTGGTAAAAATAATCACTATCGATATAAATATCACCGGTACCAAATAACTGATCGCCAAACAAACCAGGTACCGTAAGATCCAAATTAAGGTCCAGTCGCTCGATCACATTATTGGCCAATAAACCAGGCAGCACTGCCAAGCGATATAAACTAGCACTTTTATCGACATGATAGTTATTAAAACAGCCAACCCCCGAACCCAAACAAATGGATTTGGAATTAGCTGAAAAGGAAAGCATTAATAAAAACGTTAAAAAAGTTACACGCAATGGTAAGGTATACATGAGAAAATCCTCTCGGGAGTATAATTATTGAACACCCGAATGTAGAGGATTTTTGTTGCAGAAAAATAGTACTTTAATGAAAATTAAATTACATTTTTATAAAATATGATGAAATTTTAAATACATTAAAAATCTTTTTTTAATATTAAAAATACAATTTTAATTACAAAAATATGTGAAAAAGCTAAAAGAAAAATAGTCCACTAGGCATACACACTATTTTCTTCTTCCCGGAAAACACAATACTGCTTCTTCAAGTAGCTCTTAAGGGAACTCAAAATATCATCATCGGCTATGTCTTCTCCTCGCTCACGTAATTGAGTAATCAAATAACGTTCATTCATCGATGCCATACAAACCAACTCAATATCCATCATCGCCACCCGGTTATCAGCAGCAACACCTTCATTAACAATTCTGTCGAGGATATGAGAATCGAATTCAAAATACCTCAGCAAATCACTGCCCGCATCCAGCACAGCTAACAGAAAATCAATACCTTTTATATCTTGCCGCATCAGCGGCATTAATTGTGTCAGTGTCATTTTCACTGCATATCGGAACAAATCTGAATCCTTTATACCCAGTTTACCGGACACCTCCTTTATGCGTCGCAGATCAGACTCCAGTAAGCGCACTGAAATATTCTTTTTATTGACCATTAGCGTTATCCTCCATCATCAAACTGACTGGCTGAATTTGATGACCCATCAAATCAAGATTAAGGTCTTCCAGTCGGTAGCGATAATCCTGCACCATATTTTCCATTTTCACGGCCTTAAGTCCAAGAACAGGTTCTTTTTGCATCACCGCATCCCATGCCGACTTGTTATTGTAGTAGGACAACAGCTCAATATTAATGTCATACATTTTGCTGTTATTGGCATAACAAAGATTGAAGTTATCTGTTTGTCGCTCTAGGTTAGCTACTAAATTGTTAATGGTAGTTCCCGCATGCACTAATTCACTTTTGGTAGTTTGCAAAGCGTCCTTAAGTCTGGCGTGACTACCTTTCCACTCATCCAGATTACCGCGCAATTTTTTCTTCTCTCGCGCTGAATCTTGCTTTACATCGGCGAGTTCCTGCTCACTGGCTTCCAACTGTTGCTGCATGGATACTAATTGCTGCTGCAGTGACTGGTTCTCGCCATTCAGTTTTTTCAACATCATCTGGGCACGCTCCAGTGCCTGTTTGTTAACATCCTGCCCCCAGCTAGGCATGGCTAATAGTGCAGACAACAATAGCGCTCCTGATAAAACCGGTTTGAAAAAAAACAACTGTCTACTCAACATAGCCTTAGCCCTCATTAAAATCGTGCATTGATATCCATTTGTACCGTATCTACAGCAACGTTATCCTGGGTTGCAGCATCAATTTCATCCGCACTTAACAACCGCATCGTAAACCAGGTATTATCTTTAAGCGCATAATCCCAACGCAAAATATAACCTTTGGCATTGGTACCACCGAGCAGAAAATCAGAATCAGCAAAAGCATCGACCACCGCATCACCTTCCAAATGGCGGTAATCCAGAGCCACACGCCAATTACCTCTTAAATTGAGACTGGGCCAACCCACCGCGATTCCAAACTGATAACCAATATCCCGCTCGGGAACAGACAGTGAAACATTCGATGGCGGCGCAATCCGATTAAGCTCATCGGTATCAAAGGCGAGATTTTTAACCAGGTCGGCAGTTACCCACAAATGATGTGGTGCAAAACCGGCGTAGTCATATTCAATGGTGGCATTCAACAATTCATATTCCGAAGCAAGCGCAAAATATTCGCTATCGGGATCATTGTCATTTTTTATATCGTAGACCCAGTTACCAAACTGGAAGGATTCAGGTGCAGTAACATCGTATAGATCGCTGTTTAGGTCATTGCGAATACCACTAATATTATCGTAGTAATAATACGCCAGACCTACCGACAAACGACTTTGGTTGTACCAGTCAAAATGGGTACCGATTTGAGCGGCATACAGCCATTTATCATCATTGGCCTGTTTATCTTCACCAGCAAACAACGCCTGGTTAATTTCGCCCAGAGGGAAGGCGCCAATAGTAATAAAAGGGTCCCACTGTTGGTCTTCCGAACCCAAATCATTATTGCGTAGAATATTCCAACGGCCGGCCACACCATCAAAGTTAAGATCGCTATCCCACACAAGCTGCGTTGATAGAAAAGGATTTTCAAAGCGCCCGCCGACTAACATCACACTTTTTTCCATACTGGTATAGCGCAAATACGCCTGATCAAAATTGGATTCCCAGTTTTCACCATAATTACCCAGTGACTTATTAGTGGATACCGGGTTTTTGGTATTACCGGTTGCCAGACGTAATCCCGCTTCAATACCCTCGGTAACTTTGGCTTTCACTTTTAACCGAAAACGACCTCGCAGCCGGTTGCGATCTTCTGTTGTATTGATAAAGGCATCACGACCGGCACTGATCCTGCCATCAGCACCATTCGACTCAGCCAGATCGTAGTAAACCAGCGCGGGATTCTCCTCATCAAAAAATGTACCTTCGTAGCGCAAACGGGCATCACCCTGAATAGAGATCTTATTCACCCATGCCGGCAAGGCGTTGGGTATTCCCCAGCGCTCGGTTTTAGCGTGTGCAACCACATCTTCTGTCACCTGTGTACGCACACCTTGCTCAACATCACGGCGAATTTCTTCTTTTACATAGGCCGGTACATAAGGCACCCGCACCACATTGGCTGAAGAATTATTGCTGGCAGCCACTGCCTGTTCATCACTGACCGGCGGGGTAACAGCACGCTGTTGGCGCTGCTGTATTTTTTCAATTAACTCGACCGCTTTTTCCTCAGAAATCACTTTTTCTGCTACTAATAAATTCAGCAGATCAGTAGTAGTCAACTCCTGAGCTTGCAAAGCGCAATGATGGCCTGTAAAAAAAATGACTGCTGCAGCCAATGACCGGTATATTTTCATAATAAAAACCTGTTTATCTATCAATTTAATCGATGTTTTAATCTTGTTTTATTGCTCTCACCAAGCAGTCTGCTAAATCTTTGAGCTGATGCGAAATCGAAATCGATTATTTTCTTCTTCCAGCGGTTTGGATTTACCAATACCGCCCAACTGTTGAAAAAATCGATCCAGCTCTGCGGCTACTTTCTCGCCGCCCTCAATCAGGTCAATATCCACTTTGCTAAAATCTCCCGTCCCGGTCAGCCACACTGTGACAATGGCTTCATAGGCTAAAAACTTTAGCGTCTCGTCTTTCACCAACGCCTTATTAATTTCGGCCCTGACAGTGGCGGCATAACCACCCCGAGTAATCCACGGCCACCTTTTTTGGCCACCAAACCAAAATCATCACCACCAGCTGAGCCATCAGCATCCACGCCCAGATCTTCGGAAACTGATTCCTCCGGTCCTTCATCAGGTAAAGACTCTTCCATTTCCGGTTCAATAATCTCTTCTTCTAACTCGGGTTTCTCTATTTCCGGAGGTGGCGGTGGTGGCGGAGGTGGTGGCGCCAACACTGTAATTTGTTGAATCCGTTTTTTTTGTTCCGGTGGTGCCTCTGGCAACAGTGACTTCAGCAGCAGAACCACAGCAATAAAAAACACCACTGCGATAAGCAACAAGCTCATACGACCTGCTTTTGATCGCCACCACTCTTTTGTTAATTTCAACATGGCACTACTACTTGCAACATGGATTCAAATACTCTGCTGTCTTACTTAACCAATTTTTGAGTAACCAAACCAAGCTGGTTGATCTCCACTCGACCTAATACATCCAGTACATCAACAACGCTTTGATACTGCACACTTGAATCGGCTTTCACTACTACAGGTAATTCAGGATTAACGGCTTTATATTGCAGCAGTAATGATTCCAGTTGCTCCAGCGTCACCGGGTAGGCATCGAGGAAAATACTGCCATCGGGAGTGATACTCACCGCTTTGGTTTGTGGCTCTGCCAGGCTTGGCTTATCACTCGCCTGTGGCAAGTTCACTTCAATACCCTGAACCGATGCAGTGGTTAAAATAATAAATATCACCAGTAACACATAGGATAAATCCAACATCGGCGTCACATCGGCTTCGTCATAAATTTTATCGTCGTCATCAAACATGATTTGCTGCTCCGTTTATTTAGTGTTGCCATAATATTCAGCAATGCGAGTAACAAACTCTTCACCAAACACTCGCATTTCTGCCACATTGGCTTTAATCCGCGTTTGCAACCAGTTGTAAGTAAACATGGCTGGAATGGCGACCATCAAACCGACGATAGTGGTTAACAATGCTGCCGCCACACCCGGCGCAATCGCTGCAATATTGACATCACCGGTTGCAGCAATAGCAGCAAAGGTAATCATGACGCCCAACACGGTACCGAACAGCCCCAGGAACGGTCCGCCACTAATTGCTATCGTTAGTAATACCATTTGACTGTTCAGTCGCTGTAACTCGGTGACCATTTGACTATTAATGGCCGCCTTGATGGCGCTGATAGCACCATCACTCAAACCAGTACTTTGCGCGCCGACCGAGCGGCCGATACGGCTGTGTACTGACTGAATGCCACGGTGATAAACACGATAGAGGGGTGAACTTTGAAAATGATCGTGTTCACCAAATATGGCTTGAATAATAGGCGAGTCTTCCAGACTTTTATCATCCGGACTATCCTGCACATCCAGCATGCCCGGATCATTGTTCCCTAGCGCCCGGTAACCTTGCATAAAACTTAGATTATCTTTTTTGACACTGCTGAGCATCAGCACTTTGCCAACCATCACAATCCAGCTCATCAAAGCCATTGCACCCAACAACACAATCACCGTCCAGCCACTGACATCGGTGCTGGTAAAAATAACAGTGAAAAAATTACTGCTATCACCACCTGCCCCTAATTGCTCGGCGGCAGAGTAAGTTAATAAAGGCGTATTTAATTTTTGGCTGGACAACACCAGCTTCAGCCATTCATTGCTGCGAGCGATATTATCAATCCGCAACTCGTCGACATTGCCGGTAAATCCATGTTCGCCATCCAGGCTCGAACCCAGCGCCATAAAGCCGCTAAACGCCTGCAATGTCATCGCCGCGCGACTAACTTCTTCACCATCCAGCGCCAACACCATGCTGTCTGGATTCAGAGTCAAACTCAGAAACTGCCAGTTGCCGTGCTTGATCGCTGCCACTGCGGGAGTGGCTACTTGCTGGCCATCTTCCAACCGCAAACGCGCACTAATACTATTGCCATTCAGTTCGACCACTAGTTCATTACCACCATCTGCTCGATGCAACAACCAGCTCTCTACCTGATTGCCCGCTGATTTCATCCACAAACTGATTGTCATCCCTTGCTCAGCGCTTACCGCCAGTGATGGACTGTTGCTAAAAAGCATATTGGTGCCGTTAGCCAATGCAATATCACCGGCAATAACCCCGGCCGAACCGACCACACCACTATAAGAGCTGGCATGATTTTCATAGGCCGAAGCATCATGAGTCATCCCTGCAGCTTCACTAAAATGAAAAACCGCTGCGGTATTTTTATCGTAACTAGCGCCGCTGTCGGTATTATTCGCAGCAGCATTATTGCCGTAATACATCCAGAATTTTCCGGTACTTATGGCCCCTTGCACATCCGGCAATTTGACCCAGATGTAAGCCAGCTGATTAATAAAATCCACCGACTCCACATGATGCTTTAATGGCGTCTTATCATCTGCGCCAACAAAGCGAATATCGGAAAGGTCTTCATTAACTAAAAAGAAATCCTGAAAATTTCCGCTGTGCAGTTTTACCAGTACCGTCATTTGCTGATGATTGCTGGAAATACCTGCCCCTGTTGCGGTGCTGGTATCCACCCCTAACGGCAACCGATAGGGCCACGCATCATTCCACCAGGCCAGTGCATCAACGCTCCACAGCAACAGTATTGTGCTCAACAGCCGTTGCCAGGTTTTATTTAGTAACATAATTATTTCCTTTCCGAGTCATTGCTCAAACGTAATATTTACAATATTTTATTGATGCGTTTATCGATCAGTGCCGGTTTCCAATAAAGTGATATACACAAAAGCCGTTGCTTGTGCGGTGCTTGCACCTTGTTCTCCGGCATCACTTTGGGCGGCACTGGTTGCCCCCGTAGCCGAACCCGCAGCATCGACACTGGCGATACTAACGGGAACGCTTGTCGGCACACCCACTGATACGCCACCCACACTGATCCGGTCAGCGCCGACGACCTCCCCGGCGGCGATAAATAAATCACCACCGGCATCAATACCGGCTTCACCCGCATCAACGATGCCCATCGGCGTGGTTAAATACACTGCGGCATTGGTGGCAGTGCGAATACCACTACCCGAGGTCGGTGGATTATTGCTCACCCCGATCGCGCCGGTATTGGGATCGATACTGAATACCGGAGGCGGCGTAACTACTGCCGTACTGGAGCCACGACCAGCGTCAATATTGGCAAACGCCGACATCAAGCGAGCTTCACCACCGCCCAGATTAAATACTCGGGATTCATTGATATTAATATTGCCACCGGCAACGGTATTGATATCGCCACCGGCAAAAGAAAGGATACCGAGCGTATCCGAGCTTTTATCTAACGACAGTTGTGCCAACTGGGCAGCAGCCAAACCAACATCGACATCACCAAAGGGCGTGTAAATATTCAGATCACCGCCGGCCTGACTACGCAGCGCCGAAAATTCCATAGTGATATCACCGCTGCTCACAGGGCTTTCTGCGGCAATAGTAAAATCATCACCTGAATCTACTGACCAGGCAGCCACCACCTGTTCAAATGATTGCAAAGGCGTGCGATTGCGATTGCCCAATACCAATTCAAATTCGGTTTGACCGGCGTCTAATAATGCAGCCGTTTTGGTTTGCATTTCCTGCAAGGTGTAAGCAAATTTTTCACCATATAAACGCTGCAACGCAACGTAGGCACGCTCGAAATTGACCAGCTGCAATTCACTTGCCGCTGTTGCCTCGATACTGCTCTGGGCGATTTGTTCATTGACAATCGCCTCGGCAATAAAAAGTTGCTGCGGCGCATCGAGTTGCCGGGTGGCAGTCAATGCTGCTTGTAACTGCTCGGCAATTGGTAAATGATTAAACGCCGAAACGCTTGCGCCATCATTCAATGACAAGCCGGTAATCGCGGTGGGATTTTTGTCGAGCAAATACGCCAGGCCAGTAACATTGGCGACCGCATCCCAATACTGATTGAATGCTGCCGTGCGTTCATCTTGAGAAGTAAATCCTTCTTGTCCGACCTCCACTTCGGCAAATAAATATTGGCCTTTTGCCACCACATTGGCCGGATCACTGAGGATGACATCACGTAGCACCTGGGTAGCTATGCGCAACTGATCAATTTCTGCCAACTGTTGCCACGCGCTCATGGCGGCGCCGACATCCTCTGGCTTATCTCCAGTTACCTTCGTCACTACGCTAATCAAGGCGCGACTAAAAATGTCGGTGGCATCCACACTGGCCTCACTTAACCACTCACTACTACTTAGCGTGCCAATTGATAAACCCGCAATTTGGGCATCCGCATCAATACCATTACCTAATGCCGCATCGGCTGATAAAATCTGATCGACTCCGGCATAAATATGTAAATCGGCCCCTTTATCCGGCAAGGCGGTCGGATTGTTCAAATTGCCAATACTGGCAATACCGTTGGATGCACCCAACTCTATGGAATCCCCTGCCATCACCAATAAATCGCCGCCACCAGCGAGCTCAATACCGACAATATCTTTCACCAATTTGGCAGTCCCTGGCTGCAATCGGGCTGGGTAAATAATGCTACCGCCTGCCCGCACCAAAGACACATCGTTAGATGAGCCATGCTGAATTTTCATATCTAAATTCAAAATATCCGCGCCAGCATAAGCATCTACTGCCAGCGGCGAGACCAGGCTTACCGTACGTTCAGCATCGCCAACATCACCGTTCAACGCATAAATGCTCACTGGATCAACCTGAGATCGATTAATCAATTGGGCGCTGTGAAACTTCTGCTCGGTTTCCCCGCCCCCAAGAGAGTAGAATAAATTTTTAAAAAACTCTGATGGTGTTGTTGCTCGTCTGAAATCAATATAGTTATTGATCGATGGACTAATAGTGTTCGCCAGTAAATCGGGAATATAGAGAAATAAAGTTGTAGTGGTTCTATCCGCCAAAGCATTATTGTAATTGATAGTGGCGATATTATTAGCAGCGATGATTTCCAATGATGCATCACTATCAGGAAAGAGAGTTAACGAATCACCCAATAACACATCACCAGCCAAAGCAGAAAATTTGAGCTGTGAGGGCAAGACACTGTAAGTTGCCGCAGTGCTGTCAAAACTGCTACCCGCTACATCAGCGGCCATCAACGCACGCACACTGTCGGTATTAGCGGTAACCGTTAAATCGCCGCCAATACTGGTTAAAGTAATAGCACTGTTAGCATAGTCATCATAAAAATAGCCGCCTATTTGTTGATGGCTTAGGCCCTCTTTTTCGAAACTATTAAATCTGATTTTTTGCGTAGCACGCTTATCTGCGTCGCTGGCATAGCTATTAAATTCGCCATTACCACTTAAACGCGCCATCATCATACTGTTATTGGCACCATCAAAAACCAGGTCACCACCAGTAATTACCCTGGCATCAAAGTTTGAGCCGGTAATCAATAAACTGCCTAACTGATTCACTACGCCAGCAATATCCCCTGCTGCCCGCACATTAATTTCGCCGCCATCACTGGATACCGTAGTACGGCTAATATCACCTAAGCTGGTGACGGACAGGTTGCCGCCGGGATAGCGAATTAAATCAGTAGCGGCAACCAGATCAGGATACAAACCGTCGGCAGCACCAGGCGTTGAAAAGCTGGCATTAACAATATCGCCACCGCTATGAACCGAAACATTGCCACCACCAATGGAATGAATGCCGCCTTCGATTTCACGAATGCTAAAACCCCAGGCACGCATATCCAGATCGTAGCGCTCATTAAGCGGCTCAAACCCGCCGCCATCTATCTTACCGCTATTAGCCACCACCAAAGTAAATGAATTTGGTGTTTGTAAATCCCCGGCATTGTCCAGTTTGCCATCGGCTCGAATATCGACATCACCAGCATTAAAAGTAAAGCCGGAAAAAGTACCCATTAACTCTGCAGCAAAGCGATAGGCGAGTAAATCTTCAGTAACCTTGGCAGATAAACCCGTGGACGGTAGCGCAGCTTTAGTTGCATCAGTACCGTCAACCTCTTCCCAGGAACCGGAGGTATTGACCTGATAATTTGTTTTACCAATGGTATAAATCGCTGCGCCATTTGCTAATACCAAATCACCCGATGCACTCAGCGCTATATCACCTGTGCCTGTGCGAATAAAACTTTTATCGGCTAATACCAGATCACCGCCGCTGAGCACTTCAGTGCGCATTAACTGATGACCACTATTAGCACCAGCCACCAGAGACATGCTCCAGGAATCATCCACCATGGCTAAGGCTGTAGCGCCGTAGACAGGGTTCTTCACATAATCGACACCATCGGTTAAACCCGCTGCTAATTGAATATCACCCGCTGCACGCAGTGACAACCAACCGGCATCACCCTCCGCCGTTCTTAGTGCACTCAGATTGATTTGATTTTCAAGCAGTGGGTTTTCTTTGGCGACGTTATCGCTAAGGGTTAAATCCGTAGCGGACACAATATCCAGCCAGGGTTTTACGCTGACATTGTAAATACTATCGATAGCAAAAACCGTGGTAGCTGCGGCAGCAATCGCTTGCGCGCCGTAACTATCCATATCGGCTTGATCGATCGCACTATCGGCAACACTGGTATAGGCGTAAACATCGATGGCATTACTGCCAAGAGCATCTTCTGCTCCCAAGGTAATAGCAGTGTTGGTATCTGCTGCTGCTTTCACCACCACTAATTTACCGTCGGTATTAACGGTGGCAGCTTCGTTCACCATCACGCCGCTCGCCGTGGCCTGTAATCTTAAATCTACCGGCCGTTCCGCTTCCGCCGAGCTAACTGAAAGTGTTGCATTGTCAGTTAGATTAACGCCTTGTTCACCGGCTAATACCACCGCCGTCGTCGCCGCCGTAACCGCAATATCACCGGCAATATTTAATCCGGCAGCAGTCATCAACTGTAAATTTTTTGCCTGCAACTGTTGCCCGGTTGCCAGCGTTAGCGCTTGGTCGGGATCAGTAAATACCAGTGCTAGATCACCGTTATAACCGGCCTTATTTATTGCCAGTAAGGTATTCCATTGCTCTGCCTGCGCCAGAGCACTCGCTTCAATAGTTAAATCGATAGCACTGGCGGTGTTGGCCAATTGCTCAGCATTACCTCCCAGATCAAGCACACCGCGACTGCGCAGAGACAACAAACCGCCATCATCGCTATCACTGCCAAAATGAAAGCTGTTGACATCGCTAACGCGAATATCACCAGCAGCTCGCGCATTGACCATTCCCCCCGGCCCAGATTGAACACTACCGTTTGGCAAGATCAGTGCGTGCGGCGAAACATCCAGCAGACTATTAGCACCCAATGCGATATCACCGGCTACTGCAGCGATATCAATCAAACCACTCGGTGCCGCTATGGCAGTATCAATCGCCACAGTGTTTGCTTGAAAGTAAAAACTGGCACCGGCTGCATTCGTCGTCGCCGTCGGGTTAGCTGTATCCAGAGCAGCCAGCGTTAAATCGCCACCGACTATTAGTTCTAATTCCGCGCTATCTTCAGCGTTGACTATACGGGTATTGATCGCCAGATCATCACGACTATTAAAGTTCAACTCACCAGCCACCGACAATAATTCATTGGCTTGCAAGGTAACTTCGCTGGCATCCACCGAGAAATATTGACGACTCGACTCACCACCAAGCATGCGAATCACCGGGGCAAAAATATTCAACGTGCCGTTAGTCACACCTGTCGCCGCTTCTTCACCAACACCCTGCAAGGTAACCGTATTCGCTGAGCGAATGGTCACGGAACGATTATCCGCAACCTTCAAACTACCGGTTGCAATGAACAAGTCAGTTAAGTCGGCACTGAGATCTGAAATAAACTGCACACCCTTCTGTGCATAAATTTCCACCGCCGCAGCCATTTCCAACAAGCTGCCATTAACACTACCGCCCTCACCAATACTCAAATTATCACTCAGTAGCTGTAAGTTACCACCACTGATATCCAGACCGCGCAGCTGATCTTTACCGTTATAACTGATACTTAAAGTACCGGCGGCTTTAATGCGGCTGTTTTCATCAATCAGTAAATCACCACTGGGCGAACTACTATCTGCGTTTAATAAACCACTGCCTGCAGCGGTCGACGTTAACAATGTCACACCACTATCACTGGTCCAGCTGTTACCAGAAAAATTGGCGGCTGCGGTGTTATCGAGCTGGGAATTATGAATGCTAAGCTGGTCTTTAGCGGTGAGTAATAACTCCTGTGAATTAAGTGCTACGTCATTAACAGCTATGGCATCCACTGTAGCGCTGTAGGACCAGGATCCGTCTTGCCATACTCTTTCTGCACCGACCAAAATGGAATCC